>JAGQGZ010000009.1 GCA_020432105.1 Dehalococcoidia bacterium | reverse complement strand
CGGCGTTCGGTTTCGTGGTCGTTTGCTCAGTGCAAACAGTGCCCGCGCCCAGCTTTCCGCAGGTGCTTACCACCGTCGCTGTGGAGCCGGTCCTCGTCTACCTGATTGCGGCCACGGCCGTGGCGTACTACCTCATGTTCCGCAGCGTCCGTGCCACCGGCTACCGGCGCCAGATGCCCGTTTGGCGGCTGGTCTCGTTCATGGCGGGACTGGCGCTGGTATCGCTGACGGTACTTGGCCCGCTCTCGGCCTATGACCACACCTTCCTGTTCGTGCACATGCTTCAACACTTCATCCTGGTGACCATCGCGCCGCCACTACTACTGGCCGGGGCCCCGCTCACCCTCCTGCTCATCGCGGCAGGAAGGGAGCGAAGGCAAACCTGGCTCTACCCGGTCCTCCATTCAGGGCCCTTCCATGTGTTCAGTCACCCGCTGGTCGGGCTTGTGCTCTTCGCACTGATCCCGACCATGTGGTACCTGACACCTATCTTCGAGGCGTCCCTCGATCGCGACTGGCTCCATTTCGGCGGTTACGGCCTCTTTCTTTTTGCCGGTATTCACTACTGGTGGCCGGTCGTACCGGCGAATCCAACGCGGTGGAATCTCGCGTATCCCATACGTCTTCTCTACCTCCTGGCACTCGTGCCGATCCATGCATTCCTGGGCTTGCTCTTTTACGAGCCCGACCAGGTGATGTATCCGGCACTTCAGGAGACGATTCGGGCGTGGGGGCCAAGCCCCCTCCTCGATCAGCAGGCCGCCGGAGTTCTCATGTTCGTGGGAGGCGAAGCACTGGGCCTGCTGGCACTCGTTGCGGTGGCGGTGCAGTGGGCGAACGACGAAGAACGCAAGGGCGCCCGCTACGACCGGGAACTGGCCCGTCAGAAACGGCTGAAGACAGCCACAACGAAAGGATGAACTCCATGAGCACAGTACGCTCCTGGTTGGTCCTCGCTCTCGCAGCAATCGCAGTCGCGAGCCTTGGCCTCGTAGCCTGTGGCAGCGATGACGATGGCGGAGGCGACCCTACCGCAACCAGCATTCCCGAAATCACCGTCGGTGACGACGAGCCCGCCTTCCTCGGCGTGCAAGTCTCTCCCCAGCCCCGAAAGCCCGACTTTGTGCTTACGGATACTTCGGGGGAGGACTATGACATTACGGCGGAGACGGAAGGCTATCTCACACTTCTCTATGTGGGATACACCCACTGTCCCGACGTTTGCCCAACCCACATGCTCGATATCGCTCGAACCCTCGACGATCTCGGTCCCGAGATTGCCGACCGGGTGAAGGTAGTCTTCGTAACCTCCGATCCCGAGCGTGACACGCCCGAAGCAATGCGTACCTGGCTGGACGCATTCGACGAGCGTTTCATTGGACTCACCGGCGACACCGAAGACCTCGAAAACCTCCAACGCCAGCTCGGTATGAATCCTGCGCAGAAGGTGCCGCTCAACGACAAGGGCGATTATGCCGTCGACCATGGCGCCTACGTGCTCGCATTCACGGCCGAGGACAACCTCGCTCACCTCGTGTATCCCCTCGGTGTCACCCGAGATGCCTGGGCACACGACATCAAGAAGCTTGTTGAAGAAGGATGGACTGAAAGTTGAACCGTATCACGCTAGTCCGCCGGGGCTTCGTCGCCCTTGCGCTCGTATCTCTCGTCTCGCTGGCACTCGTCGCCTGTGGCGACGACGATGATGATGACGGAGACAGCAATGGCGGTGACCATTCCACGGGATCCGCAACCATCGGCGATATCGCGATTGAGGGAGCGTACGCCCGCGAGAGCGTTACCGACGTCGCCGCCGTCTACATGACCATCAAGAACAGCGGTGCCGCTGATACTCTGTTGTCGGTCAGTGCCGATGTCGGTTCGGAGGCTCAGCTTCACGAGGTTGTCGACAGCAGCATGCGCCAGATGGAGGGGGGCATCCCCATCCCGGAGAACGGCGAGGTAACACTGAAGACCGGCGGCCTGCACGTCATGATTCTCGGCATCGAGGGCGGCCTCAAGGCCGATAGCACCGAGGTACACCTGACCCTTACCTTCGAAAATGCGGGCTCAGTTGAGCTCACAGCCCCTGTTCAGGCACTCAACGGTGACGGGGAAATGGACCACGACATGGACGACGACAAGGAGTAGCACTCCCGCGTCCTGAGAAACCGGAATACGAAGCCCGGGTCCATGGACCCGGGCTTCGTCGTTATTCGGCGGGGACCAACAGCACCGGCAGCGTCGACTGCTTCAGGACCCCCATGGCAGTGCTCCCGGCGACAATCCGCCTCAGGGCGCTGTGCCCATGCGTCGACATCGCGATCAGGGAAGCCTCCAGCTCATTGGCGCCCCGGACAATGGCATGGGACGTCGATTCGTTTCCTTCGCATTCAAAGATGCGAGTCTGCAGGGGCACATCGTCAGCGAAGTGTGCTCGAAGCTCCTCGAGATGCGCCCGCGCACGGCCCATCTCCCTCATCGGCTCGTCGTCACCAATTGCGCGCGAGTACGCTCCCACCAGAATCGGCTCCACTGAGGTGCCAGCGAAGAGCGCGGCAAAAGCCGCGACGCCGGCAGTTGCAGCCGGTGAACCATCACTCGTAATAGCTACTCGATAGGCGTCGCTTGCCAGTGAGGGCTCGATGCCTGGCCCGGTGAGAAGCACGGGACGGCCGGCTTTGCCAAGAACGGCCAGGGCAGTACTTCCGAGGAAGACGTGACGGATGGTCCCGGTGCCACGGGAGTTCATTGCTATGGCTTCGGCCCCGGCTTCCTCACCTAGCCGAACGATGGCGTCGGAGATCGACTCTTTGCGGCCGACGATCTCCACGCGAGTGTTGGCTGTTATATCCCGGCTCTTCAGCCGTTCGGTGATCTCACTGTCCCAGCGGGCTGCCACCGAGTCCGCTGCATCGCTGATCGACGGGCCGAACTCGTCGCCAACATCCAGCAGCGGGTTGAGGACCCGCACCACGCTAAGTGGCAAACCCAGAGCCTGCGCAAAACGGTTTGCGTGGGGTAACACCGCCCACGACGCCTCGGATCCATCTATGGCAACAAGAACGGGCACAGGTCCACTCCTCACAACTGCGGCAATTACCTGTCCACGGTACGCGGTCGGCCCGCTGAATCCCACACGAGGGCCCAATCCGTGCGAGCGTCCGGTCTGGCCCGACCTGCGTAGAATCGAGACCTACAAGAAGGAGACCCCACGAACCTATGACCCTTGAAGGACGAGTAGCACTGGTATCTGGAGGCGGTCGCGGTATCGGACGCGCTATTGCCCTTGGACTTGCGGCCGATGGAGCAGACGTGGCGGTGAACTACCGCCGCGACGATGACGCAGCCCGGGAAACGGTGGCGGCGATCGAGTCCCTCGGCCGAAGAGCGAAGGCGTACTCAGCCTCCGTCGACGACTTCGAGGCTGACAAGACGATGGTGGAAAGCATCCTCGCCGACTTCGGCAGCATCGGTATCCTCGTGAACAACGCCGGTATTGCCAGCCGCGGACAGACCGTAGCCGATACGGACCCAGAGGAACTGCGCCGCGTTGTCGCTACCCATGCATTTGGCGCTCACTATCTCTCGAAGCTGTGTATCCCCAGCATGCGCGAGCAAGAACGAGGCGATATCGTCATGATCACCAGTGGAGCCACCAAAGGCCTGGGCGCCAACGGAGCGCCGTACAACATGGCGAAGTCCGCCATGGAAGCTCTGGCAGTTGGCCTTTCAAAGGAAGAGCGGAAGAACGGCATCCACGTCAACATCGTCGCCCCGGGACTCGTCGAGACGGAAATGGGCTCGCGCCTCATGCGGGCCACTCGCGGGGTAACCGACCTCCGCGAACTCGACGCCTCCATGCCCTTCGGCCACGTTTGCCAGCCAGAGGAGATTGCCGACGTCGTTCGCTTCGTTGTTTCCGATGCCGCCCGTTACGTCACCGGCCAACGGATCTACGTCGACGGAGGCGGTGCCTGACCCCCATGCCTGTGCCGGAAAGCACTCTCTGGGAGATGCAGCAAGTTGGCAACGACCTGTATCGCCTGGGATTGGTCAGCAGCCATGGAGGCAACCTCAGCCTCCGTGACGGTCATGGTATGTGGATTACCGGCACGGGGACGATGCTTGGCAGGCTTGAGAGCAGGCACATCTCCTATGTCACCGCGAGCGGCTCCCACGAAGGACCGCCACCATCGAGCGATACGGTGCTGCACTCGACCATCTTTGCGCTGGGCGGGGCGCAGGCCGTGGTCCACGCCCATCCGCACCACGCCGTCGCCGTCACCTTCGGCCTCGACGAATTCCAGCCGGAGGATCTCGAAGGCCAGCTCCATCTTGGCACGGTGCCGGTGGTGAAACAGGGTTCGGGCCAGGCGGTCGAGATCGCGGCGAGTCTTCAATCGAAGCTGGTCGTGGTGCTTGAAGGGCACGGCGCCTACGCCCGCGGCCAAACACTCTGGGAAGCCCTCCACTGGATCACGGCGCTGGAGGAGAGCGCCCACATCACCTGGCTGCGTCGGGCGATGAAGGAATGAAACGGTGGCAAACCCGCTCTCTGGCAGCCCACCCACGCTGAACCAGCCAGCTACCCCCTGGGGTAGAGCATCATCTGCGTGCACCGGAAGAAGGCAATCGGCGCCCCATCTGCTTCGTTTTCGACCGTCGCCTCCCACACCTGAGTGCTGCGGCCGCCGTGCAGCAATCTCGCGGTTGAGCGAATAGCACCCTCACGGGCAGTGCCCACAAAATTGCTCTTCACTTCTATCGTTGTGAATCCGGTTGCACCTTCAGCACGAAAGGCAAGAGAGGCGTACCCACAGATCGTGTCTGCGAGAGCGATTACGGAGGCTGCGTGGAGATAGCCATTCGGTGCGAGCAGCTCACCTCGAATGGGGAGGCGAGCGGATACGGTTCGGCCCGCCGGGTCAACGTCAGTGATTGTGAGGCCGATGAGTCCCGGGAGCCGCCCCTCAGAACCCTGGTTGAGGCTCTCCGCGGTCATCGGTTCGCCCGTACGCGGATTGATGGGGACTTCCGGTGGTGCCATCTCGCAAGTTTGAGGCGGCGCACTGCTGGCTGCAACGCACCGCCTGGCCCTCATGATCGGCGCCGAATGAACCAGGCTGTACTCATCGCCAGGATCCCCGCGGCGACCACGGCCAAGCCACCAAGTGCCAGCCACTTCGTCACTGACGTCTCACCGTCGGTACCGAGGGCGAACCCAACGGCCACCTCGTCAGTCTGTTCGCCTTCAAAGTAAGCGCGACCCCGGAGCTCATACTGATCCTCGGCTTTTGGCAGGTCGAAGTAGGCACTCAATGTAACCTTCTCCCCCGGATCCACAGTGAGCGAATCGGGAGTAGCCGCCTCGCTCAAAGCAGTAGCTCCGGCGTAGATATAACCCGTGAAATGGGCCCGGACGGGTACCCCTCCGGTATTCTCGAACGTCACGTCCGCCCGGTTCACAGCCCCAGGAATTAAGGGTCGAACGAGATCCACAGCTATGATTGAACCGCTCGGAGTAACGCTCCCAGCAGGCGCCAGGGTAAATTGAAAGCTCCCCAGTGCCAATCGCTCGCCATCCAGGCTCAGAACATAGTCAGCACGGTAGTGCCCGGGGGCGCGCCCTGCCGTGTCCCATGTTGCTGATGGCGTGCGGCTCTGTCCCGGCGGCACCATCACCAGCTCGGCAGAGACAGTATCGAGGGGGTCCGCCGCGGCATCGCCGGGAAGCTTGTAGATGTCGAAGGTCAGGTCGGGCTTGACGTCCACATTACCTTGATTCGCCAGGGCCGCGGTAACTCTCAGCGGCTGCCCAACCTCGACATTGCGGGCTGACACGTCACCGACCCGAAGATCGATGACCTGGTCGCCGGTGACTCTGATCCGGACCGGTTGTTCAAATCCCGAAACGAGACCCTCGCGGCTCTCGAACGCTTTTTCCGTGTACCCGTCGTACGCGTTCTTCCCGACCACGGCCCCGTTGGGTGCGGTGTCGGGCACTGCGACGGTGACGAGCACCACAGCCTCGCTTTCCGGTGGAACCAGCACCTGTCCGACCGGCTCACCTGGTTCTTCCAGGAGCGTGAACCGGGTCCAGGCGGCAGTATCGCCGCTCGCAAGCATCGTGAAGATCCGAGCTTCGTCATCCTGGTTCACAAGCGTCGTGCGCGTCTGGTACTCCTGGCCGCGCAGAGCGTTCTCGAGTTCAATAGCTGAAGGAAAGAAGCCCACCGACTGGGCCTGGGTCTCGTGTACGGCGACCAAGCCGAAAACGAGCACAGGCACCGCGATCCACAGTAGCGAACGCATCGCAGCCTCCTGGTGAAAAGCCCCCGGCGGCGATCGCCGCCGGGGGTTGTGGGGGTGGAATCGTGGCCACCCGGTTCGATGTCGAAACCTGCTCTACGGCGTGGTTTCTTCGGTTGGTGCCACCGTTGGTTCTTCAGTGGGCTCCACGGTCGGTTCCTCGGTGGGTTCCACGGTCGGTTCCTGAGTGGGTTCCTGAGTAGGTTCTTCGGTGGGTTCGGCTGTCGGCTCCGGCGTGACGGTCGGCTCCGGTTCACCACCGGAGTAGTCCTGCTCAACCGGCTCACCGGGGAGGTTGTTGAAGACGCCGTCGCTATCGCCGCCGGCATTCTCACCCGAGCCAAGGCTCGGTTCGCATCCCTCTTCGGCTTCACCGATGCTCAGGCGGACCAATCCGCGATAGGCACCGTCATACAACACCTGGCGCGGCGTCACCGAGAAGTCGAGCTTCAGCGGCTCATTTGGTTCAAGGCAGATGCCATTGAGCGAAGCGATATCGGCACCGTCAAACGGGTCCGTCGAATCCGGATCGGCACCACCCAGCAGGCCATCGGCTTCGTCGAAATCGACGATGAGACCAGAGCCGTCGCGACGATTGATCTGGGCGTCGAAGTCGTTCTTGATGTACTTCGATGTTCCAGGATCGAAGGTATCGTTCTTCATCCAGCTGTAAGCCAGCGAAAGCACCGGCGAAGTGTTGCCGGTTCCCATCACGGTGCCCATGTCATCGCCGAGTTCAAAGTTGCCCTCGTCGACGTTGCGGATGTTCTGCTTCAGGGTCCCGAAGTCGAGGCCTTCAACATCGGTTGCATAGCCGGTGATCGGGACGATGCGGATCGGTACGCACTCGCGCGGCGTGCTTCCACCACCGAGGTGGGAGATTGCCACGCACTGGTCGTACCAGCCCGGGGGGAGGTGCTTGCTCACAGGGAATGCTGCGTGCCAGACGCCGGCCGTGCGCTGTGTACAGCGGTTGCGGATCTCCGTGAGTTCTTCCGTCGATTTCTGGCCGGTAACAAGCAAGCCGCTGCCAACCGTGCCGCCTTCACCGATAGCAAGCATCGCGTTGCACTCGCTGCCGGAGACGCCGTCTTCGCCCGGGAGCAGCGTCTCCCAGACCACTGTGCCACCGGGGCGCGTGCGTAGCGTTACCTGAAGTTCGGCAACGTCGGCCGGGTTATAGACAACGACGTACTTGTCGACCATTTGCAGCGGCTCGTCACCGAGGTTTGGCGCCACATGGAACCACTCGGAGCCGGGCTCGCCACCGGGGTCGTCATCGTAATCGCTGGCATCGAGCGGAGACTTGAGGTCGGCGATGTTGGCGATATGCGCACCACCACCGTTGGAATTGTTGACGTTGCCTGACGTGGGCACATCTTCTGCCCGGGCGGCTGACGCGAATGCGCCGACACCGAGGAGGACCGCAAAGAGCGCGACTGCCCCTGTCAGTTTCATCGAGAGTTGATTCACCAGGTTCTCGTTCCTCTCTGAATCGTTGTGCGGCAGATATGCCGCGGCATGGCCGGAGGCCATTCGGCCCCGACGGATTCACATTTCGACTGCTATGGGATCTGGTCCGGCGCTCCTTTCCGGACACAGGGGAGACAAGAGATCGGTAGCGTTTCACCGCGGAACTTCACCGCGGCAGTGCTAGAATCCGATCCTGCAAGGGCGGACTACCGTTCTCCCCTTGCGTCCGCCCCGGAACGGTTACCGCCGAACCGGGGCTTCTTCGTGGTCAGTGACGGGGCCTCCGGGCCCTGTCGTAGACGACCGTAGACTGTGCCGGATAACCGCGTCAGCTACATCCGGCAAACTCTCTGCAAACTCTGGCGGTGGCAGCAGCAGATTCGGGCCGGCTCAGTCGTGGCCGGGGAAAGAACCGGTTAGGTGCAGAACCGGTGGACGATCTCGTACATGAGCTCCGTGCCCATGTTCAGGTTGTCGATCGTCAGGAACTCATCGTTGCCATGGAATCCCGCCCGTTCCTCACGGCTCAGGAGGCATGGGATGAACCCATATGCCGGGATGCCCTGTGTGCGAAGAAAGCGATTGTCGGTGCCCCCCACCGTCATCGTCGGTGTCACGATCGCGTCCTCCATCGCATCGGTGATGACGGCGTGAATCGTCCGATAGAGCTCGGTGTCCCATTCGACCGGCTCGTTTGCACCCTGGTCCTGGAGATAGAGTTCAATCTCCACGTTCTCGTCGTTGATCACGTTCCGAAGGTGCTCGATCCATGCTTCCTTGGTTTGTCCCGGCAACAGGCGGCAATCGATAACAGCTTCGCTCTTCGCCGGGATCACATTCGCCTTGATACCCGAGTTCAGCATGGTGATGTTCAGGGTGTTGGTGAACATCGCAAGCAATTCTGGCGACTTCCTGATATGTGCTTCGATCGAAGCACGGTCATCGAATGCCGGCAGCAGCCCGGCGTCGGCCAGGTTCTTTGCATAGGCGGTAGTGTCCGGTGTCCACGTGAACGGCCGTTCCATTGCGTGGAGTTTGAGCAGGGCCTCCATGAGCCGTACTGCTGAGTTGTCCTCGTGAGGACGGCTCCCATGGCCAGGTGTTCCGACGGCCGTCAGCTTCAGCCAGCACACCTCTTTCTCGTTGGTTGCCACACTGAACAGCCGGGTCGGTTGGCCGGCAAAGCTGGAGGCCCCACCGCCGCCCTCACTCAGCTCGAATTCGACATCCATCAGGTCCGGCCGATTCTTACACAACCATTCCATGCCCCAGACGCTCCCCGCTTCCTCGTCCGGCACAGCGAGGAACACAACATCGCGCGTCAACGGCACCTTGTTGCGCCACAGCTGCAGGAAGGTCATCAGCTGCATCACACCGCAGCCCTTCATGTCTACGGCACCGCGGCCATACACCCTGCTGTCCTCCACATGCCCCTCGAAAGCCGGATAGGTCCAGTACTGCGATTCCACAGGCACGACGTCCGTGTGGTTGCAAAGCATGAGAGGACGCTTCGATCCGTCGCCCCTGATTCGCGCAACCACAGCCTCACGCTCGGGCTGGATCTCGATGTACTCGCACTCGATGCCTTCGGCTTCGAGCAGCGACCCGAGGAAGCGCGCCGCCGGGGCTTCGCGGCCGGGTGGATTACTTGTATCGATTTGAAGGTAGCGCACGAAGATGTCGAGTGCTTCGGCGTAAACAGGCTGCCAATCCATGCTTGCGTATCCGGGAGGGAGGTGTGCCCGGAGTATAGTGGTGGCATGCACGCACTGCTCGTCCTCTGGGACCTTTCCACCGATTCGAAGGCAACGTTCGAAGAGTTGCGCGAGTACCTTTGGACCCGCTCCATGCCCCGCTTCCGCGAGATGGAAGGACTCCGCCAGAAGACCTGGATTTCGAGCAGCGACACCGGCGAATGGGGTGCCCTCTACGTCTTCGAACGGCGGGACCAAGCCGAGGCAGTCATCGGCCATCTCAGCGATAGTCCCGTTGTGGAACTCACCGGAAAGCGGCCAACCGCCCGCATCTTTGAGGTTGAGGCGATCGTCGAGGGCCAGCACGACGGTGCCGATCTGCTCACCTCCGGCCTCGTATGGGCGGGGCGCACCTAGTCGATGGTGCGGATTGACGCGCATGTGCACGCATTCGCGCCAGAACAGGTGAATCGGCGGGCCGCCATAGCGGACTCCGACGCAACATTCGCCGAGATGTATGAAAGCCCAAATGCTCGGCTGGCCACCCCTGCAGAGGTTGTTGCAGCTGTTGAGGCAGCATCATTCGACGGTGCCGTCACTGCCGGGTTCGCGTTTTCATCCCCGGATGAGATCGCCTGCCAGAATGATGCCCTCGCCATCCTTGCAAGCGATCCCCGATTCGTGGCCCTCGCAACAGTGAATCCCAGCGTCAGCGGTTGGGAATCTATGGCCGAGTCCGCACTCGATTGGGCGGCTGGATTCGGAGAGCTTCGCCCCTGGAACCAGGGCTGGGACCCGCTGGGGCCTCGGGGTCACGCCCTATGCGAACTCGCGGCCGCACATGGTGCCGTCCTGCTATGGCACGTCTCCGAACAGTTCGGTCACGAATACCCGGGCAAGTGGGGCGGCATTACCCCTGTGGAGTTATGGAAACTTGCTGTTGCCCACCCGTGGACACAGATGGTCGCCGCACACCAGGGAGGGGGCCTCGCCTGGGCCGCCCAGATGCCCGAGGTTCGTGAATCTCTCCTATCGATATCTTTCGATACCGCCGCCACAACACTCCTGTATGATCAAGAAAGCGTTTCGCGGCTTATCGACGCGGTGGGGGTGGAGCGCGTACTGTTCGGGTCTGACTACCCGATGCTCGGCATAGCCGATCAGTATGCGAAAACGGTCAAGCACCTGGATACAGATACCCGATCGGCTGTGGGGGGCGACAACGCGAAACGACTGTTCTTTGAGCGATTTACATCATGACTGACCCAGCACCCGACACCGCTCGGGTTTTCGTTGCGTGCGAGGTTCCGGCCGAAGTCCAACGGACCATTCGAGAAATCACCGACAAACTCAAGGTGACCAGCGGTGACGACGTCCGCTGGGTGCGCCCCGATAGTGTTCACGTGACCCTCAAGTTCCTCGGCGAAGTCCCCGCCAGGAAACTGCCGGCGATCAAGATGGCCCTTCAGGAAGCCGTCGTACGCCACTCGCCATTCAATCTCGAACTCTCGAACATCGGGACCTTTGGCGGCCGCGAAGGACTCCGCACCATGTGGGTCGGCATCGCCGGTGATGTTCTTCGTCTCGAGGCGATGGTGCGCGACGTTAACCGGGCACTCTCGGTGGTGGGATTCGAACCAGAACGCCGACCATTTCGGCCCCACCTCACTCTCGGCCGCGTGCGCGACACCGTGCCCACCCGGCGCCGGGCCGAGATCGAGGTCGATGTTGGCCGCCTGGCCGTACCCGAAGCCGAATGGCGCACGAGCCAGATCACGCTGATGCGAAGCCGCCTCACGCCCCGCGGCTCCGAATACGACATCGTCGCAACCTTCCCCCTGCGGATGACCGCTGCGACGCTTTAGGCGGAATCCGTCGCAGTCTGCGCTGGCTGCGACCTTCCTCGCGGCGTAGCATGCGAACAAATGAGCGAATCGCCATCGCTGTTCCGCATCACTCCCGCCAAACTTCGGTCTTTCCATACCTGCATGAAGCAGTACTGGTTCCGTTACCTCAGCGGTCAGAGCTGGCCAGAGCGTGACGACAACGAGGCTCCGCTGGTTATTGGCAAGGCAGTCCACAGGGCGATGCACATCCTCACGCAGTCCCAAAACGAGGACGTCGCACGGCAGCAACTCGATATCTATCTACGCATGCCCAAGCATTCATGCGCGGCGCCCGGGACAGAATCGTACGACGAGGCCAGGGAGCTCTTTGAGAAAGGCATCCAGGCCCACCGGTCCCTGGATGCCGAAGAGAGCTGGGCTGAGCGAGAAACCCTTGCCCCCTGGCCCAGCCGGGGCGTCGAAGTCAGTGCACGCGTCGACCGCGTCGACCGCAAAACCAGTAGCCACTATGTCGTCATCGACTGGAAGACAGGGAACTACGAAGACGAAGACCAGACGGACATTCAGCTCGATATTGGCCACGTGGCCGCCCGCCGGACACTCCGCCTCGGCCGCGAGGTTCACGTCACGGCTATCGGCTGGAATCTCCGCAAGGATGAACAACGCGTACGCGAGCTCGTCCGCGCCGATGCCCAGGCGACGATGGAGTTGATGGCTGCAAACGCTGACCGCATGCAGCGCACAAGCGAGTTCCCGGCAACCCCCGGACCCGCCTGCAAGTTCTGCGATTGGCGCTCCCAGTGTCCCGAATCCGACGTCACCTGGGACGACAATGAGGGCTCGTAACCTCACACCCGCCGTGTCTGCATTACCAGCAAGCAAGCGGCGTGCGACCGCTCCGTTCTCCGGGTACCATCGCCAACGCACGTTCGCCTCGGGAGCACCGCATGGCCACCGATTCTCATCCCTTGCCAACCGAAGATGAGGTTTTGACCTACTTCGACCGTTGTTCGAACTGGGGTCGCTGGGGACCCGGGGACAGTGCCGGCACGATTAACCTTATTACCCCGGAGAAGCGGGAAGAGGCTGCCAGGCTCGTCACCAGCGGTCGGGCTGTGTCCCTGGCCCGGCAGTGGAACACGGTCGGCGGGCCAGGTAACCAGAATCCCGCTCAGCACTACGTCCGCACCTGGCGGGAGGCGAGTGTCGACTATATCGGCATCAGCTACCACGGGTATGCCACTACGCATATCGATGCCCTCTGTCACATCTTCTGGGACGGCAAGATGTGGAATGGCAAGGACTCGATGAGCGAGGTTACCTCCCTCGGCGCCAAGTCCGGTGACGTCTCCGCCTGGAGCAATGGGATCACGACCCGCGGTGCACTTCTCGATATCCCCCGCCTGCGCGGCACCGAATACGTTGACGTCGACAATCCCGTCCGTGGGTACGAACTTCTCGCCGCTGCCGAAGCAGAGGGCATCGAGCTCCGCCCCGGCGACGCGGTTTGTGTGTACAGCGGCCGCGAGAAGTTCTACGCCGCGAACCCCGAGCACGTGCCCGGCGGTCATCCTTCGCCGGGACTCCATGTCGATACAGTCCCGGTACTCAAGGACAAGGATGCCGCGTTACTCGTCTGGGACTTGATGGATGCGGGGCCCTGCGGCTATCAGATATTCGACTCCCGGATGGCAGGACTCGGTGTGCATGTCCTGGCGATCGTCTTCATGGGCATGCCACTGCTCGATAACTCGCTCCTCCAACCACTGGCAGAGGCATGCAGCGACGAACGAACGTGGGAGTTCATGCTCACCGTAAACCCGCTCAACATTCGCGGAGGCACGGGTAGCCCCGTCAACCCGATTGCGGTCTTCTGATTGTGCTTCGCCGAACCTTCGAGGAGCCGGCGGGTGTGGCAGGTCGACTCGGTGCACTCCTGATGGCGCGAATCGGGGGTCCCATGCACGAATGGGCGATTGATCTCCTCGATCCGCAGCCCGGCGACCACGTGCTCGAGATCGGCCCCGCCCACGGGGCACTCATCCAACGCATGGCCGCCCGCGTGCCCGAAGTCCAGCTGGCCGGGGTTGACCCTTCAGCCGACATGGTCCGCCTGGCCACGCGGCGCAATCAGACACTTGCCGGCGAAGGGAGGCTCGATATTCGCCACGGTAGCGTCTCGGCAATCCCTTTCAACGGTGGGAGCTTCCATGGTGTGGTGACCACGAACACCATCTACTTTTGGCCAGACCTCGATGCCGACCTCGGCCAGGTGGTCAGGGTCCTCCAGCCTGGCGGGCGGCTCGTGATCGGCTTCCGCGCCGGTCGGGACGAAATGGACGAATGGCACGTTGCGAGCAATGGAGGCAGTGGCACGCCATCTTCACTCTCTATCGTTGGTCTCAGAAACAGGTGCGCCGTTGCCGGTCTGGTCAACCTGAGGGCGAGGCTGCGCCACCTGCAGGGCCGTGGACCATTCGGCCGCATGACGATGGGGGCAATCGTAGGCGAGAAGCGGATCGGTTAGCGACCGCCAGCCGGCGAAGCTGCGGTTGACGACGCCGCATGTGGCTCGGCACGGGAAGCCGGGATCGGCGTACCCGGCTGTTTCGGAGGCGTGGCCAGGATGAAGAAGACCGAGCCCATCCCCGCGAGTATCGCGAGGATAGTGAAGCCAAGCTCGTAGCTCCCGGTCACGTCAGCCATGATCCCCGCCACAATCGGCCCCGTGGTCATTCCGAGCATCACGATCATCGACGAGAATCCCATGATCGTCCCGAAGGAGGAGCGCCCGAAGTAGTCGGCCCGGATTGCCTGCATGAGAGGGCCACGGGCTCCCCAGGCAGTTCCATGCAGTACGGCGAACACGATGAGCATCCAGAAAGCGCTCGCGTAAGCAAGTACCAGCAGCCCGATCATGTGGGCCACCATGCAACAGACGATGATGAAACGCTTGCTAATCCGGTCGCCAAGAAAGCCGCCACCCAGTTGGCCAACGATCTGCATCGCCGTAAGCATCGCCACGACCAGGCCGGCCACGCTCAACGAATAGCCCTGGTTCTCGTTGAGGTGTAGCACCAGGTGCACCATCACCGCACTCACCACCAGCAGTGCCGAGGCGTGCCCCAGCGAGATGAACCAGAACGCCGGAGTCCGGAGTGCTTCCCGGGCCGTGAAGTCCCTCCGCATAGGACTCTCGACCACGCTTCCGTCCTCGGCCGGTTCAGGTTGCTTCGCCGGTGCGCCATCAACGGTGAATCCATGGTCTTCGGGCCGGTGCCGGATGAAGGTGACGAGGATGTTTCCAACGATGAGGACGAGGACACCCGAGCCGAATGACGTCTCTCGCCATCCCCAGTGTTCCATCGAGAAAATCACCGCAGGGACAAAGAGGCCACCGATGGCAAACCCGGCAGACATCAAGCCAAGTGCCATGGCCCGCTTCTTTTCGAACCAGTTCACAATTGCGACGGTGAGCGTCATGAAGCCGGCAAGACTCGAACCGACGGCGATCAAGAAATAGGAGGCGAAGAACTGCCAGGGGCTATGGATCTGACTGAAGGCGAAGAAGCCAAGGCCCATGATCAACACGCCCACGCGGGCGATGCGCCCGGGACCGAACCTGTCGATCGCCCAACCCTGGAAGGGGCCAAGAATGCCGCTTTCCACCCGCGTCATGGCGAACGCCGAAGAGAGCATGGTCTTCGACCAACCGAACTCAGCACGGAGGATTGCGGCATAGGAACTGAAGGCCTGCATGATGAGACCACCAACGAGCACCTGGATGGTGAGCCCCGCCCACACCATCCACCAGCCGTAGAACACCTGGGACGGATTGCGCACCGCGCGTACGGCGCCGGCGCCGGGCTGCCGCAACGTATCGATAAAGCTCATGGGACAGGTGAGAGTCTACAGGCCGGACAGTCAGCGGGCCCGGAAGGATCCGGGCCCGCTGGTGACTTCTTGCGCCGAAAAGATCAGGCTGCTGCCGATTCCTTTGCTGAGGCATCGAAGACGTAGGCGCCCTCGCGGTAGTCGACCGTCACCCGCGCTCCCTCCGGGATCTCGCCCGCCAGGATGCGCCGGGCCAACTCATTCTCGACATTCCGCTGGATCGTCCGCCGCATTGGCCTGGCGCCGAACGCGGGATCGTAGCCCTCGGTGACGAGCTGGTCACGAGCCGCATCAGTCAGGACGAAGTCGACGCCGCGATCGGCAAGCCGGCCACGGACTTCGTTAGCCAGGAGCTCGACCACCGACTTCAGCTCATCGTGGGTGAGCGGCTCGAAGATAATTATCTCGTCGATCCGGTTAAGAAACTCTGGCCGGAAATGCTCACGGAGGGCGCGGTCAACGGAATCGCGCAGCCGGGAATAGTCGGATTCGCCATCCGCCCGCCTGGTGAAACCGAGCGTCGCCTTTTCCTGCAAGCCGGTGCCGAGGTTGCTGGTCATGATGATGACCGTGTTGCGGAAATCCACGGTGCGGCCGTGGCCGTCGGTGAGGCGACCATCGTCGAGGATCTGGAGCAGCGTGTTGAAAACATCGGGATGAGCCTTCTCGATTTCGTCGAAGAGGATCACTCGATACGGGCGTCGCCGGACTGCTTCGGTCAGGCCGCCACCTTCGTCATAGCCAACGTAGCCCGGTGGCGAACCGATGAGACGGCTCACCGTGTGACGCTCCTGGAACTCCGACATGTCGAGCCGGAGCATCGCGTCCTCGTCGTCGAACAAGTACTCCGCCAGCGTCCGGGCAAGTTCCGTCTTTCCCACGCCGGACGGGCCGAGAAAGATGAACGAGCCGATGGGGCGGCGGGGATCCTTGAGTCCCGCCCGTGCTCGCCGGATGGCATCAGAGAGGCTCTCGATCGCCCGCTCCTGACCAACGACACGCTTGTGCAACTGGTCTTCCATTTTCAAGAGCTTGTCACTCTCGCTCTCTTCCAGCCGCGAGACCGGGATACCGGTAATCTGCCCGACGAGGCTGGCGATGTCCTCGGCCGTGACGCGCAGATCAACATCATGCTCTTGTGCCCATTCGTGGCGCGCGCGACCGTACTCTTCCTGCAGTTGGAGCACCTCCTGCTTGATCTCGGCTGCGCGCTGGTGGTCATCTTTCTCGATCGCAGCATCGGCTTCGAGCGATAGCCCCTCAAGCCGTTTGCGCAGCCCTCGCAGGTCTTCAGGAAGCTCTTGAGAGTCAATCACATGCTTGCTGGCTGCTTCATCGATAAGGTCGATTGCCTTGTCGGGAAGGTGGCGTTCGGTGATGTACCGCGACGAGAGGTTGGCCGCAGCGGCGAGCGCTTCATCGAGGATTTCGACGCGGTGATGGGCTTCGTAGCGGGGGCGGAGTCCCTTGAGAATCGCGACTGTATCGGTCACCGAGGGCTCATCGATGTAGACCGGTGCGAAGCGGCGTTCCAATGCCGGGTCCTTCTCGATCCTCGTGCGGTACTCGTCGAGAGTCGTGGCCCCGATAGCGTGCAGCTCGCCACGAGCAAGGGCCGGCTTCATCAGGTTGCTCGCATCGATGGCACCATCGGCGCCACCGGCACCCATGACCGTATGCAGCTCGTCGATGAAGAGGATGACTTCGCCATTCGACTGTTTGACCTCTTCCATGACGGCCTTAAGCCGCTCCTCGAACTCGCCCCGGAACTTAGAGCCGGCGACCAATGCACCCATGTCGAGGGCAAGCAGGCGCTTGTCCTTGAGGTTGTCGGGTACGTCTCCAGCCTTCAGGCGCTGGGCAAGCCCCTCCACGATGGCGGTCTTGCCGACCCCCGCCTCACCGATGATCACCGGGTTGTTCTTTGTTCGCCGGTTGAGAATCTGCATGACGCGGCGGACCTCGACCTCTCGACCGATCACGGGGTCGAGCTTGTTCTGGGCGGCCAATTCGGTGAGGTCGGTCGAGTAGCGGGCGAGGCTCTGGTAGCGGCTCTCGGCGTTCGGGCTGGTTACGCGGCTGGAACCACGGATTTCCTGCAGCGCGCGATAGATGCCCTCCTTGGTGACACCGAACTCGGCCAGGAGGCGTGTCGCACCGCTCTCCTCGTTGTCCGCAATGGCGATGAGCAAGTGCTCCACACCCACGTACTCATCCTTCAGACGATCTGCCTCAGCGTTCGCCATCTCCAGCATTCGAACCACTTCCGGTGTCGTGTACACCTGGACCACGTCGTGCTGGATGCGCGGCATCGCGTCGAGGAGGTCTCCCACCCGCGAACGGAGCGAATCGATATCAACGTCTAGCCTCCGCAGAACCTGTTCGGCGAGACCCTCTTCAACTGACAGCAGCGCACCAAGGACGTGCGGAACACCCCACTGCGGGTGCCGCTGCTGGCGGACGAATTCCTGTGATTGTGCAAGCACAAGTTGTGCTTGTTGGGTGAAACGATCCTGGCGCATCATGATGGCGCTCCCTTCCTAACGGGCTTGGTGGACGAAATGCTATTGAGTCGGGCTGGCACTACCGCGGTTCGTACGGCGCGGGGAGCCTTGTACTGCGCAGGCGATCGAGCTCCCGGCGCGTCTGCTCCACTGCCTCCTGGAGCTCGCGGATTTGCTCACCCATGCGAAGGATGATGTCGACTCCGGCAAGGTTGACACCGAGTTCATCGATGAGCCGCTGGGCCTGACGAATCCGCTGGATGTCCGCGTTGGAGTACATCCGGATGTTCCCACCTGTGCGTGACGGTGAAACCAGGCCGGCTCGCTCGTAGTACCGAAGCGTCTGCTGATGCATCCCGACAAGGCGTGCGGCAATGGAGATGACGTAGCAAGGCTCGTCGTCGGAAATCTCGTCGGATTGGTCGAGGGGCATGTCAGCCATTTGGACTATCCTTCCTTGGCGCTCACGGCCTCGGCAGCACTCCCTCGCATCTGTTCGAAGAGCGCGCGCTGTTCGTCGGTGAGACTACGAGGCACCTGGACGCGGATCCTGGCGTACATATCCCCACGCTCACCCGACTTCCCGAGCTTCGGCATACCCTTGCCGGCCAGCCGGATTGAGGCTCCGTTCTGGGTCAACTCCTTGATGCGCAAGGCAACCCGACCGTCAATGGTGGGGACTTCAACTTCGCCACCGAGAACAGCGTCGACAACCGGAACGTCCACGTCCACGTAGAGGTCGTCACCCTTGCGTTCAAAGCGGGGGTGGCCGGCAACCGTTACCTGGAGATACAGATCGCCCTTCGGGCCCCCTCCGATTCCGGGATGACCTTCGCCGGCTATCCGGACGCGTGAGCCTGTGGCAACGCCAGCGGGCACCTTGACCTCAATTCGACGCGGTCGCGATACCTGGCCCGCACCTCCGCAGGTGAGACAGACCGCCCCAGAGCTTTCGCCCGTGCCTTTACATGTCTGGCAGGGCTGCATCGAGTCGAACTGCAGCATTCGCGTGGTGCCCCGGTAGGCTTCCTCAAGGCTGACCTGTATCGGCGTCTCGATGTTCTGGCCGGGTCGTGGCCCGCGCTGGCGTCGTGGTCCACCACGGTCGCGCCGAAAGAGATTCTCAAATATTGACCCGAAGTCACCGCCGCCGAAGTCGGCGTCGCCGCCGGCTCCGTTGCCGGTTGTGAAACTCCAGGAACCGCCGCGCTGGCGTTGCATTTCCTCGATCTGATCGGCGTGTTCCCACTGGTCTCCGTACTTGTCGTACTTCTTCCGGTTGTCTTCGTCGCCGACAACCTCGTAGGCGGCCGCAATCTCTTTGAAGCGTGCTTCAGCTGCCTTGTCGCCCGGGTTGACATCGGGATGGAACTTCCGCGCCAGCTTGCGGTAGGCGGTGCGTATCTCCTTATCGGAAGCGGTTCGGGAGACGCCAAGAACGTCGTAGAGATTGCTAGCCATTACCCGGACCATCATAGCAATCCACCCAGCAGGTGGGCAAACGCTAGAACATGAGATTCCTTTATCATCTGCTTATCAAGTCTCTTGCAAATGGCACTTCCGGTGCGATACCCTACGAGGGAAGACTTTACCCACGAGGAGCAAGCAAATGACCACCATCACCCGCTGGAACCCCGTCAATGAACTGATGGAATTCCGCAACGCCATGGACCGAGTGTTCGACGAGCGACTGCGGCCCACCTTCCGGGCGGCAACCAATGAGGATCTTGGAGGCTCCGGCCTGTCCATGGATGTAACCGAAACCAATGACGAGTTCGTCGTCACCGCAGCCGTCCCGGGCGTCTCGCCCGACGACGTGAACATCGAGATTGAAGACGATGTCCTCACCATCTCTGGTGAGTTCAAGCGCGAGGACAAGTCCCAGGGCGAGCAGTACATCCGCCAGGAATTGCACTATGGCAGCTTCGAGCGCGCGCTGCGCCTGCCTCCGACCATCGACGCGGAAAAGGCAGATGCCCAGTTCGAGCACGGCATACTCCGCCTCGTTCTTCCGAAGCGGCCTGAGGCTCGTTCACGGACCCTGAAGATCACGCCAAAGGGCGTCATCGAGGCGAGCAAGAGCTAACCCTCGCAGGGGTATTCACTGAAGGCCCGGGCAAGTTGCCCGGGCCTTCTTCTTTTCGTCACCTTTCCGGCCGGGGAACCTTTACCTCCGTACTTCCGTCGAGGAAAGCATCTGATTTCGCGGGGGAACAGCAATGCGAAAGTCAATCCTTGGGGCCGTACTCCTGGCAATCCTGGCCGGTATGGCTCTCGCCGCCTGCGGCGACGACGATGATGACGACGGTGCCACCGCCTTTCGTGCGGCCAACGATGCTGGAGATGCAGACGTGCCGGCATCTGGAGAGGCATCGAGCGGCGATGACGGCGTAGCACCCGGCTATCAGAGCAGCCTTCTCGACCGCAAGATCATATTTACAGCCGACATGAGACTGGAAGCTACCCACGTCCGCGGCGCCTACGAGCGGGCGGCGCTCATCGCACGGCAATCGGGAGGGTTCGTCGAACGATCGAGCCTTTCGACCCGGGACGACGATGACGGCCAGCCCCGCGAATACGCGACGGTGACCATTCGTATCCCGGTAGTCCACTACGACGACGTCCTCAACGACCTAAGGGCCATGAATGGCGTCGAGGTTCTCTCTGAGGAATCGAGTTCGACAGAGGTGACCGAGGAGTACACCGACCTCCAAAGCCGTATCCGCAACCTGGAACGCACGGAGGCGCAGTATCTGACCCTCCTGGACCGGGCCGATACAATCGATGACATCCTTACGGTGAATGACCGGCTTGACGGAGTGCGGAGCCAGATCGAACAAATCCAGGGGCGATTGAACCTGCTCGACGACCTCACAGACCTGGCGACAGTGAGCATGAGCATTTCACCGCTGGTGCCGGCTGCAACCTCCGAGGTGTCGTCCGGTAAGCCGAGTTTCGTGGACAATTTCAGCGAGGCGATTGGCTGGTCAGGAGATGCGCTCGCACGACTTCTGGCAGGAAGCGCATACATTATTGTTGCGGCTATGTGGCTCATCGTGCCCGGCGTGCTGGCCGTGGTCGGGGTATGGTTCTCGAGGCGGAAGGAGACTCCTGCGGTACAGCCACCCGCGTAGGCCCGCCAGTCTTTCGGGGCAGAAGTCTCAAGTTGGGTGTTCACGGGCGACGAAGTACCATCACGAGCAGGCTGTCCGCCGACGTGGACAGCAGTTGTGTGCACGCCATGCGAACGGCCAACTACATCTTCTCAGTGACTTCGATCGTTCTGGGCGTCGCGCTCATTCTATTCGTGGCGACACAGTCGGGCATGCCCTCGACGGCGTCCGACATATTCCCGTGGAAGTGGCAAATCGGCACGGCCATTGGAGTTCTACTGGTGATCAATGGGGGAGTCCGGATTTGGTTCGCCCAAGATGATGAGGCGTAGGTTCAGGATATTGGGAGAAGGAGCGTCGCGCGGCCATGGCAGCGAGTAGCGAACAGGTTTTCGTGGTACCGCTCAGTACGACACCGGCGACACTGCACGCGCTCGCCGTTGCCGGTGAGGCTGCCCGGCACCGACGAGCTACGATCCTGGCAACCTATGTTGTCGAAGTGAGCCGGGAGTACCCGGTCGATGCGGACCTCGACATGGAGTCGAGACGGGGCGAACTCGTGCTACGCAAGGCCGAGCAGATTGCCACAGAGGGGAATTTTTCGATTGAGGCCGACTTGCTCCAGGCCAGATCCGCCGGGCGGGCAATCCTCGACGAAGCCACGCGCCGTGGCGCCAGCGTGATTGTGATAGGTGTACCCGCCGCCGATTATGGAAGCCTGAACCTGGGAAGAACCGCCGAATATATCCTGCGGAAGGCTCCGTGTGAGGTCTGGCTCATCCGCGAGGAAGGTGCCCCTCGATGAAGGTGGTGATCATGGGATGCGGACGGGTCGGCGCCCGCATGGCCGCACACATGGCAGGGAACGGTCATACCGTCACTGTCATCGACCTCGATCCACGCGCCTTCCGACGGTTGCCCACTGACTACGAGGGGACGAAGGTCACAGGAAACGCGATCAATTCAAAGGTCCTTGAACGGGCGGGGATCGAGAGCGCGGATGCTTTCGTGGCGGTGACCCAGGGTGACAATCGCAACTACATGGCGAGCCAGATCGCGAAGGAGTTGTACCGGGTGCCGCAGGTCCTGTGCAGGATCTATGACCCCATTCGGCAGGAGATGTTTGACGAACCGGCTCTCCGAACATTTAGCCCGACAAGCGTGGGCGCCGAGATAATGCTCGGGATGCTCGGCCTCACTGAGGATGTGGACTGATGTACGTCCTGATCGGTGGTGGCGGCAAGGTCGGCTACTACCTGGCCGAAGAGTTGATCCGGGCAAACCACGAAGTGCTCATCGTGGAGCAGGATCCGTCTCGCGTGCGCATTATCAACGACGAGATTGAAGATGCAGTGATCGAGGGAGATTGTTGCGAGGTTGCAACGTTGGACCGCGCGGGAATCGCCCGGGCCGACCTGGTGATCGCGGTGACCGGCGATGATGAAGACAACCTGGTCTCATGCATGATTGCCCGCCGCCGTGGTGCCGGCCGGATCATTGCGCGGATCAATGATCCTCGGAACGAGGAGCTGTTCAAACGGCTGGGGTTCGAAACGACGATCTCGGCCACCCAGGCGATCCTTGCCCAGATCGAAGTCGAACTACCGGTGACTGACATGGTTCCCCTCCTGCAGTTGCAGAGCGGGCTTGAGGTCGTCGAGATGCGGCTGCCGGTGAACTCGCCGGCTGCTGGACGTGCAGTGCGAAACATCCTGCTGCCACCGGAATCGCTGATTACCCTGATAGTTGACGAGCGAGGGTCGCCGAGGATCCCGGACGGTAATACGGTGGTGAATGCGGGTGATGCCCTTGTGTTGGTAACCCGCCGCGAGGGTGTTGAATCGCTGAAGGAAGCGCTCATCGGGTCGACTCACGGGATGGACACCTAGGATGCGGCTAGCCCACCTGGGGCCACCGGGAACCTTTGGCGAAGAGGCGGCGCTGGTGTATGACCGGAGTGCCGATCTCCTGGCAATGGCGTCGCATGCTGCGGTTGCGCGAGCAGTGGAGGATGGTCGGGCCGATGAAGGCGTCATGGCCATCGAGAATCTCCTTAACGGCTCGGTGGCTGAGACGCTGGATATCCTGATTCATGAAACTCCGCTGCGAATCCAGCACGAGCTCTTGCTCCCGGTCGTCCACAACCTGGTCATAGCACCAGCTACCAAGGCCGAGGATGTCCAGGTCGTCTATTCGCATCCGGCGGCGTTTCCCCAGTGCCGCGGGTACCTCGAGAAGCACTTCCCGGCTGCGCAACAAGAAGCTGCTCTTTCCACTGCCCAGGCGGTGGAACTGATGATGGCGAGCCCGGTGCCGGCCGGGGCGATAAGCACCGTGCGCGCGGCCGAGCTGCATGGAGCGACTGTCCTCGCTCAGGGCATCCAGGATTCGGACCTGAACGTCACACGATTCGTGATTGTCGGACAGGGGGAGCAGCCGCCAACGGGGAGGGACAAGACCTCGATCGCTTTCCGATTCGCCGATGACCGGCCGGGCCTCGTAGCCCGGGTCATGAACGAGTTCGCCAGCCGGGGGATCAACTGTTCAAAGTTCGAGAGCCGTCCCACGCGAGAGACCTTCGGTGAGTACATCTTCCTGATTGACTTCGATGGGCATGCCACCGATCCAGACTGCCGCCTCGCGCTGGAAGCGATTCGGCCGATGTGCGCGATGCTGAACATCTTTGGCAGCTACCCGCGGTGGCAGAAGTAAGCCGCAAGGCGGTAGGATCGAACCATGCAGGATGAGATCTATCGCGAACTGATGTCAGCCATCGAAAAGAAGCAGCCCGTCGTGCTTGCGACGGTGGCACGGACCCGGGGATCAACACCTCGAAAGACGGGCGCCAAGATGGTGGTCCGAAAGGATGGCTCGTTCTTCGGCACGATCGGCGGGGGATGCGGGGAAGCAGAAGTGTGGCAGGAGGCTATGGAAGTGCTCGCGGACGGCAAAGCGCGGATCGTGACGGTCGACCTTACGGAGCCAACGGACGGCGAAGACAAAATCTGTGGCGGTGTTATGGACGTGTTCGTCGAGAGAATGGCCTGATAGGGATCCCTTGCGGCGGATTACGACGTACAGAAAACGAGTGGTAAACGCAGAGGCCCGTGAACGCGCGGCTGGGTGTAGCATGGAAGAGGCCGCCGTGGAGGGCGGGAAAGTAGGCAACGTATGTTGGGACCAATCGGCACCCCGGAACTTGTCATCATCCTCGTGGTGGTGCTCCTGATCTTCGGCGTTGGCCGAATCAGTGGCGTCGGTCGCGAGCTCGGCTCCTCGATCAAGGAGTTCCGAAAAGCTGTGAAGGACGAAGAGAAGCCGGACGAAACCACCGGGCAGGTACAACAGGCCCAGGTACAGCAGCCTGCACCGCAGCAGCAGACCCAGGCATCGCCTCCTCCCCCGGCACAGTCCTCGGCGCCTTCGAATCCGCCAAGCGAGACGGCATCGGGGACTCAAGAGCCGCAGAAGAACATCTTCTAGGCCGAAGGCCAAGAGTTCGGACTCCTGTGCGGGCCGCCCCAGTGGGTGGCCCGTTTCTATGTGAGTCTCTACCGCCCCGCGACTAACCGACGATGCTCTCGGCGAGATTGATCATAGGGCGCACGGACACACCGCTAACGCCCTTGACGATCCAGCCGTTGTCCGCTGGCATCGTGTCCATGCCAGCGATGTCCAGGTGAACCCAGGGCGTGTCACCAACGAACTGTTCGATGAACTTGCCACCCATGATCGTCCCGGCACCACGTGAGCCGATGTTCTTAATATCGGCCACATCACTCTTCACCTGCTCGTCGTACTCCTCGAACATCGGGAGCCGCCAGGTCTTCTCCCCTGCGGCCGATGCCGCCGCCTCGAATCTGCTGGCGAACCCATCGTCATTGGTCATGACGGCGTAGCAAACGTCGCCGAGAGCCTGTGTAACCGCTCCGGTCAGGGTGGCGACGTCGACAATATGGCGAGCGCCGAGTTCGTTTGCCCAACAGACGGCATCGGCGAGCACGAGACGGCCCTCCGCGTCGGTGTTCAAGATCTCGACGGTCTTGCCGTTCATGGCGGTGACCACGTCACCGGGGCGAGTGGCATGCGCCCCGGGCATGTTTTCTGTACAGGGGGCTATAGCAACGACGCGGGCCCGGGGCTTGAGGGCGGCGATGGCCTGCATCGCTGCAATCACCGACGCGGCACCGGTCATGTCGGCCTTCATGGCATGCATGTTCGCGGCAGGCTTCAGGCTGGTACCACCAGTGTCGAAGGTGATGCCCTTGCCGACGAGAGCGAGATCGTAGCCATCGCCTTCAGTGCCGTGGTAGCTGATCCGGATGAGCTTCGCCGGCTGGTCGCTGCCGGCAGCGACCGAGAGAAGGGAGCCCATCCCCTTCCTTAGCATGTCCGCTTCCTCAAGGATTTCGCACTCGAGTCCGGCGATGCTCGCCATCTCACGGGCGCGATCGGCGAGGGTTGATGGGTAGAGGTGGTTTGCGGGAGTGTTGGCAAGGTCACGGGCGAAGTTGGTGGCATCGGCGAAGGCCTTGCCGCGGGCGACGCCGGCCTCGAGCGGATTGAGCTTCACCTGGTCGTCCTCAACAATCGTGAGGGTCTCGATACCGGAAGCGTTGTCGTCATCATCGTTCTTCCTGGTCTTGAACTGCTCGAACCGGTAGCTGCCCAGCAAAGCACCTTCGGTGATGGATTGGGCTGCTGCCGCTGCCTCGAGACCGGCGATGCCGCCGCCGTGAGCGAGGGTAGCGATGTGCTTGATGCCCGGCTTCCGGAGCTTCCGGACCATGTCCGCCACGAGGTCGCGGACCTTGTGGCTGTCGAACTCTTCGCGCTTGCCGAGACCAAGCACAGCAACACGGGGGGCAGGGATGGCGCCGAACGTGTGGAATGTGGAAAGGGCACCCTTCTTGCCGGTGATATCACCGAGAGCGATGAGTTCCGTGATGCGGCCGTTGAGGGCGGAGTCGACGGCACCGGTGCCGCCGCCAGGTGCGGTAATGCCTTCGAAGAGATTGACGACGACGATATCAGCCTGGATTGCGGCGATGTCGCCGGCCTGGACACGGACCTCCATGAGGGCCTCCGGATTGGGTGAGATGGTGGGGGTGAGTCTACCGGTGGGTAACCCCTGCGTCTTGCAGACAGGTTCGATACGCTGCGGGAACGATGGGCTTCGAACGTAAGAGCCTTGCACGGCGGACGTGGCAGTGGTGGCAGGCAGCCGACCGGTGGGGATTGCACGAGCTGGTTGGGGTGGTGGTGGCCTTCCTCCTCTACTTCTTCATCCGGGGGGCAGTGGTAGACCGGGAGGCGGATGCCTTCGCCAATGCGCGTGACCTGGTGAGCCTGGAGAAGGCGCTGGGGGTCTACTGGGAAGCCGCGATGCAGGACTGGATCCTGGGCTCGGAGCCGCTGATCCGGGTGATGAACTGGATCTATTTCTGGGGGCATATGCCGCTGGTGGTGGTATTCGCGGTGTGGCTGTACTTCCGACACCGGCATACGTATGGACTGATTCGGACGGCGTTCCTTGCTTCGGGGGCGATAGCGATTGTGCTGTATGCGCTGTACCCGGTGGCCCCGCCACGGCTGATGCCGGGTGGGGAGTTCGTGGACACGATGGCGATATACGACCGGGTGGGATACCAGACGCAGGAGTCGCAGGCGTTTGTAAACCCGTTCGCAGCGATGCCGAGCCTGCACTTCGGGTGGTCGCTGCTGCTGGCGGCGGCGGTGGCATGGGTGGGACGGCGGTGGTGGTTCGTGGCCTTTGGGATTGCGTGGCCGGTGGCGATGCTGTTCGCGGTGGTGCTGACGGCGAACCACTGGATCATCGATGCGGTCGCCGGGGGTGCAGTGTCGTTTGCGGGGCTGGCGGTGGCGATCGGGATTGACCGGTACGTGTGGCCGGGACTGCAACGACGGTGGAATGCGATGGCGGAGCCGGATGGGGACGAAGCATGGCGGCGACGGAAGCCGAGCCCGCAAGCAGGCATGCGATTGCCAGAGCCGGACAAGTCGCACTTTCCGCCGGCTTCGAAGGGCGAGTGATGCTGGACCGAGTAAACTGGTTGCATGGCTACCGAAGTCACGACGCGCGAAGAGCTGCACCGTCTCATTGACGAGATGACTGACGACGAGCTGCAGGATCTCGTGGATCTTGTCAACACGCGGCTGGATGATGACGAACTGTCCAGCGAGGAGATGGCAAGTGTCGAAGAGGCGCGTAAAGAACTTCGGCGTGGCCAGACGATTTCTGCTGAGCAGTTGCGGAGCGAGCGCAAGGGAGCGTGACCTACCGCGTCGAGTACTCGCGGCGCGCCGCGAATTACTACCGGTGTCAGACTGAAGCTCAGCAACAGCTCCTCGCCGAACGACCCTACGACGCCAACCTCGCGATTCCCCTTCGTGGGAAGGCTGATATGCGCCGTATGCGGGTGGGTGACCTGAGAGTGCTGTTCCAGATTGTGGACGACGAAAGCGTGCTGCTGGTTGTCGACATCGGCCCGCGAGGAGACATCTACAGGAGTTAGCCCACCAATTTGCCCGTGGGCATAAGATCGCGTGATGCTGGCGCTGTTGGGAGGGACGTTCGACCCGCCACATATGGGGCACCTGGTGGCGGGGCAGGCGGCGCTGGATTTGCCGGGGGTGGAACGGGTGTTGTTCATGCCGGCAGGGCAACCGTGGCGGAAGGCTGGTTCGGGGGTGACGGGGGCGGAGCAACGACTGGCGATGGTGGAGCTGGCAATCGCCGGGAATGCGGGGTTCGGGGTGGATGACCGGGAGGTTCGGCGGACGGGCGGGACGTATACGGTGGAGACGCTGGAGGAGCTGGCGACGGAGGGAATCGAGCGGCCCTACCTGGTGCTAGGGGGGGACGCGCTGGCGGATATGCGGCACTGGCACCGCCATGAGGAGTTACCGACGCTGGCGCGCATTGTGGTGGCACCGCGTACTTCTGCGGAAGCGCCCCCGGGATACGAAGTCCTGGACATGCCATCGATCGGGATCAGTTCGTCGGAGATCCGGCGGCGGGTGCGGGAGGGGCTAAGCATCCGCTACCTGGCGCCGGATGCGGTGGTTTCGTACATCGAACACCACGGGTTGTACCGGTAGGAATCTCTAGTTCGTGGTCAGGGTTCGGGGAACATGGCCTCGAGCCGTTCGAGGATGGGATCGAGAACGGGTGGTGGTGCGGGATGTTTGCGCCGGGACGGACGGTGGTTGCCGGGTTGGTTGACGGCGGCCGAGAGGCGGTCGTGGGCGAGGAGGATCTGTTCGTGGCGGCGGCCGGCATGAATGGCGAGGTGCTGGCGGGCAGCTTCGTCTTCGGCGGCGATGAATTTGCGGACGGTGGGTGCTTCGGCGAGGAGTTGCTGGACGTGGTCGCGGTACCACTCCTGGTGCCATTCGGCATCGGTAAGGACGGATTCGGGCTGGGGGATGCGGGTGACGTTGTAGGCGGCGACGCGGAGGAGCTGGATGAGCTGATTGGTGCGGGCGACTGGGAGATGGCCGAGGAGCTGGTGGCGGAGGATGACATCGAGGATGGACTGGATACCGCTGGGCGACGTGAGGTCGACGGCGAGGTGGGCGATGTCTTCGACTTCGGTCTGGTCCTGACGGGGGCGGGAGCCGCCGCGGGCGGAGTTGGCCCGGTGGACGGGGTCGTAGTCGGGGTCGTGGAAGATGCAGAGGCCGGTATGGCGGCGGGGCCAGGCACGACAGGGCTGGCCATCCATGGTGTGGGCGGAGCAGCGGGAGGGGGAATCGTGACTCCTTGAAGGAGTGGTTTCGATGTCTTCAGATTCGCGAGGGGGAGGCGGGAGGACTGGTTCGGGTGACTGGTTGGGTGTCGAAGGAGGAGTGGGTGAGGGTGTGGAGGGGGAGTGAGGAGTGCGGCGGACGAAGCGACCACGGTTGCGACGTTGTGGGCTGTTCATGCGGGTGAGTTTGGGTGGTTGGGGTTGGGAGGTTGGAGGGGTGGATGGCGGTGGGCGTCAGGGGGTGTCCCTCACCCCCGGCCCCTCTCCCAGTGGGAGAGGGGAGTGAATGGGAAAGCTAACAGCCGGTGCTTGCTCGGTACTCGAGGCGGGGCTGGAAGGTAACGGGAGATGCGATGGAATTGCAATTTCGTGACGTGCCGTGTTTGCTTCACGGAACTGACCGGAGTTAGGCATGGAACAACTTGTTGATTTGCTGTATCGGCCACACGACGAAACGTGGCATGGGGACGCGGAACTCGCGTTTGAGGCTCTCTTTGGAGGTGGCAATCGATATCCCGAAACTGCTCTGAAGCGTGAGGTCCAGATACGAGCCCCTCGACTCGACTCAGATGGTGCACCCTTTGCCGCCCTCATCAATCATGCTGCTCCAAACGCTGGTGCGTATGGCGGAATGAGCTTTGTGGTCTTTCCGAGCGTTAGTGGCTCAACTTGCTTCGGACTTGTCGTGGGAACTCAGGGACTGAGTCCGGATGAGGATGTCCTAACAAGACCGGGGCATGCGAGACGCACGCAAGCCATCGCCCGGTGGTTGAATCGGGAGTTCGGCCACGGCGATCTCGTTGCCTGGGCGAAGCAAGACCCTGTTCGGATCGATCAACCATTACCAGGGTCAGTCGCTTCATGGCTTGGAGAATCTTTGGCAGCGACCTCTAAGAAATATGGCGACGTGATGTATGCGATGTCACTAGTGACTCCTGACAGAGTGCTCACGACTATCGCGTTAAAGGCCATGCTGGACGTTTTCATGGCGGGGCATGGGGTGGCTACTCTCAAGCCGGAACGCAAAGAGGCGGCCGAAATCGAGGCCAGCTACATGGCGCACCTCATGCCCGACCTCACAGGTTCCGAACTTGCAAGTATGCTCGCAACGCGCCGCTTCGTGGTCGTCGAGGGTCCACCCGGGACCGGGAAAACGCGTATGGCCATCGACCTCATTGACAACCACTATGTTGGCAACGGTACATCGATTCAGTTCCACCCGAACACGACGTACGAAGCGTTTATCGGTGGCTTGTCGCCGCAATCCGCCCACGGGCCGACTGGCCTCTCCTTCTACCCCAAGCCGGGTGCCTTACTCACCGCAATAGCAGCGGCCCGGGCGACTCCTGAGCGGCCATATCTGCTCCACATCGATGAGATCAACCGGGCCGATCTCGCCAAGGTTCTGGGCGAGGCCATCTATCTCTTCGAGCCCAAAGCGGACGCTGCGCGGTCGATCACCCTCGAGCATCAGTTCCTTGGAGCTGATGGGCAGGTTGTGGAGATGCCGGAGAATCTACACGTGCTGGGAACGATGAATTCAGCGGATCGGAGTGTCGCGATTCTAGACCTGGCAATCCGCCGCCGTTTTGCCTTCGTGAGTCTCTGGCCCCAGAAGACGGTGGTGAATGAGCTGGCTTGTGACCTGATGAAGGATGCTTTCGACCGGCTGCTCAACATCTTCGTCGATCATGCCTCCGGCGAGGCAATGAGTCTCATGCCGGGGCATTCGTATTTTCTTGAGCAGGATACTGACCGTGCGAAGCTGGCGTTGCAAACAGAACTACAGCCGCTGCTCACCGAGTACCTGGCGCAGGGGTACGTGGCTGGCTTCGCCGGAGAGATAGCGGGCTATCTCCAGTGGATTGATGCTCAGACCTCATGACCGCGAGAGCTTCGTTTTCTGTCGAAGTGTCCGACTCAGGTAGCACTTGGTTTGACGCGAAATCTCTCGTGATTCGCTCGGGGCGCGACCCGGCTCCAGCTGCGGCACGACTCGGGCGGCAGTTCATCGAGATCAACAAAGCGGCACTTTCAGCCGTAGGGGTGTCTGCCCGCACGGACTTTGATGGCGACGCGGTCAGGGTACACCTGACCAGTGGAACAACGATCGGCTCCGTGCCGCTTCGATCTCCATCGTCCGGCGATGTCGAATACGGGCTGGTAGTCCGCCCAAGATATGGCTGGGCTGGACTAGGACCGATGATGGCCACGATGGGTTGGAGGATCACTCCAAACGTGGCTCGGCTTCCGAATCTGCCTCGATCAGATAGACGAATCCCGGCATGGGTGCTTTCTTCAATTGTGCTCGCACGAATGGAGGCGATGTTGCGGGCCACGCACCGGCGTTTCGCGATGGCGGAGGAGACGGTCTCAGCCCCGCGCGGTCAGATCAACTGGACTCGGTACGCTTCGGAATCCCTGGTGCGAGGGCGGCCTGATGCTGTGCCGTGTCGATTCCCCGAACTGGAACGCGACCGGAGCCTGCTTGCCGCGATTCACTATGTGTTGCGAATCCATGCCGGAAGCCTAGGTAGTCAGCGAGGCACCGGCGGCGCAGCCGTTCTATCACTCCTGACACTTGCTGAGGGCTTGTTACAGCAGGTGCGCGATATTCCGCCTGAGCGTCCTGTCGCAGGAACGCTAAGACGGTGGTTACGCACCGGTCTCGCGTCCGAATCGTTCCACGACGGCATAGAAGCGATCGGCTGGACTGCGGAGGAACGGGGATTGGGTGGGCTTGCCGACCTTCGTGGTCTGCCCTGGACAATGAGCATGGAGACCCTCTTTGAAGCGTGGGTTGAAACTCTCGCGAGCCGAATTTCTGCGCGAATTGGGGGGACAGTTCGTGCGGGTCGGCAACTGCAAACGCTCGCGCCATTACGCTGGGACCCTCCATTCCTCGGATCGCAACGATATCTCCTCCCAGATGTTGTGCTGGAGCGTGCCGATACAACGTTTGTGTTCGATGCAAAATACAAGACTCATTTCGAAGAACTGAATGCATCGTCGTGGTTCGAAGTAGAGGATGTGATCCGGGAGAGACATCGCGACGATCTCCTTCAGATACTGGCCTATTCGACGTTGTTTCAAAGTCCAAAAGTCGTGTGTTGCTTGATCTATCCATGTACATGGAACACGTGGGAATCGCTGCGTGATCGAGGACGTACTTCGCATCGGGCGGGCGTAGCAGCCGGAAATCGCCAGGTCGATTTGATGCTCACTGCCGTTCCAATGGCAACCTCGCCAGAACCGTTGGAGCTGTTGGCGGCCGAGCTCCAACGAGGCGTGTGAACCCTTGCCCCCCTCACCCCCCTCGGGTACGCTTGATTTAGCTTGATTAGCACTCTGCTGTAACGAGTGCTAAGGGTGTGGGGTCTGGTTGATAATGGCTTTGTCAGACCGTCGTGCGAGGATCCTGGCGTTTGTGGTAGATGACTATGTGGATTCGGCGACGCCGGTGGGTTCGGCTTCGCTGGTGCAGCGGCATGGGCTGGGGCTTTCGAGCGCGACGGTGCGGAACGAGATGGCGGCGCTGGAGGGGCAGGGGATGCTGACGCATCCGCATACGAGTGCGGGGCGGATCCCTTCGAACCCGGGGTACCGCTACTACGTGAGTTCGCTGATGGAGGAGCAGGCGCTGACGCGGGATGAGCAGATGACGATTCTGCACCAGTTCCGGCAGAGTGCGCGGGATCTGGAGAACTGGATTGGGCTGGCGGCGAGTGTGCTGGCGAATGCGGTGGGGAATATGGCGCTGGTGACGGAGCCGCGTCTGAAGCAGGTGCGATTGAAGCAGGTGCAGCTGGTGGAGCTGGCGGAAACGAGTGCTCTGCTGGTGGTGGTGACGAATGACGCGGCGGTGCATCAGCGGACGCTGGAGTTCCCGGTGGCGGTAACGCAGGAGCGGCTTTCGCGGTTGGCGAACCGGTTGAATGAGCAGTTTGGAGGGAAGCTGGCTTCGGAGCTGCCGAGTGAGCTGGCGGATGATGCGCTGGGAGGCGTGGAGGGCCTGGTGATTGCGACGGTGGCGGATGAGTTGTTGAAGGCGCAGCGGGCGGCGGTGGAGACGCCGGTGACGGAAGGTGTGCGGCAGATGCTGCGTCAGCCGGAGTTTGAGGGTGCGGATTCGATGCTGGATGCACTGGAGGCGGTGGAGGAGCGGAAGCTGCGGTCGGCGATCCCGGCGGACGATGTGGCGGCGGGGAGTGTGGCTGTGGTGATCGGTGATGAGAACAAGGAAGGTCCGTACACGAACATGAGCTTTGTGCTGGGGCGCTACGGGAGTGACGTTGGGGCCGGGGGGATTGTGGGGGTGTTGGGTCCGACGCGGATGGGATATAGCGATGCTGTGTCGCACGTGCGCTATGTGAGCGATGTGCTGACGGAGCTGTTGCGGGAGTTCTATGGGGAGGTGGAGTAGTGGACGAGACGAAAGGAGGAGCTATGTCTGACGAAGACGAAAGAATCGTGGACCGCCGGGCGGCGGCGCGAATGAAAGATGAATCAGAGAAAGCCCGGCAGGACGAGCCGGGGGCCACGAGCGATGAGCCCGTGGCGGAGGCCGGCAGCAATGATGAAAGCAGTGTGGAAGCGTTGAAGGAGCGAGCGGACCAGATGTATGCCAACTGGCAGCGTTCGGCGGCGGACTTCATCAACTACAAGCGGCGGGTTGAGGAGGAGCGGGGGGAGACTGCGCGGCTGGCGAATGCGGCCCTGGTTATCAACCTTCTGCCTGTTTTCGACGACCTGGAGCGAGCGATCGCGACGGTTGATGCGAACCTGGCGGGGCTGAACTGGGTGCAGGGGATCGACGCGATCTACCGGAAGTTCGGGCGGCTGCTGGAGGCGATGGGCGTTACGGCGCTTGAGGCTGAAGGCGCGATGTTCGACCCGGGGGAGCATGAGGCTGTGGGCAGGCAGCCCGGTGAGGATGGACGGATTCTTCACGTGGTGCAGCCCGGATACAGGCTTGGGGAACGAGTGATTCGGCCGGCGATGGTGATTGTCGGCAACGGAGAAAAGGCGCCAGGGGCGCAATAAACAACAAGGATTGGGGCGGTTGCCCCGGGAGAGTGAACTGAATGGCAAAGGTACTGGGTATTGACCTGGGGACGACGAACAGCTGCATGGCGGTGATGGAAGGCGGTGAGCCGACAGTCATCCCGAATGCTGAGGGGACGCGCACGACACCTTCGATCGTGGCGATTACGAAGGGTGGCGAACGGCTGGTGGGGCAGGTGGCGAAGCGGCAGGCCGTGACGAACCCGGAGAACACCGTCTACAGCATTAAGCGGTTCATGGGGCGGCGTTTCGACGACCCGGAGGTGAAGCGCGACGTGGAGATGGTGCCGTATGCGGTGGAGACGCTGAGCAACGGCGACGCAGGCGTGAAGCTCGGCGACAAGGTGATGAGCGCGCCGGAAGTGAGTGCGATGATCCTGCAGAAGCTGAAGACGGACGCGGAGGCTTACCTGGGCGAGAAGATCACGCAGGCGGTGATCACGGTGCCGGCGTACTTCAACGACTCGCAGCGGCAGGCGACGAAGGACGCGGGGAAGATTGCGGGGCTGGAGGTGCTGCGGATCATCAATGAGCCGACGGCGGCTTCGCTGGCGTATGGGCTTGAGAAGAAGGAAGACGAAGTGATCGCGGTCTACGACCTTGGTGGCGGGACCTTCGACATTTCGATCCTGGACCTGGGCGAGGGCACATTCCAGGTGCTGAGCACGAACGGTGATA
>JAGQGZ010000099.1 GCA_020432105.1 Dehalococcoidia bacterium | reverse complement strand
GGGGTGAACCGACCGCCCAGCCCCGGCAGCTCTACATGGTCTGGTTGTCCCCACGCACGTGGGGGTGAACCGGAAAAGGTCAAAAACCCTTTCCGCATCGATGCGTTGTCCCCACGCACGTGGGGGTGAACCGCGATTAGCGGTGACAGTAAACGACGCGTTCATGTTGTCCCCACGCACGTGGGGGTGAACCAGAACGCAAGGGGCGGGTTCTGAGCAAGGCCAGCTCAGCCTCGCTACCGCGGCATGAACCAGCCCCGCGCCGTCAATCGGCAACAGTGAACCTTCCACTATCGCCGCGTCCAAAGACCTCCGGGAAGAGGCCTTCTTCCGCATGCGGTGGCGCCACGAAGAACGTTCCCGGCGCAGTAGCCCGCGCGTAGTAGATGTACTCGTGGACGCCGGCCGGGAGCGTGTCGGTACGGAGTTCCACCCGGTCATCGCGAAGGTCTACCTGCTTCCACGGGCTGTAGTACCACCGGTACCAGGGTGCCCAGTACTGCGGCACGTAGCCACCGTCGTCGACCAGTTGCAGCCGATCGTGCTCGAGCTGTGCGATCAGGGCCGGATCGGTGCTGTCGAGTTCCGTATCGATTGGCTCGAGGCCAGCCGGCAGGTAGTCCCTCACCAGGACATAGTTCCGCTGCTGTGTCGTCACGACCGTAACTTTCACCCGCACAAGCTCTCCGATCGCTGCCTCAACGACCGTGCTCGTCGGAGCGTCGACCAGTGAGTACTCATGGGAGATCGCAAAGCCCCGGTTCAGCGCTTCGATCTCGCGAGCCGCCGTCAGATACCGCATGTCGAGCTTGTAGTAGAGCCGGCCGGCCTTCGCCGCTTTCCGGGCAAACTCGAGCAGCGTCACCTTGCCCTTGCCGATTTCTGTGAGCGGCACGGTCAGCGTCTCGTTCGCGGCTGCGTCATCAGGGTCGAATGAGCCCTCCAGCGCGTTCTTGCCATCGATGTCCACCTCGTAGGCGAAGTCCGCGCCCAGCTCCCCGGTCATCGTCGCGAACTCGGCCAGGCTGAGCACGGCCTGGGCTCGCTCCGGCCCGTAGTTCCATGGCTGGGTGCTTCGCGCTACGGTCAGCCAGCGCACAGTCTCCTCGATCAATGGGTGCTCCGGCTGCACCCGGGAGAGTGCGGTCAGGACGAGGGCTGTCGCCTGTGACGGCGTCCGGACGAGGCCGCTCCGCTCGCCGTCCTCCCAGTGGTTGCCGTTGGCACTCGGCTCTACCGAGCTCGCGAGGTCGTTCAGGAGCCGCTCAACATATGTGTCGTCGTTGGTCGCCCCGGTCTCATGGAGCGCGAGGAGGAGGTAGGCCTTGCCCGAAGGTTCCAGCTGGGCTCGGTACTGCTCGAACACTGCCCGCATCTCGGGTTCGTGCGTTTCTCCACGGCCTGCCACTGCGAGCGCGTAGAGGTACATCGCCCGCTCGCCCGGCGCGATGGGGCTCTCGAGATCGACCACCCGGTTCATGTGACCGGCCAGGTAGCTGTCGGCGCGCTGCACGCTGCTTTCATCTACCTGGATCCCCGTGTGGGAGGCTTCCCCGAGCGCGAGAATTGCCCAGGCGGTGACCAGTGGGCTGGTGTCGCAGCGCGGGTCGCACCAGGCCCAGCCGCCATCCGATCGCTGACGGCCAAGCAGCGTGGCGATGTCCGAGCGCAGGCGCGAGCTCGTCGCCAGCCCTGCCGGAGCGCCCTCCGGCGTCGCTCGCAAAACGGCTGAGATCGCAATCGCCCGGCTCGAGATGCCCACCGCCGACTCGTACTCGTCCCAACGTGGGAAGAATGAGGGCAATTCGCTCGCTATCGACCCGACAAGTGTGGGCTGCACCGAAATATCCAGCGCCCCTCCCTCGAGGATCGCGAATTCGGGCAGGTAGATAGCCTCAAGTGCCGGGGCACCGGTGACGACGCCGTTTGTCGCCACCGCCTCCGGCGACACGTCAAGATGGACCGGGAACTCGATTTGCACAGCGTCCTCGGTCCCGTTCGTTGCCCTCCCATCGAAGGTCACGGTGGCGGTGCCCTCCTCGAACGCCAGTGCCGGCCAGGCAAGGACAACGGATTGGCCCGCCCCCACGTTCACGGTCCTGTCCGATTGATCCCCCAGCCGGAGCCCGGAAGCTTCGATCCCAACGGTCGCGGTCGTGCTCGCATCCGTCGCGTTACGGACGAGTACCCGCAAATGCACCTGGTCGCCGACGCGGAGGAAACGCGGCAGCGCCGGTCGTAACAGCAGCGGACGCGTAGATACCAGCTCGTTCGTCGCTTCGCCAACAAGGATGTCACCGGAGATCGCCCGCGCCTGGAACCGCCAGGTGGTCAGGTTGTCGGGCAGCTTGACGGAGACGTGGGCGACGCCGTTCCCGTCGGTCTGGATCTGAGCGTGCCAGTACGCCGTGTTACGGAACTCCGTGCGGAGCGTGTCCTTATCGAAGCCACCGCCGCCTTTGCCGCCTCCCTGAGGTGCCGGGATCGCGTCGTTCGAGCGATTGATGGAGACCGCCATCGTCGACGCAGTGCGCACGCCCAGTCCGCGTTCGAACCAGAACGTCTTGAGCCCGTCGATGCTGCGCTCGTCTTCGAGTGCCAGCACCGCTTTGTCGACGACTGCCACCGAGACCTCGGCCTGGACGCCGCGCCCCTCCCAGTCTTTCACCTCGACGGTGTAGGTGACGGTGTCGCCGGGTTGGGCCTGGTCCCGGTCGGGCCGGATCGAGACTGCCAGATGGCGACTCTCGGTTGAGACTTTCAAGTTGACGTAGCCAACCTTGTATCGCGGCACGGGATCCTCGGCCGTCGGTGGCCGGTAGAGCACGACTGAGACGAAGACATTTGGCATCGACTCGTCACCGAGCGGGATCGAAATGCGCTCGGAGTTGGTCGCAAACGTCCGAACCTCGCGGTCGTGGATCGTACCGCGCTCCACGGTGACGAGGCCGATCATCCCCTCGTAGGGCGAGGGGACGAGGATCTCGGCTGTGTCACCGGGTCGGTATTCATCCCGGTCGGCGACGAGGGCGATAAGGTCGTCGTTGGTCACGCGCCATGACGCATACTCGCTCCCGCCCACCCAGAGATACGTCCCCGACCGGGCTTCCCGCCCCGAAGCATCGGTGACGACGGCAACGATCCGCAGCGTCCCGGTCTTCGTGGGTGAAAATGTGGTCGTGCCCGTGGCGTCGGCGCCCGTAGTAGCCGCAAGCGTGGCCACGAGCTCGTCGACCGGCTCGCTTCGGTACTGCCGCGCACCCGTCGATGTCTGCACTTTCGTCGTTATCCAGCGCCGTTCGTAGACTTCCACCTGGACGGGCGTGTTGGGCGCGAGGGCGCCTTCCTTCGTCAGCGTCACGAGCTCGATCGTCGAGGCCTCACCGGCGATTCCGAGCCACTCGGTGGTGCGGATGCCGGCATAGCGGTCCGCCGGATGCACCGTGACGCTGGTGCTTGCCGAAAGCGCCTGGCCGTTCTCGTCGATCACCGTGGCGGCGATGGTGAACTCCTGCGGACCTTCGTCGGCCAGGAGGGTAGCAGGCACGCCGAACGTCACCCTGCCGTCGGTCCCGGTCACCCCGCTCCCTCGCAGTCGCACAGGCTCTGCGTTCGTCTCGATGAAGTTCCAGTAGTCGTAGTCGGAGAATGAGTAGCGGGCGAATTCCTGGCTGGAGAGGGACGCGGGGCTTGAGAGGACGGACCACTGCACCCCGGCGCCCTGTACAGCACCGCCAAAGAAGAACGACGCCTCCGCCGTGACCGCAATGGATTCCCCGTTCACGTACGCATCGCCTGGCGTCGTTACTGTCACGTCGAACTCAGGCCGCCTGAATTCGGCGACGAGGAAACTGGTCGCCGCGAACTGGACTTGCTGGGTGCCCCCGAAGGCAACCGTGGCGCTCCAGCTCAACTCCACGATGTAGTTTCCGGTCGATGCCTTTGCGTCGAGCGGGAGCGACACCGGAAAGGTGCCGTGCGGGCTCAACACGACATCCTGGCGCAGCACCTCGGTGCCCTGCGGGTCGCGGATGACGACGTCGACGCTCTCCGCATCGTCTGGCACCGTGTACCGCGCGTCGTCGTCGTCCCGGACGATCGCCTTGATCTCGACCGTTTCGCCGGGACGGTAGATCGGCCGGTCCGTGTAGATGTGCCCTTTGTAACGCACCGGGTAGTACTCGAATTGGACCCCGAGCTCGTAGGGACTCGCGCCCTGTTGCCACGTGGTCGCTGCGACGCCGTACCGTACGCCATCGTTCAGCGTGACCACGAATTCTCGCTCTGAATACAGCGGAACCTCCGTCGCCGGCTGCAAGCGGAAGCTGGCGAGGCCATCCCCATCCGTCACCGCTGTCCGGCTCAACAACCCGGCGCCAGTCGCTTCCAGCCGGACGCCTTCCAACGGTTGCCCGGTCTGGTAGTCGACCGCCCAGGCCAGCACCTCGTCGTAGGCGACTTTCACCACGAGACTGGTGTCGATGACACTGAAGGCGAACCCCTGGAGGTAGTACTCGGATGGTGCAGTGGCAACGTAATAGTCGCCCTTCGGCAGCAACCCCCCGCCGGTTATCGACGTCGCGAGCACCTGCACCTCGTCGGCCGGCCCGCCCACGGTTTCGCTCCACACCCTGATCGCCGGCTGTGACGGCCGCCAATCCTTGTCAAAGCCGTACCCCTTGCGCAGTCGTTCCATTTCGCTCGTCGTCAGCGGATACAGTGAGAAGCTGGCAGTCGCCACGTTCGACGCGTGGTAGTAGAGGATTGGCTCGCTGCTGGTGGCATAAACGGCCACGTAATTCGGCACCGCGGCGCTCACAGAGGTCGGCAGCGCCTCGGTCGTGAAGCGAAAGCTGGTGGCGGGCATGGTCTGCCCGTACCGGTCGGCGATGCCCGCCGCGATCGTCACCGTGTAGGTCGTCGATGGCTCCAGTTGGGCGTAGTAGTACGCGTTCAGCCCATCGGAATAGCCGGGCGTCACCTCGTCGGGTTCGATGCCGCTGATTCGGACCCTCCCGTCCAGGGTGTCGACATCGATCGGGTGGCTGAAGGTGAGCGACACGCCATACCGGTAGGCAGCGGTAGCGCCATCGGCCGGCTCAGTCATCACGAGTCGTAGCGGCCCGACCGTCTTGAACGTCGAGCTCCAGGGATAGAGCGTCTCGCCCCCGTTGATGCCCGGGAGGCCCGCCGAAAGCTCGACCTGGTGCGTTGCCAGAGGGCTCAGGTCGGCGTCGGGCGTGAACGTAGCGATCGTCCCGGTCGTGTCCCAGGAGAATCTGCCTGACACCTTCGTCCCGGCATCCAGCAAGGCAAATCCAGTTTCGACGGCTGCGCGATCCATGGCCTGGTTGAACTCCAGCGTCACGGCCTGCCTCGGGGCCGCGTACTCGGTCTGACGGTCGGGTGCCACCCGCACGAGTGCCGGGCCGTAGGAGGTGAAGCGGAATGAGTAGTCCTCCTCCAGGACACCGTCGGCCGCAGAGGTCAGGCCGGCAGGGATGGTCACGGCGTAGGTGGTGTTCGGCGCGACCTCGTCGGGCAGGAACCGGTACAGCGACGTGTTCAGCCACTCACCGGTGCCCGCCAGCGGTGGGTCGAACACCAGTACGGGCGATGTATCGCGGGCCGCAAGGATCGTTAGAGGGGCGACGGATCGGCTGAACTGGACGAAGATCTGCCCTTCAGCCGGGATGTCCTCGTCACCATCGGCCGGGATCGTCGAAACCACCTCGAGCTTACCCGCGGTCTGGAAGCTGACTTCGACGTCGTCCACCAGACCGGCGTCTGGTTGGGCACGCACCTTCGCGGTGTATGCGAATCCCCGGAGGTAGCCGGGATAGTCGGGCTGGAAGAGCAGCGTCCGCTCGCCAAGCCAGGCATAGACGCCGGGGACAGCAGGTTCCAATGCCAGGATCTTCGCGCCATCTCGCTCCCGCGGCGCTGCCTCGAACGTCACGCGGACCGGCTCGAGCCTCGCTACTTCGTCGCCGCTGGGGAGCACGGCGAACACGGTTGGCTCAACGGCCTCCGTACCGCCATCGCGGGTGAGGAGGAAGGCCCCGCCTGCAACGGCGAGGATGAGCACTGCCATAACGGGAAGGGAGTAGCGAAGGTCCGTGGCGTATTTCTTCAGCAATGCCGGCGCAGGGTGATTCATGGCCTTCGTACCTCATAGGTAGTGGTAGATTCGATCCGTTCGCCGCCGCTGATTCGCACCCGTGCGGTGATGGTGTGTGTACCGGCCTCAAGGGCGATTACCACCTGTACGGCACAGCCATCCATCTCCTCCACCAGGACGCCGTCCACGAGAATCTCCGATGCCTCGGCATCCCCCGGACAGGCGATGCGAAGCGCCAGCTCCTGGCGCGTGAGCTCTGGCGCGATGTAGAACACAGAGCCGTTCGCCGGCTGAGCGATGACAACGACAGCCTTCGCATCGGCTTCATCGGCAAGCCGGTAACCACCCGCCGCGAGCCATGGCCGTGCCGCTGCCGGGGGATTTAGCGCCAGCGTGCCCGACTCGTTCCGGACGAAGTACGTCTCAACCTCGGTCGGCACGGTGCCGGGAACGAACCACTCTTCGCTTGTACTTGGGCAAGCGGCACCTGGCAGCAGCCCCGTCGGCGTGCAAGTTGGCACTCTGACCAGTCTGGCAGGAGCGAGGAAACGCTCGTCCCCCTGGATATCCCGGGCCGCCTTCATCACCTCGGCCCAGATGGGGGCGGCACCGTCGATGCCTGAGACCTGCCGCATCGCCCGGTTGTCGACATTGCCAACCCAGACGCCAACCGCCTGCCGCGGCGTAAACCCGAGCGTCCAGTTGTCGTGGAAATCCGTCGTCGTCCCCGTCTTCACCGCCGCCGGAAAGGGGAGGGACAGGATCGAGCCCGTGCCGAACCCGGATACCCGGGCACCGTCGTCGGTGAGAATGTCCGCCAGGAGAAAGGCTATCTCCGCCGACACCACGGGCCCTCCGGTCGTTGCCTGGCGTTCGTACAGCACGGCCCCGGACGCGTCGCGGATGCGCGTAACGGCGAATGGTGGCTGGAGCCTGCCACCCGCCGCGAGCGCCCCGTACGCGGCCGTCAGCTCCAGCAGTGAGACTTCGCCGGATCCGAGCGCGAGAGCAAGGTCGTGCCTCCCCGGGTCCAGCACCGAGGTGATCCCGAAGTCGCGCAGTCGTTCGCTGAATCGCGCTGGCCCAACTTCGTCCAGCATCGCCACGGCCGGGACATTGAGAGACGAGCCGAGCGCCGTCCGCAGCGTCACCACCCCCCGGAACTGGCGGTCGTAGTTCTGCGGCGCGTAAGCGGCATCGCCGGTTCCGAAGCTGGAAGGAATGTCGAGCAGCGGAGAGGCCGCCGTGTAGCCGTCCTCCAGCGCCAGCGAATAGAGAAACGGCTTGAGCGCCGAGCCTGGCTGCCGAGGCTCATCCGCCATGTTGAAGGCCGAGCCGGCTTCCTTCCGCGTGACGTTCCCCGCCAGCGCCAGGATCCGGCCGTTGCGCGGGTCGAGGACCACCACGGCGGCGTTGTTGGCGTCGTTCGCTTCCAGCCGGTCGAGCTGCAACAATGCCTGCGCTTCGGACGTCGCCTGCAGGCTGGTATCGAGCGTGGTCTCAATCACGACGCCATCACGTTCGCTGATTCCCGGGACAAGTCGCTCCGCTTCCTCACGAACCATCCCCACGAAATGGGGCGCCAATGGTGGCGCCGTCGCTGGCAGAATGCCGAGCGGGACAGCAAGCGCCGCCGCACGGTCGACGTCAGTGATGACTCCGCTACTGACCATGCGGTCGAGGACATAGCCCTGGCGTTCGAAGCTCGCCTCGCCGGCCGCTTCACCGATGGACGGCGACTGCACGAGGCCGGCGAGAAACGCCGCTCGCGCAAGGTCGAGGTTGGCGGCACCCACCCCGAAATACACTCGCGCCGCCGCTTCTATCCCGTACGCCCCGCGCCCGTAGTAGACCTGGTTGAGATACAGCTCGAGGATCTCGTCCTTCGAATAGTGGGCCTCGAGTTGCGTGGCGATCTGGGCCTCGCGCACCTTCCGGAGCAGGAGGTTGTCTTCGCCCCCGAGGTAGAGCTGACGGGCGAGCTGCTGGGTGATCGTCGACGCTCCCGACAGCGTCAACGGCATGCGGACGACGGCCCGGGTGACCGCCAGGGGGTCAACCCCGGGGTGCTCACGGAAACGCTGGTCTTCGGCGGCGATCGTCGCCTCGATCGCTGCCGGGCTGACATGCTCCAGGTTCACAGGAATGTGGACCCCCGCCGCCGTGTCCCGCCAGAGGATCGTCCCATCGCTGGCCAGGACCACGGTGCCGCCTGCGTCAATCCGGTCATAAGGGTCGGGAAGCGGCGCCGCATGGGCATACACCGCGAGTGCAAGCAGTCCTCCCGCCAGCACTGTCGCGACATCAATCAGGCGCCTCACGTTGCGCTCTCCCCGGCCCAATCGAGGTACTGAATCGCGGCCCAGCCCCGTTCGCCGTCAGATTGCTCCACATAGACGTACATCTGACGCGGCCCATCCACGTCATCGGACCAGAATGCGGGCGGGCCATCCGGGAACTGCCAGCCCTGGTCCAGGAGGTACCGGGGGTCGGCGACGGTGAGCCGCGTACCGTCGGGCATGCAGTCGACGATCTCGGCCCCGCCGGCCGGACGCTCGCGCAGGTTCAGGCAGTTCCCGGCGCGGGCGACGGTCAGGGTAACCTCGTCCCTGAACGGTGCAACGTCGACCACAGGCGGCAGGATCGTCCCCGGGCTGGCGTAATCATGCCCGATGTTGGGGAAGGTGAAGAAGGCCTCGCTGCTGCCGAACTGCCAGGGGTCCTGCTGCTCGAACGGGGAAGGGCCGGTACCGGGACCGAGCCACTCACCGGTGCGGCGGTTGAAGACGGCACGCCTGCCGAACACCATCAGGTCTGGGTCATCGGGTGCTGGCTCGGGTCCACCGAAGTAGGCGTAGTACCCCCAGTTCGAACGGGCATCGTCCCGTGATCCGGTGAGGGTCGCGGGGACGGCGGGAAGATTCTCGAGGCGCCCCTCCGTCGAGACCAGGTAATAGGCACGGTTCGTTCGCCAGGAGACGTAGTCATCGACTGGTGCGGCAGCGTCCGCACCAGTCACCAGGAACGCACTGGAGTCAGCGAGCCAGCGACGCTCGATCCCGAGGCCGTACTCAAGCCAGCCGGATAACACTCGGAACGCAGTGGCTGAAGAACGGGTGTCGCTCAGCTCGGTGTAGACCCAGTTTTCCTGGTCGCCGATCCCCCAGGAACGGTTGCGCAGGGTTCCCGGCGAGAGCCGCCAATCACCGTCGGGCGAGAGCAATGCATCCTCGCCGACCGCTGTCTCGGTCGTCTCGTCGATGATCTTCCCATCAGCATCCCAGGTCACCCGTGTGCGGGAGTCGTCCTGGCGGAAGTAGACGGCGCTGACCGTGCTGCTGCCGCCTCCCGGTCCCACTGACCCGATCGACGTCAGCTGGGAGGGTTCCGCCGGCGTCTCAGCCTCTCGCATCTCGGCTTGTTCGACATTGACGATGACCGGCACGAATCGCGTTCCCCCGGCCATGATGAGCGTTCGGCCGTCGTTCGAAAGGGCGGACCGGTAGGCCGATTCGGTAATATCCGGTCCCAGGTCGAATTCGCCCACGGGCTCGAGATCCGCGGTGGTCATATAGCAGCGACCGGCGACGTAGGTATTGCCTGCGTAGGCGCCGGGTCCGTAGGTGGGGTCAGATGCCAGGGCGCCGAACACGAACATTCGGCGGTCGAGGAGATGCAGGCGGAGGACCGTGGGATCCCAGGCGAATGCGCGGCGATTCGTGCGATCGTAGATCCCGGCAGCCGGCTCCTGCCCTCGCTCTGCGCCAATCTCGACGGCCACCAGCTTCCCATCTCCCGATGTCCGGTAGAGGCCGCCATGTGCCGCCCCCGCAGCGAGCCCGGCGAGTTGCAGGACCTCGATCGCTCCGGTCTTCGTATCGATAAAGCAGGCGCCGTGTTCGAATGCGATCGGCTCGCCGGTTGCCAGGTCCAGCCTGTTCCAGGCCGCGTCATCGAATCGGACGGCGGCAAAGCCCGGATGCGGATCCGCCGTGACCCCGGGCGATGGACCAGGGGTCACGCTGCCCGGCGTGCTGTCGGCCGCGGGGCTATCGGAGTCACTTCCCCGGAGCAGCGCGAAGGCGCCAATTCCGGCGGCCACCGTCCCCGCAGCTCCGGCTGCACCAGCGGCCAAAACGGCTCTGCGGCTGTAGCGGCGCCCGCCCAGCGTGATTCCCGATGCTCTTGTTGGTACCCCGCCTGGTTCTTTCCCACCCATGCAGGTTGCGCCTCAATACGGATGCGTAGTCGATACAACGCCGGGGGAGGTCAGAACGTTCCCTCAGCTGCTTCAGCTACCGGACGAATCGCACGGCGAGCACCCGAACCACAGAGATCCGCTTGGCCGAGCAGCGCGTATTGCTGGAAGAGACGAGAGCTCGTTTTCGGGCGCACCCGCTACCACGTGGGTTCGGTACGGACGGAGGGATGTCCGCGCGGGTGCGCCCGTGGGTGCAGCTTATGTCATTGAATGGCGTTCGGTTGGTGGCGTTTCTGATAACTCGTCTGCCAGGCTATGCGTTGTCGCTATGTCCCTTCGGGCAGGCGGGTGGCTCAACGCCCACCGGGCTCTCAA
>JAGQGZ010000098.1 GCA_020432105.1 Dehalococcoidia bacterium | reverse complement strand
AGGTGCCCGGTGAGCATGCTGATACGGTCACCAAGATGCTCATGGGTGTACTCAGCAACGCTCCTGAGATAGTCCGGCTCCTGGGTGGTATGTCTGGTCGCGTATTCCTCGAGTGCCGGGTTCGTGATCGATTGCCGCACCGTCAGTCCCCCCGCCAGACTTTCGCCGGCTTGCCGGTAGCCATTTGACCGATGCTCCACAGCTCCACCCGCCACGGCTCCAGCTTCAACACCCCGAAGGCCGGCGATGCCGGCCCGTCCGGCCAGAACATTGCCGGGTCGTAGCCGTAGGGCTCCGGTGTGCCCTTGAACAGGTCCCAGATTCGTCGCTTCTCAGATTCATCCCCCACCCATTCGGCCTTGCATTCCGCGAACACCGTGTCGTGCTTGGGGTCCCAGTAACTCACTGAGACGTACGGGTTTTGGGCGATGTGCTTCGCCTTGTGGGACTGCGGCCCCGTCATGATGTAGCCGGTCGAGCCCTCCCACAGCGGATGCAGCAGCCTCGAACGTGGGCGCCCCTGCCGGTCCATCGTCGTCACCGTCGCCCAGACGATCCGGCTCACCCGCTCGTTGAAGTCGTCGGCGATATCTGCGAAGGAAGCCACATCCATGCTGCACACCCCGGGAAAGATTGAGCGCCGATCCTAGCCCAACGATCCCGCGCCCGCGATCCCACTGTCATCCCCTCCCAGATCGGCGGGACTACCCGGTGGCGATCACGTACTCCGCCACCGTTACCGCCGGCGGAATCTTCAGACCGTCTTCCTTCATCCCTTCGATGTGGAAGCTCACGGCCTCCGCAATCTCGCGGAGCGCTTCCTCGACGGTTTCTCCCGTGGCTATGCACCCGGGAAGGTCTGGCACGTACGCCGAGAAGTTCTTCCCTGCATGCTCAATAACTACCGCGTAGCGTCGCGCGGTGTCCCCGGTAGATTCGCCTGTCGCCATATGCTTCTTATTGTACCCGGTGCAACATCATCGCTTGGCTTCCCCGGGATCGTTACTCGTCCGGGCCGATCGGGGTGCTTGTATTGGCGATGGCTGCCTCGTGTAGCGACATGCATCCAGCCTTCGCGTTCGACCAGCCGGATCAGGTCGCGAACCTTCATTCGGCGGACTCTACAGGGGAATGCTCGGTGCCCGGCCTTATCCCGCCCTAAAGTACACTGGCCCCTCACGCATTGGAGGACGCCATGGACTTCGAACTCTCCGAAGAACACCGCCTGATCAAGGACACCGCTCGCCGCATCGCCCGCGAAGTTGTTGCCCCCCGCGCAAAAGAAGTCGACGAGACACAGGAGTACCCGGAGGACTTCTTCCAGGCCTTCAAGCAGGCAGGCCTCCTCGGCATGCCCATCCCCGAATCGATGGGTGGCACCGGCAACGGCATCCTCCCCCTCTGCCTGGCCATCGAAGAGGTGGCGAAGTACGAGTGCGGTGCCGGCCTGATGTTCGTCCTCAGCGGCCTTCCCACCCGCCCGATCGTCTTCGGGGGCAACCGCGAGCAGCAGCAGGCATACCTGCCATCGGCTGCCTCCGGTGACACGAAAATGGCTTTCTGCCTCACCGAACCCGACCACGGTTCCGATGCCGCCAACCTCGAGACGCGTGCCGTCCGTGATGGCGACGACTACGTGCTCAACGGCAATAAGGTCTATATCTCCGGCGGCACCGTCGCTGACTACCTCACTGTCTTCGCCCGCACGGGCGGGCCCGGTGCCCGGGGGATCAGCGCCTTCGTCGTCGATGCCCATGCGCCCGGCGTCAACATCGACCGCACCGACGACAAGATGGGCGTCCGCAGCGTCCCAACCGCCCACTTCAGCTTCAACGATGTCCGCGTGCCTGCCGAAAACCTGCTCGGTGGCGAAGAAGGCAAGGGCTTCAACACTGCAATGCTAACCCTCAACTCCATGCGCCCAACCGTTGGCGCACGTGGCGTCGGACTGGCCGAAGGCGCTGCCGGTTACGCCATGGAGTGGGCCCGCGAACGTGAGGCGTTCGGAAGCAAGGTCCTCGACTTCCAGGCCATCCAGTTCATGTTCGCCGATATGGCCATCCAGATCGAAGCGGCCCGAAACCTCGTCTACAAGGCCGCCTGGAACGTCGATCGCGGCATGTATACCCGCGAGCACGCCCATCATCTGAGTATCGCCAAGGCCTTCGCCACCGAGATGGCAAACAAGGTCGCCTTCGATGCCCTCCAGGTGCTTGGCGCCCAGGGCTACATGAAGGACCATCCCCTCGAGCGCCACTACCGCGACGCCCGGCAGCTCATGATCGTCGAAGGCACCAGCCAGGTGCAGCGTGTCGTCATCAGCCGCGCGATGATCGACCGCAACCTCGTTTACGGCTAGCGCCTGTATGCCTCCCTGCGGTGGAGTACACGGATGATCAGTGCCCGTTGCTCGGGATGAAACGAAAGGCGCACCCGATAGTCCCCCACCCGAAGGCGGTATTCGTCACCGCCAACAATCTTGCGGATATCGACCGTCTCCCCCTGGGCAAGACGGTCGATGCCCTGCCGCACTCTCTTGCGGGTGACCTCGTCCAATCGTAAGAGGTCGCGTTCCGCCCTCGCCGTAATCTCAACCCGCCATAGCACGGGTTCAGTCAAGATCCAATTGCTCCCGCACCTCTGCCCAGGGCCGCACGCGCCCTGCCCGAACGTCCTCCATCCCCTCCTCGACGAGGCGCCGTTCTTCTTCGGTCTCCTCCTCGTCGTCGATCGGGGCATTGCGGATGGCCCGCAGCACCGGGTCCGACTCTTCTTCGAGGAACTGGACGTACCGGAGAGCGGCATGCAGCTCCCGAGCGGGCAGGCGCGAAACAACCGAGATAACTGCATCCCGAACTTCGTGTTCGCTGGCATCCGTTTCCGGCTCTGCGCTCATCGATCGCCTCCGCCATCAGCATAGCAGCGACGGAAAGCGGCAATCCGGATAACCCCAACAGGCACCTTACTCGACGACCTCCAGGGTCCCCAGCATCGTCGTCGGGTGCACGTCACACTGGAACTGGTAGGTTCCCGGTGCCTCTATCGTCAGCGTAAGGCTCTTTGGACTCTCATCTGCCGTGAACGGTGGTGTGATCGCCTCGTTCACGCTCCCCGCAATGATGTGCAGGTTGTGGCCCACGCTGTCCTTGTTCGTCATCGTGATAGTCGTTTCCACTCCGGCCTTCATCGTTAACCGCCCGGTGCTGAACGCGAATCCCTCAGCGCTGATGCTGATCTCCGAGGGGATGTCCTCGCCCCCGGAGTCTTCGGTTGCGGTGGCCTCCGGTGACGGCTCCTCCGTCTTGGGCGCTTCGGACGTGTTCGTTGGCACTGGCGTATCACCGTCGCCATTGCCGTCATCGTCGTCACCCCCGCAGGCAACCGCGAGTAGTCCCAGCGCCAGGACCGTAATCATTGCCAGGTTCATTGAGCGAGCACGCATGCAGTTCTCCCTTGTTCGGTTACCTACTATTCGCGCGTCGCCCCCTTTTGGGTTCATCTCCGCAACAACAGAACAGGATTTGGATCATATGCCTGAACCTTGGCGTATCCTGCCCCGTATGCGCGACACCGTGATCCTCGGTGGCGGCGTCATCGGCGCCGCGACGGCCTATTACCTCTCCCTTCGTGGCATCGAATCGACGGTGGTCGAACGCCGGGCAGTTGCCTCAGGCGCGAGCGGCACTGCTGCCGGGCTGCTCTCCGCTCCCACACCTGCCGACCTGCGCCAACCGTGGGGTTCTCTGGCCGGCCAGAGCCTTGCTCTCCATTTCGATGTTGCGGCCGCCCTCGATGGACCGGCAACCTACGACTTCGAGCCCATCGATACCGTCCTCATCGCCGTCAGCGAGCCGGAGAGGCGGGAGCTATTGCAGGTTTTCGGCGAGGCAGCCTGGCGGGACGCCGCAGCGATCGCTTCGCGCTGCCCCTGGCTTCAGGCCTCAGCCATACTCGGTGGCGTCGTTCGTCGGGGTAGTGCCCAGCTTGATCCCGCCCGGTTCACCCAGACATTGCTCGATGCCGCCCGTGCTGAGGTCATCATCGCCACTGCCGAGTCAATCGCAGTCGCCTCTGGATCGGTCACCGGCGTCGTAGTGGCCGGAGCATCCCACAGTGCTTCCACCGTTATCCTTGCCGCCGGCCCCTGGACCGCTGAGACCGCCACGCTGCTCGGCGTCGAAGTGCCCGTCAGCCCCCTCAAGGGACAGATCCTCCGCATGGAAGTTTCGAACGCGCCCGATGGTGCCTTCTCCGATCTGGCCGGCAATTACGTGGTACGCAAGCGCAATGGCCTCATCTATACCGGTACCACCGAAGAAGACGTCGGCTTCGATGAGAGGCCAACGGCAGCAGTCGAACGCCAGATCCTTGCCTCAGCCTCGGCCCTGGCACCCATCATTGCCGGGGGCAAGGTGGTCGAACGGACCGCCTGCCTTCGCCCTCTCTCCGCCGATGGCACCCCGATCATCGGTGCCGTACCCGGCGTGACCGGCGCCTACCTCGCCACCGGCCATGGCCGCAAGGGAATTCTCCTCTCGCTCGCCACCGGCAGGGCTCTCGCAGAGCTGATCACACACGGTGAGTCAGAGTCCGTTGACCTTGCGCCCTTCAGTCTCCAGCGTTTCGCAGCGGAGGTACCATGACCGGCCCTCGTGGCATCGGAGACTTCGGAGAGCAGGTCGTCGGTCTCCGCCGTGGAGAAACCGGCGAAGGGACATCCACGTTTCTGCTCGACATCGAAGCACGCCACATGAACCCCCACGGTGTCGTACACGGTGGCGTCACCTACACGATGGTCGACAACGGCATGGGCGCCGCCGTCGTCTCAACGATGGACGCGACCGAACTCTGCGCCACCATCGAGATCAAGATCGTCTACCTCGCGCCCATCTTCGGTGGAACGCTCGAATGCGTGTCGACGGTCATTAACCGCGGCAAGCGGGTCGTAACCCTGGAGTCGGAGGTCAGAAACGATGGCAAGCTCGTCGCCAAGGCCCTCGGCACCTACGCGATGTTCCCCAGAAAGACCTAGCTTTTCCCCCAGAACTTCCACCACCGACGTTCTGCCACATGTTCCAGCGCTGGCTCCTGTGCTACCGGGAGCATCGCCACCCGCAGTTCGGCAATCCGGCCGTCCACTCGCGCCACTGCCTCGTGGCTCACGTCATCCGCGACCGACGCATTCTGGGCGAACACAACCTGCCAGGGCAGGCGGTCGCCATCCCGCATGGCCGTGAACCCGCGCCCGCGGTAGCTGCCCGCGGCGTAGATCGTTGACCCGCACTTGTCCGCCGCCTGCTTGATTGTCCGCCGGAGCGTGGACTCGGCAACGCCGAGCACCCCCGCTGCCTCGCGAACCGTCATCTGGCCATCCATGGCGGTGGCGTTCGGGTCCGCACCGGATTCCGGTTCGTTGGGAAAGAGTTGTGGGGCTGCGCTCACACCGTGATCATCGGATACCTTCACCCGCGCCAACAGCGCACCAGATCCACATCGCCCCATCGACTAGACTTGCCTCGATGACATCGACTCCGGCCGAGCGCATCCCGCTCGCCTATCGCTTCGTCCCTTCGAACATCTACTACGGCTGGGTCATTGCCGTCGGCTGTGCGGTGCTGATGTTCGTCGGCGTCGGTGTTGGCTACTACGGCCTGGCCGTCTACGTCAGCCCCCTCCAGGACGAGCACGGGTGGTCGAGCACCGCTATCAGCGGCGCCACGGGTCTCTACTTCAGCCTTGGCGGCCTCACCGCTGCCATCGTCGGCCCCTACATCGACCGCAAGGGCCCATTTCGCTTCATGGTCGTCGGCATCATTACCAATGCCCTGGCGGCATCAGCCATCGGACTCGTCGACTCCCTCTGGCAGCTCTATCTCGTCTACGGGGTGATGGCCGTCGCCTTCGGTATCTCCAGCGCCGTCGCCGTCAACGCGATCATGACCCGCTGGTTCATTCATCGCCGCGCCCGCGCGATGAGCGTTTCCGCCACTGGTGTCTCCGTTGGCGGCGTCATTCTCTCACCCGTCATCGCGCGGATGGTCGACGCCGGTGGTATTGCCCTTGCGGCCCCCGTCACCGGCGCCCTTGTGCTCATCGTCGGTCTCCCCGTCATCCTCTTCGTCCTCGCCTTTGACCCCCGAGAGATGGGCCTCAAGCCCGATGGTCTCAACTTCACACCGCCTGCGGTCAACCGGGCCACACTCTCCGACGAAGTGCAGCTAAGGCCCTGGACGCGCCCCGAGGTGCTCCGAACCCCGGCCTTCTGGGCACTGCTCATCGCCTTCCTCATGGTCCTCATGGCGCAGACCGGCTACGTCATCCACCAGATATCCTTCCTCGAAGATCGCATGGGCTCCCGCAGCGAGGCTGCATTCGCCCTCAGCCTTACCGCCCTTGGGAGCATCATCGCCCGCCTCATCGTCGGCACCTTCGCCGACGCCATCGATAAGCGATGGCTCACGTTCATGCTCTTCGTCGTGCAGGCCACCGCGATTCTGCTCATCGTCTACTTCGAAAACCTCGCCCTCACCTGGATTCTCACCCTTGTCTTCGGCTTCACCATTGGCAACGTCTACATGATGCAGGCGCTCATGGTCGGCGAGATCTTCGGCATCGTTTCCTTCGGCGCAGTATTTGGGCTCATCAGCTTCGCCGGTCAGGTAGGCAGCGGAGGTGGACCCTTCATGGTCGGCATCCTCGAAGACGCGACCGGTGGCTACACCGTGGCGTTCACCGTCACCGCCATCGTCACCTACCTCGCCGCCATTGTTGTCCTCTTCGTCCGCCCACCACAGGCTCAGCCTGTTCGCGAACCACAGGCTGCCGGCTTGCCTGCCTCGTCTCCCGGTGGCGGGGAGTAGTTTCCCGCCACGCGACGGTCCCGGTACACTCGCCCAAACTATCGACCGGAGGAACGCATGAAGGCTTCGCGCCCCGCAACTGAACCAGCCCACACAGAGGGCGCCCGCTCCCGCTAGTACCGGCCTGCCCGCGCCTCCTGTGTGACCGACCAGCGGCAATCCTTCCGCCTGAAGGGCCGCGTTCCACGCAGGGTGCACAATGCCTTTTTCCCTCCACGGCCCGGCGCGACTGTATATCGCGCTGCGCCTTTCCACAGCGTTCGTCATGGCCACGGCGTTCACGACGAGTGCCATCTATCGCATCGACGTCGGTGACCTTTCGCCTTTCCAACTCGTGCTCGTGGGTACCGTCCTCGAACTCTCGGTCTTCCTCTTCGAAGTTCCGACCGGCGTTGTCGCCGATACATATAGCCGGCGTCTTTCGCTCATCATTGGTTTCGCGGTCATAGGTATCGGTCTCGCCATCGAAGGCGCATTCGCCTTCGTTGGTGCCATCCTCTTCGCCCAGGTCATCTGGGCCCTCGGCTACACCTTTACCAGTGGCGCAACCGAGGCCTGGCTGATGGACGAGGCCGGCGAGGAGGCAGGTGAGCAGGCCCTCCTCCGTGCTGCCCAGTTCGCGCCGGTCGGTTCCCTCATCGGGATCGCGCTGGGGGCCAGCCTCGCAGCCGTCTCGCTGCGCATCCCCTACTTCTTCGGTGCCGGGGGCATGGCCCTCATCTCCCTTGCGCTGCTGGCGATCATGCGCGAGGCCAACTTCACCCCTACCCCGAAATCCGAAAGAGGCACCTTCTACGATGGCTGGCAGACCTTCCAGAGCGGCCTCGACGTCGTCCGCAGCCGCTCTGTGCTCGTCCTCATCATGCTCATCAGCGTCGGGCAGGGCCTCTGGAGCGAAGCCTTCGACCGCCTCTGGGAGCTTCAATTCCTCGAAAACCTCGCGCCCTTCCCGTTTCGGGCCGACCTTAACCCCGTACTCTGGTTCGGCATCATTAACGGCGCCGGGCTCATCCTCGGCATTGGCGCCATCGAAATCATGCGCCGCATCATCCGCGGCCGCGATGCGACCGTGCTTGCCGCCAGTCTCGGGGTCTCCGCCACGGCAATGGGCATCGGCCTTGCTACGTTTGCCCTCGCTGGCTCCTTTGCGCTTGGCGTGGGTGCCTATCTCACCGTGCGCATCATCTACCGGATGCTCGACCCACTCCTCATCGCCTGGCTCAATCGCGGCATGGAGCGCACCGTCCGCGCGACGGTCATCTCCTTGTACGGGCAGATGAACGCCTTCGGTCAGATAACCGGCGGCCCGGTCGTCGGCCTTATCGGTTCGCTTGCCGGCGTCCGGACCGCCCTCTTCGTCTCCTCGCTCGTGCTCATCCCGGTTGTCGGGCTCTACGGCCTTGCGACCCGCGCATCCCGGAAGGAGCTATCAGCTAGCGACCAATGAACTCCGGCTTCCGCTTCTCCATAAAGGCCCGGCGGCCCTCTTTGTAGTCGTCGCTGGCGAAGCACGCCTCTACCATCCGCTCCACCTTTTCGAGGTCGCGCCGGCCCGGGTCCCGCAGCGCCTCGTTGACGGCGACCCGCAGCGTGTTCACCGTCATCGGGGCATTCGCGGCGATCGTACTCGCCAGTTCCCGCACCGAAGGCTCCAGTTCCTCTACGGCGACCACGCGGTTCACGAGGCCCATCCTCCACGCCTCTTCGGCACTGAACCGCCCCCCCGTGAACAGGATTTCGCGCGCATACGCCGGCCCCACAAGGTCCATCAGCGACTTCACCCCGCCAAAGCCATAGCCCAGCCCGAGCTTCGCCGCCGGCACACCAAACTGGCTGTCATCGCTCGCGATCCGGATATCGGCCCGCATTGCCGTCATCAGGCCCCCACCCATGCAGAAACCCCGGATCATCGCGATCAGCGGCTTTTCCAGGTCCGCGAAAGCTCGTGCTGCCAGGTCTCCTATCCGGTCGAACTCAGCGATCGTCTCCGGTGACGAGCGATGCGCTTCGAACTCGCTGATGTCGGCGCCCGAGACGAACGCCTTGTCCCCGGCCCCGGTCATCACCACTACGCGCACTGTCGGGTCCTCGTTGAAGGCGCCCAGGATCGTCGGGATCGCCTCGTTCATCGCCAGCGACATCGCATTGCGCCGCTCCGGGTTGTTGAACACCATCCAGCCCACCCCGTCCTCAACGCGGGCTAGCATCTTCGTCGTCTTCAGTTCCATCAGCTCTCCTAGATCGCCCCGCTCTCACGCAGGGCCGCAATCGATGCCTCATCGTAGCCGAGCCACGCCATCACCTCATCCGTGTGTTCGCCAAGCCCCGGCGTCGGCCGCCGTACTACCGGCTGAGGCACATTCGAGAGGTGATAAGGCTGGCCAACCACGGTGGTGTCACCGACCGCCGAACCTGCCATCGGGATCGCAATCCCGAGGTGTTGGACCTGCTCATCGGCGAATGTCTGGTCGACTGAGTTGATCGGCCCGCAGGGGACGCCCGCTTCGTTGAGGAGCGTGACCCATTCGGCCGATGACTTGTGCTGTGTCTTCTCGGCAATGAGTGCATTCAGCTTCTCCCGGTTCCGCGACCGCTGCCCTGCCGAAGCGTAGTCAGGATGCTCGATCAACTCGGGCGAGCCGATGGCTTCGCACAGCCGCCGGTAGAGCGCACCCCCCGATGCCGCGATGTTGATGTGGCCGTCCGCCGTTGGGAAGACCCCCGTGGGAATCCCGGTGGGGTGGTCATTTCCGGCCTGAGGCGGCACCTCGCCCTCAATCAGCCATCGCGCCGCCTGGAAATCGAGCATGTGGATCTGTGCCTCGAGTAGCGACGTATGCACCCATTGGCCCTCTCCCGTCCGTTGCCGCTCGAGCAACGCCAGCAGGATCCCCTGCGCAAGGAACTGGCCGGCGCAGAGGTCCGCGATCGGTATGCCAACACGCACAGGCCCCTGCCCCGGCAGACCCGTGATCGACATCAGGCCACCGAGACCCTGCGCGATCTGGTCTACCCCTGGCCGGTCCTTGTACGGCCCCGTTTGCCCAAAGCCCGAGATCGAACCGTAGATGATGCGCGGGTTTACCGCTTTCACCGCCGCGTAGTCGATACCCAGCCGTTTCTTCACGCCTGGCCGGTAGTTCTCCACGATCACATCTGCCTTCGCCGCAAGCTCCATGAACACCCTGTGGCCGTCGGGTGCCTTCAGGTTCAGCGTCACACTCCGCTTGTTGCGATGCAGGTTCTGGAAATCGGGCGTATTCCGCCCACCGGTAATGCCTTCCGGTGAATCCGCCAACGGTGGCTCCTCGATTTTCAGCACGTCGGCGCCCCAGTCCGCAAGTTGTCGCGCGGCGGTGGGGCCCGCTCTCGCTCGCGTCAGGTCAAGGACGAAGATCTCTTCGAGTGGCAAGGTCATGCCGCGAAAGGCTACGCTTCACCGCCCCTCGCCACTAGTCCAGCGTCGCCGCCGAAACCGAGAGGATCGGCGGCAGCAGGTGCCGCACGAGCGTCCACGAATCGCCGTCGTCGCGACTGGCATAAAGGTGCCCGGTGTTCGTCCCGAAGTAGACGCCCGCGGGGTCCAGCGCGTCCGTGCACAGGCCCTGGCGATAGACGCCCATCCAGGCCTCCTCCTGCGGGAGCCCCTTCGTCATCCCCTGCCATGTCTTCCCGGCATCGGCCGTCCGCCACACCTTCATCGCTCCCCCGGGTGGCGTGCGCATCTCTCCGCCGATCAGCGGCCACGTATAGGCCATGTCCGCGTCGCCCGGGTGCGCCGCCATTGCCAACCCGAACTCTGATGGCAGCCCCTCCGTGATGTCCACCCACGATGCCGCATCATCGTCGGTTCGGTAGGGCCCCCAGTGCCCCTGCAGGTACATGC
>JAGQGZ010000097.1 GCA_020432105.1 Dehalococcoidia bacterium | reverse complement strand
GTTGCAGAGATGCTCCCAGCATACCCTTGGCGTTCCACCTACCCTTCTCTGGACTTCAGGTCGTTCAAGTTGACTCGCTGAGGCCAGCGCCGCCACGCCTAATGGCGAGGCGATGCCCAATCTATAAGTAGACCGTGGGTTTGAGTGTCGTGTCCACCACCAAGAGATGCAGCGCTCAAAGGCGGGGATCAACGCAAAGGCGGGGATCGAATTTCGAGAGGTGTGATAGGTTCTTCAGCAACCTGAGCCACCAACGCTGGCCAACTCGGCGCACACTCAGGTTCAGAATATGACTTGGTAGCGCGTAGGGGATTCGAACCCCTGATCTCCGCCTTGAAAGGGCGGCGTCCTAGGCCACTAGACGAACGCGCCAACCAACTCGAGCGTAGCACGAGACATGTGGACGATCACGGGTATGCATCTCCCCTCACCGGGCGATTGTTACCATATGCTCATGCGCCGCTCGTGGATTGCCGCCACGCTGGGGTTGTTCGCCGTCGCGGCCCTTGGTGCGCTCGTCTGGTCGGGGCACCCACGTGGTGCGACTGCCGCTGAAACAGCGCCGGGGCCGCCGCCACTTGCCGAACAGCTCCGTCACGTAGGCCGCGATGGTGCAACGGGGATGGCAAGCTGGGTCGGCGAAGGTTTCATCGCCGAGCGTGACCGGCAGATAGAACGCTATGGCAAGGACGAGCGGGAACCCGTTCCCCCGCCTCCCGTCGCCGGCTCAACGATCGATGCGCTCACGATCGCTAGCCTTGGCGTGGCTGCCCCCGTCTCGCGCTACGGCCTCGATAGGTTCGGACGCCTCGACGTCCCCCAGGATCGCGTCACCGCCGGTTGGCACCCCGCCTATAGCGACATGCCCGGCGACGGCGGAGCCACGTTCCTTGCTGCGCACTACGAATACGGCGGCTCGCCCGGTGTGTTCTTCCAGCTTTCGTCCTTGCGGCCCGGCGAAACCTTCTCGCTGACGACAACTACCGGGGAAGTCCACAGATACCTTGTCACTTCGACTATCGATTACGAATTGGCCGACATCGACATGGGTGCCCTGTTGCACGGTCGCGAAGGGATGGAGAGCGTGACCCTGATGACCTGTAGCGGCCGCTTCGTCGACGGGACCTACGACTATCGGACCGTGGTGTTGGCCGAACGGCTGAGTTAGTGGGCGGGCTCGCTGTAGCGGGCAACCTCGTGGCTGAGGACAAGGAGATCGTGTCGCTCGCCTTCGCGATCCTTCACATGGTCGCGGAGCAAAGCCTCCGGGCGGAAGCCGATGCCCTCGAACACTGCGATCGCCCCCCGCTGGTCTAGCGTCATCTGCGCCATCATCTTCTCGATGCCCTGGGACACGGCGATCGCGAAGGCATCCCCCGTGAGGATGCGACCGAGTCCCTTGCCGCGCATCTCTTTCGCCAGCAAAACGCGGAGTTCGGCCACATGTTCGGTCCAGGGAAGTGCCGACCGTTGGACGGCCGCGTAGCCCACGATCCGGTCGCCCGCGAACGCCAGGATCGTGGTGGTAAGCCCAGCCTCAACGCTCTCGATCCACTTTTCCACATCCGCCGCGTTGGTGATGTCGCGTTGAAGGAACATGAGGTCGTGGTGATCGAGGTGGCGGGAGAAAGCAAGGAAGGCGTCCCGGTCCTCCCGGGTCATCAGGCGGAGGGTGACCGCTTCACCGGATACGGTGTGGTTGGCCGGATAGGACGGGGCCTGGTTATCGGGCACGGCTATTCTCCCTCGTTCTCGGTGGTCTTCTTGTTCGTCGGTGGGGTGAACCCCTTCATCGCGTTCTGAAGCACCGCCTGGTAGTTCTCAATTGTAGCGAGCCAGCCGTTCAGCCAGAGCTCGCCGGGGCCGGTCAGCGAATAGCGCCGCCGCGCAGGTCCACTTTCGCTTGTATCCCAGAACGAGGACACGAACCCGGACTTCTCAAGCTGGCGAAGGGTGCGGTACACCGTCCCACTATCGAACTCGGGCATGCCGGCCTCAGCCAACCGTTGGGTAAGCTCGTACCCGTATGCATTCCAGTTTTTCAGGAATGCCAGCAGGCTCGTCTGAAGGAGTTCGCCATGGAGGCGCGGCCTCCCGGAGCGAGGGCTTTCAGAGGTTGCATCATCAGTCATTACATACGTCGCCTGTATGCAGTATGCGAATAGGAACGTCCTGCGGCAATCGAGCGTCCCGCATTAGCCTTCGCCGAGCAGCCTCAGGGCTCGCTCTGCAGGGCCATCCGTGTTCGCTATGGCAACCACAATCGCCGTCCCCGATGTGCTCGCCACCGCAAACTCACGACCATCGGTGACGGTGGTTACGTAGCTCTCGAGGCCAGGCATCAGTTCACCGCCCGACTCGCCCACAAACACGTCCAGCCGGCTCCTGAATTCTGCCGCTTCTGCGGGCGAGCTGAACGCCACGTGGAGAACCAGGAGCGTCTCGTCACCATTCACATAGGTTGCGAAGGTATCCCCGTCCCACCCGTCGGCTGCCGCGCTGGCATCGGCTGACGATAGTGAGAGGCTCAGCCAGTTGCCCGTGTGGAACTCTCCAAGCGTGGAGGTCCACTCCCGCTCCCAGCCGCCGCCAAGGCCCACCGATAGGTCCGGCAGTGCCACCTCCACCGGCTCGAAGCCGTCGAGGCAACGTTGCAGGTGGAGGACACAGACAGTACTCGATGGCGGTTCCTTCACCCAGTCATTGAGCTGTCCGACTCCGGCGTCAGTGAGCACGTCCCCCACCCATTCCTTGCCCGCAATGTAGGGAAACAACAGCTCCCGGATGAACGTGTTCGGGATACCGGACTGCTGGGCCACCACCCCAAACGCGAAGACTCGGCCGGCGGGTGCTCGCCAGAGGTACTCCTCGCGATACAGCGCCTGGTGCCAGGAGGCATCGCCTTCGACTGCAACCGTCCACGCCATGCCGCGATCGGGGTTGTCGCCGATGAGGTCGTAACCTGCATCGAGGTCAAAGTGATAGTCCTGCAGCGCGTGAACGAGTTCGTGAGCAAGCGTGCTCTCTTCCGCTCCTGAAAGCTCGTTGAAGTCCGCACTGCCGTCTTCCGATACCACCCACAGCGTGTCCTCCGCCGGTGAGTACAGCCCGAGGATCGAACCCGCGCCAAAGGACTGGTAGACACCGAGGTAGTCCTGGTCCTCTGAGAAATGGCCGAGCAGCCGGTAGAGCGTGGTCAGCTTCACCGCCAGTGCCCGGTCTTCGTCCGTCAGCAGCGATTCCAGGAGCTCGGGAACATCTTCCCTGGCAACTCCCTCGGCCCGCAGATGGGGCACCGGTTCCAGGCCACGAATCTCGGCCACCCGTTCCATCACCCGCTGGATGGGTGCGGGCAGGGTGTCCACTGCCGGTGAGGAGGTTGCGTCGCCCCTGTCGGTACACGCCGCCAGCCCAAGGAGCGCGACCGTGATAAGGCCGGCCGCGATGCGTTTCACCATTGCTCTCCTTGCCCGGCCAAAGTTGGCCCCGCTACACTTAAATGCTGCGGCGCATTCGTCTAGCGGCCTAGGACACCGCCCTCTCAAGGCGGAGATCAGGGGTTCGAATCCCCTATGCGCTACCATGATTATCGGAAGGGCGAGGGAAGTTCTCTCGTCCTTCTTCGATCCAGGATGGTGCCGGGTCGCACCGCCGCCGCGGTCGGGGCCCACTCACCTGGGAGCAAGCATATGGCACTCTCCGACGAAACCACTCGCAACGCCTACCTCGCCGCCTGGAATGACTGGCAGAAACAGCTCGACCACATCCATCGCGTCTTTCTCCAGGACGAGGCAATTCGCCCCGACCAGATCAAAGGGCTGCTCAATCGCGAGGCGCGCAAGAAGGCCGTCTACGACGAGGCTCGAGAACGCCTCCTCGGCATTCGCGATGCCGAAACCCTCCCCGCGGCAGAGTCCAACCCCTTCAAAGACTGAACCGCCTCCTATGTGAACTGCCTAACAGTTCCGGGATGCACAATCCCCCTCGCGCGTTAATCTTTCCGGACCGGCCGCGTTTACCGGTTCGGGCACATTCGCCCAGGGGGTCGTTCATGGTTCAGAAGCTCCCCATCCGCATGGCGTAGTCCAGCGCCTCTCGGCGCCTGCTGCCTTCCGGCGAAGACCTGAGAGTCGCCACCCGGACCGCCGCGTCGCCTCCCCCGTGCGACCCATCCACTCCCGCTCGTTACATCTCCGACCCGTACTTCGCCACGTGCGCCGACGGGTCGCAGCCGCACACATCTTTGTGAGGTACCGGATCATGTTGTTCCTGTTCTACGGGCCGCCCTCTGGCAAGGACAGCCCGCACAGCGTCCACTGGCGCCCCCGCGATCTGAAGGCGGTCGAATGGCGTCGAAAGTTCGCCGAACTGCCCCGCGAAGGGGACTGCTCCCCGGCCGACCGCCCTGGGCGCAAGCTCAGCCGGCCCCGCTGGCGAGCCCAGTGGAGACTCGCCTGGCCGTTCCCCGGCGGGCGTTAACCTCGCCGCCAGGATATGCAGGAGGGAGCTGGTCACTTGACCGGCTCCCTCCTGTTTTTGTGGTTGCAGTGCAGGGGGCATCCGGGGCACAGCCAGTTGCCCGCCTCCAGATCTTCAGCTAAATACCTGCCCAACCCTCAAAAGCGGCGCGTGTCAGCCGACTATCTAGGAGATGGACTCCCTCCTGACTCCGGGGAAGGAACGCAAACTTCGAGTGCTCATCGTCGAGGACGATCCCACGCTTGGGAAGGTCCTGGCGACCGTACTCGGACGATTCTCCAGCCAGGTAGAGGTCGCCAACTGTGGCGAGGACGCACTCGCCGTCGACGGCACAACCTACGATGCGGTCGCCTGCGACATCAGCCTCCCCGATATGTCAGGACTCGAGGTGATCGGTCGCCTTCGCACTACCGCGCCGGCCGCCGGGATCGTTGCCGTGACCGGGCTAGTGGACGTCGACGTCGCAGTTGGCTCGATGAAGGCCGGTGCCGACGACTTCCTCGGCAAGCCTTTCGACCCCGAAATCCTCTGGCACATGCTGAACCGTGCCGTCGACAACAGGGCCCGGCGTATCGTCGCCGAACAGGCGGCGGTCTACCGCGAGCTCGCCTATACCGACGCTCTCACCGGCTGCCCCAATCGCCGGTTTCTCGATGAATTCCTCATCGACTCCGTATTCGCCGCCCGTCGCGATGGCACGCCCCTGTCGGTCGCCTATCTCGACATCGACAACTTCAAATTGCTCAACGACTTTGTTGGCCATGAGCAAGGTGACCAGGTGCTCCGCGGTATCGTCCGCGTACTCACCCGCCACATCAAGCTCCCCGCGCGGTTTGGTCGGTTCGGTGGCGATGAATTCGTTGTTATCTTTCCGGGCATCTCCGGGCAGGCCGCCCGCCGTGCCATGAACCACGTGCAATCCGCTGTGGCCAACATCGAGGTGGAGAACGGCGCCAAGATCGCCCTTCCCACGCGGATCAGCTTTGGTGTTGCCACACTCCGCGAAGGCCAGGCGCCTCGGGACCTCGTGGCTGAGGCCGAAGACGAGATGTACCTCGACAAGGGTCTCGCTCCGTCCCTGGCCGCGACGGCGGCCGGGAAAGCCGGCAGCCCCGACGCCCTGCTAAAGATTACCAACCTCAAGGCCCTGCGAAGCCTCGTCAAGGCAATTGACCGTCGTGATAGTTACACCCGCTTCCACAGCGACCACGCTACCCACATGGCTCTGGCCGCTGCCGAGCGCATCGGCCTCCACGACGACCAGTTGAACGCCATCACCATCGGTGGGCCGATCCACGACCTCGGCAAGATCGTCGTGCCCGACCAGATCCTGCGAAAGCCTGGTGCACTCACCGCCGAAGAACGTCGCCAGATGGAAGAACACCCGGTCATGGGAGCCGCAATCACAGCCGCCGTCACCGACTACGACGTGGTCGTCGAACTCGTGCGACATCACCACGAGCGGTTCGATGGCGGTGGGTATCCCGGTGGCCTCGCGCGGGAAGAAGTCACACTACCAACACGCCTCTTCTCTCTCGCGGACGCCTTTAGCGCGATGACGACCGACCGGCCCTATCGCAAAGCCCTGACCTTCGAACAAGCGGTGCACCAAATCGAAACCGGTTCCGGCACTCAGTTCGACCCTGACCTCGCCCGCGAGTTCATCAAGACCGTCGAAGCCGAGCGTTCGAAAGATGCTGCCGCATGAGAGGTGATGTCTACCGCCTCTGGCCCTGGCTGGCTTTGCCGGCCGCAACCGGGTTTGCGATCGAGGCAAGTCTCCAGGTACTGCTTGGGCGTCCAGCGCCGGCCATCACCGCTGCCGCCTTCTGTGCGCTTGCCCTGGGGAGCACCATTGTTGCCCGCACCCGCTCGATCCAGCTAACAGGCATCTCCTAAACCTCGCGATGACCGGTGCGGCCACTCCGGGCCGGGCGTAGCATTTGCCGCATACGCTTGGAGGCCAGGATGACCGCGACCGACGCTCGCTCAACGACCCACAGGGGGCCCGAACGGCCCGGAGGCCAGGGCCTCGATCCCAACCAGGAAGAGTCCGGCAACCGTGCTATCGAGTTCTTGCTGGCGACGCCGGAGGGGGAAGCCTGGACCGACTTTGTCGCCACCCACCGCAGCGGCCCCAACGGCGGCGCCTACGAAGCCTGGTCAAGAAGAGGGATGGTCCGGTGGACCCGGCACCACGCCGAGGCTGGTGGCTACGAGTACCGCGTCGTCGAAGTTGTCGGCCAGGATCCCCTTGCAGCGCAGGACTACAGGGCGCTCAACACCCTCCAGGATCAGCTCGAGGCAGCCGGCAGCGACGACCCCGGGTCAGCCTTCATCGAGCCAGAGGTCACTACCTACCCCTATGCCTATGAGCGGATCGCTCAGCTCTTCGATAGCCCCAACGCTCCCGATCTCGTCGTGAACCCCAGGTCCTTCGCTTACGGCCGCCAGCCCGGGCAGCACGGTGGCCTGGATGTCGTCCAGGCCAGGGCGCCCCTGGTGTTCTCAGGGCCCGGCGTGAAAGCAGGGGCAGTCGTAGATGCCGAAGCCAGAGCCGTCGACATTGCCCCCACGATCGCTCGGCTGCTGGCTATGCCGCTGATCGATGGGCGCGATGGCTCTGGGCGGTCGAGCAGCCAGCGCGGGGTACCACCCGATGTCTACTTCAAGCGCCAGGATGGCCGTGTGCTAGAGGCGGTGCTGGACGACGACACGGGGAAGCCTGAGCGTGTCTACATCCTCCTTCTCGACGGCCAGTCGCACATGGAGCTCACCCACCGGCTCGAGACCGAGTCGGACTCACTCCCCCACCTGCGAAGCCTTATCGGCCGGGGCACAATGCTGCAGTACGGCAGCATCTCCAACTTTCCCAGCATCACCTGGCCCAGTCACAATGCCATCGGGACGGCCTGCTGGAGCGGCCACCACGACATCGTCAACCCCACCTATTACCTCCGCGAAAGCAAACAGACCGTCTCCCCCCAGGGCCAGCAGTTCGACTCCGCCAGGTTCCTCGGCGATGAGGTGGAGACCCTGTTTGAGGCGGTCCACCGGGCCTTCGGACCATGGGACGGTGCGATGGGGGGAGCGTTCACCGCCTCCATCAATGAACCCTGCGTCCGTGGCGCCGACCATGGCGCCCTGGAACGCCAGCTGGTTGGCGACCGGGAATGGCTGAAGGAACTGACGCGGGAGACAGAGGTCGACATCAGTCCCCGCTGGGCCGATGAACTCCAGCGCCATGGCCATCACCTCATCGGCCTCACTGACAATCGCGCGCTCGCCCAGGCACGCCAGCTCTTCCTCGACTCCACCCACCCTGCGCCAAAGCTCGTCTACCACGAATTCAGCCTCCCCGATGGCGCCTCCCACGACTACGGGCCTCACCACCCCGGTGCGCGCGAAGCCCTCGACGAAACCGATATCCGGATCGGGCGGATTCTGAACCTGCTCGACGACAAGGACCTCTTCGAGTCGACCCTGTTTGTCATAACCGCGGACCACGGGATGGCTGTGCAAAACGTCGAACTCAATGCCAACCCTGCTCGCCTCCCCGAACGGCATGGAATGGCCACGGTCACCACCGAACCGCTGATCTATCTCCGCGACCTCGATATCGCCGTCGGAGTTGCCCATGACGGGCGAACAGCCCAGGTAAGTGTGCTCGACAACGATCGTGATGAAGCCGGACAGCAGGATCGGATTTCCGGGGCGCAGATAAGGGTCATCGACAACAAGGGGCGACAGGTCGCCACCTCCCGCACTGACACCGGCGGAAATGCCGGCCTCGCTATCCCGGCCGACCTTCGACCCGATGAGATGACGATGGAAGTCAGTGCCGAAGGCTTCAATGTCCGCCACATCCGGCTGGACGGAACAAACGTAGCGCCAGACCTGCGGACGGTCCTCTACGGCGCCTAAAAGTCGGTTTCACCGCCCGTTCACTTGCCCTCTACTGGCCTGTCACTCCAGCTCGCCCAATTTTGCAGCCGCGTTACAAATGGTCCGCCGCCGTTTGACATTCCGGGCCTACGCTACAAAGCGAAAGGTAAGTCGCTGTGCACCGCATCGAAACACCCCACAACCTCTCACCCCATCCAAACGGTCCGGTGCACAGCGCAACGGCGATGCGGAATCCCGGGACCCTGTCCACTGGCCTGGAGCCACCCCGTGGTTTTGCTTCGACGCTCGCGCGCTTCTAGTACACCTCTTCCCACAGCTAAGCCCTGAAGCACTGCGAAAGAAAGGACCCGCCTGTTGGCGGGTCCTTTCTACGTTCAGATGGGTCGAAGGTGCCCGCTAGGCGGGCGTCAGGGCGCCGGCTTGCACAGTCGGCAGCGAGTCCCCCAGGAACAGCCTCGCGACCGCTCCTCCCTGCATGAGGCTGCTGACGAAGACAGCCCCGGCTGGTACCCGGTCGGTGACCGTCGCCGCCGCCCGGAGCCTGAAATCACCGGCTGCAATCTCGATCTCGTCTCCATCGCTGATGGAGAGCCGAGCCGCGTCTGCCTCACTCACCTGGATTCGGTCGTAACGATGAAGCCTCTCGGCCTCGGGGTGGCGAAGGGCTGCAGCATCGGCTGCGGTGTAGAGGTCACTTGAGGCGATCACGCGAAGGCCATCGCCTTCATGGGAGGCGGCCGGCACGGCCACGCTCGTGCCCTTGCCGGTCGTGGCTACATCCAGCTTCACGCCTTCGCCCACAAGCAGGTCGGCAGCAGGCTGGTACATTGCGTTGTTCCTGGCGATCGCTTCGAGGGCTCCTGCGGGTGTGCCCGGGACTTCAATATCGAGTGCTTCGGCAAGTGCCTGGAGGACGGCAAACAGTGGCATCGCGTCGCCTTCCGGCCGGATTGCCGGCGTGAGCTTTTGGGCGCGGAAGTCTCCCTGCACATACGTGCCAGAGGTCGCGTAGGCACGCCCTTCAGCCAGTACTACCGCGGCAGCCTTCGCGGTCGGATGGAGGATGCCGTCCAGCGCGATAATGCTCTCGTACCCTGCGGTGTCGAACCCGCGCATGGTGATGTCGTCCCGGATCGCAAGGAGTGTCGATGCCTCCGAGATGTCCCCATTGGCGCCGGCATCGATGATTCCGTAGCTATTCACATCCGGCGGAAGCACTAGCAGTCGCTCGGATGCTGCGTCGCCGGCGATGGCCACGGCCAGGTTCGCCGCGCCGCCCGCCATCGCCCCCGCAGTCGGCGCGTGGACGTTGTTTGGCGCACACACAACAACCGTATCCTCGATGTTCGCAGCCTTCAGGATCGCCACCGCATCGGCGATCGTTCCAGAAGCGTTCCCGCCACCCAGTGCCGCTGCCAGGGCGGCCGACGCCTGCCCCTCTTCACCGGCTTTCGGCTGGATCCAGACGGAGGCGAAATCCACCAGTTCGCTGCGAAGCGCTCCGATGACAATGAGCTTCGCGCCATTGCGCACCACAGCATCCTTCACCCGGACACTGGCGACATTGTGTGTCTCTTCAAGGTCGTCAGCGACAACCACGACCGTCTTCGCCGTCGGTATCTGGTTCAGCTTTGCGGCCATCCGCCAGCCACCCAGTCGGGCCTCCAGCGCACTCGTGATTGCCCGCATCACCGGGCCACCGGCAGCATCGATCGGCGCACCCAGCTTCGCCGCAATCTGCCCGGCGAGCCATGCCTCCTCAAGCGTTACGTTCCCACCTACCACCACACCGGCCTTCGGGCCCGCGGCCTTCAGTACCTGGGCCGCAGCAGCGACCGCCTCCGGGAAGACCGTTGGAACCTGGATGTTCCCACGCTTCGTCAGGTGGGTTGAAAGCCTCTCGCGCGGCTTCAGCGAGTCGTAGTGGTAGCGTCCCCGGACGCAGATCTGGTCGCCACTAAAGTCGTTCCCCGTGCCCGGCCGCACGATCACGCCGCGCCCTTCTTTCGACCCGATCTTGATGCTGCAGCCCACGGCGCAGGAGTCACAGGTCGTCGTCGACCACGTCTCCGGTTTGGCGACCCACTTGTTCGGGTGCTCCATCAGCGCGGCCGTCGGGCAGACGTCAATACAGGCGCCGCAGAAGTCGCAGTTGCTTTCGTCAATCGGGCCCCCCGCGCCGAACGCAATCTGGGTGGTATAGCCCTTGCCGCCGAGCGTGATAGCACTCGTGTGGCGCTTCTCTTCGCAGACCCGCTGGCAGCGCGTGCAAATGATGCACATCTGCGGGTCGAACTCCAGGAACGGGTTGGCCCGGTCGGCCGGCGGCTGCGGTGACTGGTACCACGAGCGCTCTTCACCAACCC
>JAGQGZ010000096.1 GCA_020432105.1 Dehalococcoidia bacterium | reverse complement strand
TTTCAATGACGACATCCAGGGAACCGGCGCGGTTGCACTTGCCGGCATCTTGACCGCCTGCCGGATGCTGGATCGCCAGTTGACGGATGAGGTCTTCGTGGTCTCCGGCGCCGGTGCTGGCGGACTGGGAGTGGCATGGGCCCTGGTTGAAGGGCTGGTGCAGGCGGGACTGGACCGGGATGCGGCGCACAGCCGGGTATTCGTACTCGATTCGCGAGGATTGCTGGTCGAGGGACGCAAGTACGAGGACTACAAAGCACCGTACGCCCAGGCACGGCCGGCAATTGCAAACTGGAAGCTGGCAGGCGACGTCCCGACCTTGCTCGAGACGATTCGGGAAGCCGGAGCAACCGTGCTCCTCGGTCTCTCAGGACAGCCCGGCACCTTCGACCAGGAAATCGTCGAAGCGATGTGCGCCAATAGCGAACGCCCGCTCATTTTCCCGCTTTCGAATCCCACCAGTGCCACCGAGGCCACCCCGGCGAATGTGATCGCCTGGAGCAGCGGTCGCGCAATCGTCGCAACCGGCAGCCCCTTCGAGGATGTCGAGTTCGAGGGGCGCACCTATCCTGTCGGGCAGGGCAACAACGCCTTCATCTTCCCGGGACTCGGCTTTGGCGCCGTGCTGGCAAAGGCAAGTGAGATTACCGACAGCATGGTCCTGGCAGCGGCTTACGCCCTTGCCGATTGGACGGACATCTCCGACGGTCGCATCTATCCGCGCGTCGCCCAGATGCGCGAGGTGAGTGCCCACATCGCGCTCGCCGTCGTTCGGCAAGCGTTGGAGGATGGCGTCGTCCGCCAGGAGCAGTTGCGCGAACTCGATGCCTCCGGCGTTGAAGCCTATGTGCGCGAACGGCAGTGGCAACCCCAGTATCTGCCCTTCCGCAAGGCTACATCCGGGACCGACGCGGTCGGCCGGAGAGGCCCCGGCGGAGACCGGCGATAGCCAACTCCCAAGACATCCGGGGATCTACTGGGCCCGACGGGCCGCCTCGGCAAGGCTCTCACCGATGGTCGGGTGCCACTGGACCATCCCTGCCAGTTCGGCCACCGGGATTTCCGCCTGCATGGCAAATGCCGCGAGGGCCAGGATCCCATCCACGGCCGGTCCCACGACGTGCACGCCGAGCACCTGGCCCAACTCGCGTTCAGCCACCACCTTCACCACCCCTGTCCTGGCACCAAGGGCCATCGCCCGGGCATTGAACGCAAGATCGGCCGTCCCGGTCATGACGTCGTAGCCCAGTTGTCGCGCACTCGCTTCGTCGATGCCCACCCAGCCACATTCCGGCGTCAGATGGAGGAACTTCGGTATGGAGCCCAGGCGAGCGTAGGCCTCACCGCCTGCGGCATTAGTCCCGGCGACTTCGCCCATATGGCTGGCCGCATTGGTGAGCAGGGCGCCACCGGTCGCGTCACCGGCGGCGAAGATGTGCGGCACGTTCGTCCGGCAGGTCTGGTCAACCGAGAGGTAGGGCGACGCAGTCACTCCAGCCCGTTCGACCTCCAGGCCTTCGAGCGACGGCCGCCTCGGGTCGGCAACGACCACAAGGTCCGCCTGCACTTCCACATCGCCATCGGCCGTCCCGAGCGAGATGGCGCGGTCGTTGCCGCGAACGGCTCTCGCCCCCTGCAACACTCGCACGCCGAATGCCGCCAGTCCGTCGAGGGCCGCGGGCCGGAGGTCGGCATCGAGCGCCGGCAATAAGGATTCGCGGGAAGTTGCCAGCGTCACTTCACTCCCGGATGTGGCGAGAAGTGCGGCATATTCGGCTCCGAACGGCACGTGCCCATCGGTATCGGCGAGCACCAACACCGTCGAGGGCGCCTCGATCATGTGCTGCACCACGTCAGGTGTCACCACGCGATCGTCGGGGAAGCCGGGGATGGGCTCCATTTCCCAACGCGAACCCGTGGCAATCACAAACGCCCCTGCTTCAACAACTTCTGTTCCACCTTCGCGCAACGCCACATCGATGCTGTTGGGCCCACGGAAGGCCGCTCGGCCCAACACAGATTCAATCCCCTGGCGCCGCAGCATCATCTCGACGCCGCGAGCAACCTGTTCTACCAGCGTGGCCGCACGGGCCGTGGCCCGGCCCAGGCTGAATTGCTCACCGGCGCTGAAGACGCCCATCACATCCAATTCGCGCGCGTCCAGGAATGTGCTAGCCGATTCCATCAGGATGTTGGTGGGAATGCAGGCGAAGTTGACGCAGGCACCGCCTGCCCGTTCGCGCTCGACGACCGCCACGCTGGCTCCACGTTGCCGCGCAGCCAGGGCCGCGGCATACCCCGCAGGGCCACCACCGATAACGACGACATCGTAGGCAGCCACTAGCTCATCAACCGGTAGGGCGACTCGAGCAGATCGCGGACGGTGCCGAGAAATGCGGCGGCAGGAGCACCATCCACCGCGCGATGGTCGATGGTCAGGCTCAGTGTCATCACCGACGTTCGGACCGGTCGATCGCCCTCCCAGGCAACGCCATCGCGAACTCCGCCAACGCCGAGAATACCCACGTTGGGCGGATTGATGATCGGCGTGAAGAAGTCGACGCCGGACGCGCCAAGCGTCGTCACTGAGAAGGTTTGGCCGGCCATGTCGTCGGGCAGCACGAGCCCGGCGCGGGCCAAACCAGCGAGGCGGTTGGTCTCGGCCGCTATCTCGCGCAGGGTGAGCACGTCGGCATCGCGAACAACGGGAACCAGCAACCCGCCTTCAACCGCGACGGCGACGCCGATATGACGGTGCTCTAGCAGGCGGATCCCTTCCTCGCTGAACTCAGCGTTGAGGAGCGGATGGTCGCAAAGGGCAAGGGCGAGCGCCTTGACGATCAGGTCGGTGTAGGTGGGTCGCAAACCCTGGCCCGCCCACTGTTCGACCAACCGCCCCCGGAGATCGACGGCCGCGCCCATGCCCACGTCGATCCCCATGGTGAGCTGAGCCATCTCCTGGAGGCTGCCGTGCATCCTCTGGGCGATCACGCGCCTCATACCACGAACGGGAATGATGTCGCCAGGCCGGTGCTGCTCCGCCGGCGCGCCGCCCGGTTGGTCTACCGGGTGTCCGGCAGCCCCCTCTACGTCGGCGAGGGTGATGCGCCCGTTGGGACCGGTGCCGGGCACCGTAGCCAGATCCACCTTGAATCGCTCGGCCAGTCTTCTTGCCAGGGGTGAGGCCAGCACCTCGCGGGGCGGCGACACCGGCGTTCTCGGTGCTGTGGCCGGCGACGGGGCAGCCGCTGGCGGCGCGGCGATTGCTGCCGTGACGTCAGCTTCGACAATGCGCCCGCCTGGCCCTGTCCCGGCGACACCTGCCAGGACGAGTCCTGCCTCGCGCGCCAACCTTCTGGCGATCGGCGATGCGGCAATTCGCCCGCCCTCCAGCATGGACGCCGTCCCAGCCGAGACCGGCACCGAGTTTGCCACGGGAGCCACTGACGCGGCTGCCCCGGCTGTTGCTGCGGGGCTGAGAGCTGGCATCGGCTCACCGGCCGCGAGGATATACCCCACGATTCCACCGGGTGGAAGGGTCGTGCCATTCGGTACAGCCTGCCGGACGATTCCGGCAGCCTCCGCCTCCACTTCCATCTCGATCTTCTCTGTCTCCATGTGAAAGACGAGATCGCCAACGGCCACCTCCTGCCCGTCCGGCACCAACCATTCGGTCAGGGTCCCCTTCTCCATGGTCATCCCCAGCTTGGGGATCACGATCTCAGTCGCCATCTTCGCTCCCATGGCGCCGCACGAACGTCTGCCGGCAGGCAGCGAGGTGCAAAACGCGATCGATACTGAGGACCCGAGGTCCGTTGCGATGGACGGATAGCCTGGCCTGCTGACCCGGCTGCAATCGCCGGTCGCGCTCGCCATCGAAGGCCAGCACTCCGGGGCCGGTCCATTCCAGCGATTCCCCGAGAGCGACTCTGCGGAACGCACTGACCGGCACATCGAGATAGTTCCCGGGGACAATCGGAGCAGAGACAACCGTTCCGTTGCCACCGGCCACCACGAGGAGTCCACTGTCGTCGCGCTGTTCGACCGGACAGAGCAGTCCCCCTATTGCGGAGAGCCCGAGCGACGCTGGTTCGGCCCGGGCGAGGAGGAGTTGGCGCAATTGGTGCGGCTGCCAGACGGCCCGGGAACCTATCCACCGCTCATCGAGCAGGGCGGCATCCACGAGTGCCAGGTCATCGCTCTCTCCTTCGATCTGGACATGGATGGTCTTGGTCTGGCTGGCCGCCTCCTCCAGAGAAACCGCACCGCGAGCCACCAGACCCGCGGCCACCCCGGCAAGGGTGCCTTCGACCATGACCGGGAACACGTTGTTTGTCCCCGTCGAGATTGCGATGAGAGGAACATCACGCCAACCGCGAGCAACCGCCCGGTTCGTCCCATCCCCGCCGAGGGTGATGACCACAGCACAGGCTGCATCGCTCATTGCCGCCGCCGCCCGTTCCGTATCGATGGCGCTGGCTGCTCCCGGGATGGGCACGCTTTCGAGGCTGAGACTGCCCAGGTCCAGCCGCTCAGCAGCTCCGTCGACGAGGTGATTGGGATCGGGCATATAGAGGACGTTTTCAACGCCCGCTTCCATCAGGCCCAGCAGGACCCGCCGGATGATGTTGGACTTCTCGCCGTTGTCGAACACCGAGGCATGGGCCACCAGGCGCCTGATGTCCTTTCCTGAAGCCGGGTTGGCAATGATGCCAACGGATGCCGCCGGCACCGCTTTACACCTGCTTCCCGAGGATGCGGCGCACCTCCGCCACGATCTTGTCGGCGTTCGGGATGTATTCCCGTTCAAGCGCCGGACTAAAGGGTACGGGCGCAAAGGGAGCACCGACCCGGCCGACCGGGGCATCCAGGTAGTCGAACCCTTCTTCCTGCATCTGGGCCGCGATCTCGGCCCCAAGGCCGCCAAACCTCACTGCCTCGTGCACAACCACGGCCCGATGGGTCTTCTTCAATGAATCCACGATGGTGGCAGTATCGAGTGGCTGCAGAGTCCGGGGGTCGATCACCTCGACGTCAAGGCCGTCGGCACTCAGAACCTCCGCCGCTTTCAGGCTCTCGCTGACCATCCGCCCCAGGGCGACGATGGTGAAATTGGAGCCCGGCTTCACCACGTGAGCTTTCCCGAGTTCGATCTCGTAGAGCTCCTCCGGTACCTCGGCCGGACGGCCCAGCATGAGCTTCTGCTCAATGACGATGACCGGGTTGTCATCGCGGATGGCAGCCACGAGGAGACCCTTCGCCTCGTACGCCCCGGAAGGCATGACTACCTTGAGCCCGGGCACATGGCAGAGCCACGCCTCCAGGCTCTGAGAATGCTGGGCGGCCATGTTCATTCCCCCACCGGCCATGGTGCGGATGGTGAGGGGCAACCGCGCACTGCCCCCGAACATGTACTTCATCTTGGCCGCCTGGTTCACGATCTCGTCCATGCAGACGCCGATGAAGTCCATGAACATGATCTCGATGATCGGGCGCAGGCCGGTGGCAGCGGCGCCCACCCCCATCCCGACCAACCCGGACTCGGAGATTGGCGTATCCACCACACGCTCCGGTCCGAACTCTGCGAGCAGCCCTCGGGAGGTCCCGAAGACTCCCCCGTAGAGCGCGACGTCTTCCCCCGCCAGGAAAATCGACGGGTCCTCGCGCATCGATTGGGTAATGGCTTCCTTGATCGCCTCGACGTATGTCAGTGACCGCGCTGTCGTTGATTCCACGGCAGTCATCGCGCACCCGCCGTCACGGTGTAGACGTCTTCAAGAAGCTGATCCGGCGTTGGGTCCGGTGATGCCTCTGCAAAGGCGATCGCTTCGCGGACTTCGAACAGGACACGCTCCTGCAACGTGTCCATCTGTTCGCGCGTCATCACTCCCAGTTCTTCCAGGCGACTGCCAAGTAGGTCGATGGGGTCACGCTTCCGCCATTCCAGCACCTCGGAGTCATCCCGGTAGACCACACCCATTCCTCTTACGCCGACGTGATCGAAGTAGCGGTAGGTCTTCGCTTCAACCAGTGTCGGCCCTTCGCCACGGCGGGCCCGGGCGATTGCCTCTCCCGCCGTCTCGTACACGGCAACGGCATCCATGCCATCGACCACCACACCGGGCATGCCGTACCCGGCGGCACGGTCCGCTACATCGCGAATCGCCTGGTGCCGGTCCTGGCGGGTGTACTCGCCAAAGCCGTTGTTCTCACAGAGAAAGATGACGGGAAGTCCATACAGAGCCGCCATGTTCGCGGCTTCGTGGAAGGTCCCCTCGTTGCTCGCGCCGTCACCGAAGAAGCAAACGGTGACGTTGCCCGTGCCGCGGTACTTATTGGAAAACGCGGCACCAATCGCGATAGGTGGCCCTGCACCAACGATGCCGTTGGCGCCGAGCATCCCCTTCTCCACGTCGCTGATGTGCATGCTCCCGCCTTTACCTTTGCAGTAGCCGCCGGCCTTGCCAAACAACTCGGCGTACATGCGGCCGAGGTCGCCTCCCTTGGCCACCAGGTGGCCGTGGCCTCTGTGGGTGCTGGTGATCTGATCATCATCCGTCAGGTGGACCATCACACCGGCCGCAACCGCCTCCTCCCCCACGTAGAGGTGCAGCGCCCCCGGTATACGGCCCGACTCCATCAGCTTGCCGGCTTCTTCTTCGAAACTGCGAATGCGCACCATCCGCTCGAAAATATCCCGGAGCACATCGTCTGTCAGGGCAGGCGGATTGGTTCCATCCGCCACCTTCGATTTACGCCTCGGCATGATTGCCTCCCAACGTGGGTCCGGCCTGGTACCGCCGGCCGCACAACCAGAATCATACGCACGCGAGAGCGGTGGCGAGCAGGGCGGCAACGAGGAAGCCGAACCCACTAGCAAAGCTGTAACCGGACTGTCCGCGCAGGGGATGGCCGGCAGCGGGCTGGGGGGATTCGAGGTTCGCCGGGGGTTCAGTCCAGCCCGAACAAGCGTGCCGCGTTCCCGTACAGCCACTTCTCCTTGACCGCGTCCTTGAGCGGGAGGTCGAGGTAGGCCTGCACCATCGGGGCATAGCGTTCGCCGAGCGTTGCGGGTGACATCGCCGCCAGGATCTTGTCCTGGACCAGGGTGTTTCCGAACTGCATGAACATGTCCCAGCCGGAGCCCTTGACGGCGAAATACCGGGGATGGTGGGCGGCCGTGTCGCAGTACAGGTTTGGATGCCGGCGGAGCAACGCAACCATCTCGTTGATCCACGGCCAGCCCGCGAGCCCTGCGATGAACGGCGTCTCCGGAAAGTCGCTGCAGATCTGGTCGAGGTGCCTGGGGTGGCCCAGGTCGTACGGCCGATCGGTTGCGTAGGTCATCGTCGAGTAGAGCCGAACGGGAAGCCCCAGCTCTGCAGCCTTGGTATAGAGCGGGTAGTAGCGCCGGTCGCTGGCCGGTATGCGCTCGTCCATTGGGTTCACCATCAACCCATGAAGACCGTCCTCACGCACGATCCGCTCGAATTCACGAACGGCCAGCATCCCGTCGAACGGGCTGACGCGGACAAGCCCCATGAAGAGGTCGGGGCGGGTGCGGACCGCATTCACCGTGACCGGATTGGGCGACGACATGAACGCCTTCACCACGCCTGCGGCTTCCATGTCCGCACAGAACTCCTCGAAGGTCATATCGAGGGGCGACCCCTCGCTCGAACCATCACGCCTTGCCCCGAAGATCCGTTCGTAGTTGGCCATGCCGTAGCCAGGCACCACCTGGGGTTTCTGCCCCGCCCAGGTAAGCCCTGAGCCACGGGGTGCCTCCGGCAGCGGGGGAGGCGCCCACTGCTCGACAGCAGAGGATGGCGGACTGCACTCGAAATCAATGACTCGCACCAAGGGGATGCTCCTGACCGGTGAATGGAGGGAGGACCGCCGGGCAATAGCTCTCGCGGCCCGCCCCGATGCTGGCACCGCTCCCGGCGACGGTCAATCGACGAGGCTCCGCGGAACCCGATGCCCTTCCCCGGAGACGGCAGATTCCTCAGAATCAAGGCAGCAGAGGGGGACGGAGCATTGGGGCCCTGGCGATCGGACGCCCTTCGGGTGGTGGAGTTGGGCAGCGGAATCTCTGCAGCCTTCGGTGCTCGCCTCCTCGCTGATTTCGGCGCCGACGTCATCAAGGTTGAGCCTCCCGGCGGCGATGCAAGCCGGCGTGTGGGGCCGTTCCCCGGCGACACCCCCGACCCCGAGCGCAGCGGCAGTTTCCTCTACCTCAACTTCAACAAGCGGGGGATCAGTCTTGATCCCTCAACGGGGAGCGGCAGAAGCCTGCTCGGAGCACTTCTTGCTGAGGCCGACGCGGTTATCGAGAATCTCGGGCCCGGGGCCTTCGACTCGCTCACCAGGGGACTTGCTCTCCCGGGCAGGCTCGTCGTTTGCTCGGTGAGCCCTTACGGCCAGGATGGTCCCAGGGCCGGATATCGAGGATCCGAGATCAGCGCCTGCGCCTCGGGCGGACTGATGTACATGACCGGCACCGACGACCGGCCCCCCGTGAAGCAGGGCTTCAACCAGGCCGGACATCTCGCCGGTGTTAACGCGGCGGCGGCCACCCTCGCCGCCGTGAGACTGGCGCAACGGAGCGGAATCGGGCAGCGGATCGATATCTCCGAGCAGGAGACCATGGCGATGACGATCTTCCCCGCGCTCAACGTCTATTCGCACACTGGTGCGGATGTGAAACGCGCCTCGACGACGCTTCCGAAACTTGCCACCTCCCAGGCGATGGAAGCAATCGACGGCTGGGTCATGCCCTCGGATGCCGGGATCGACGTCTGGTGGGAGACCTTCGCGGAATTCGTTGAACGGCCCGAACTCCTGGACTGGCCCTTCGCCGATCGTGACTCGCGACATGAGCATGAGGGCGCCATCGACGATATCGTTGGACCGGCATTCCGCTCGCGCACCAGGGCCGACCTCTTTCACAGTGGCCAGGAGCGTGGGCTGACGATCAGTTCCATCCAGACCTCCGAGGATGTCGCCCGCTGCCCGCACCTGGCCGAACGGGCGTACTTCGTCACCCAGGAGCACCCTGTCGCGGGAACACTCAAGATGCCGGGCATGACGCCCCAGACCGGCGGTGTCGTGGATCGGACTCCCTCACGGCCGGCTCCGCTGCTGGGCCAGCATGACGACGAAGTATTTGCGGCACTCAAGGCTGCGGAGACGGCACCCGGCCCTGCAAACGAGGAGCGGCGAGCCCGGAGCAAACAGCCGGCGCCGGGCCTGCCACTCGAGGGCGTGCGCATTCTCGAACTGGGGATGGTGTTTGTCCTGCCACTGGCGATTACACCGCTGGCCGCCCTCGGCGCGGACGTGATTAAGGTCGAGTCTGCCAGCCGGCCAGACAGCGTTCGTTCCGGTCCTATGCCGGACAACCGCCCCCGGCCCGGGGCATACAACCACGCCGGCAACTACCACCTCCTGAACCGCAACAAGCGCGGGGTTGCGCTCGATCTCACCACCGAACAGGGACGGGAGACCCTTCTCGAACTCGTCAGGGTCAGCGATGTGGTGGCCGAGAACTTCACGCCCCGCGTCCTTCAGAACCTCGGCCTCGACTACGAGCAGCTTCGGCGGGTGAATCCGCGAATCATCCTGTTGTCTTCGAGCGGGTTCGGGCAGACGGGGCCGTGGCGCAATTACAAGGCATACGGCCCAACCACAGAATCAACCGACGGGCTCATGCACCTCACCGGCTATCCGGATGGCCCACCCACGCGCGGCGGGGCGGGAGGATTCGGCGTTGCCTTCACGGATGTTGCCGGCGCCTACTACGGCACCTACTCCATTCTCGCTGCCCTGGAATACCGGGAACGAACCGGGAAGGGACTCTGGCTGGACCTCTCCCACTATGAGGCCGGTATCGCAACGCTTCCCGAACCGATGCTGGACTACACGATGAACGGCCGCGTGCTGGAACGGGCAGGGAATCGCAGCGCTGAGCGGGCCCCTCAAGGCGCCTACCCCTGCCGGGGCGACGATGAGTGGATCGCCATTTCCATCGCTACCGACGACGAGTTTGCGACGCTGGTCCAGGCACTCCCGCTCGATGGCCTGGACGCTGGCCGATTCGCGACCATTCAGAGCCGCCAACGTGAGCACGATCTCCTCGACGAGTGCATTGCCGCTGCCACGCGAACATGGTCGGCCACGGAGCTTGAAGCAACGCTGCAGGCGGCCGGGATAGAGGCCATACGACTCCTGGGCCCGAAGGATGTCTGGCTCGATCCCCAACTCCGGGCCAGGGGTTTCGGCGAGCTTGTTGCCGCTCCCGCCTACGCCCCGGAAATCGGGCCGCGCGTCTTTCCGCGGCCTGCCTGGCGAATGAGCACGACGCCTGCAAAGACCAGGTCCTCAGCGCCCGCTTTCGGCCAACACACCAACGAGGTGTTGACCTCCCTCCTGGGCCTCACGCCCTCCGATTTGGCCGCTCTCGAACGCGATGGCATAACTGCCCCAACGCCTCGCGAAGGTCTTGTTTCCGCCCGCCAACTGGACCTTGATGGCCTCCTCCACGCCGGCCGCCTGCGCAGTGTTGATAGCCATTTCCGCGCGCAGCTTGAGGAGCACCCGCCGACTTCGGAACCGTCACGGTGAGCTGGAATCCCACCGCGGGCTAATAACTGCGCAGCGCCCGCAGCCAGTCGAACTCCTGCCGGATCACGCCGTAGCACTCACAGGCAACCGCTCCCAGAAGAGGAGCGAAAGGGCGAGGCCGACGATTCCCATCACCATGAGGATCACGCCAGCAACGTTGATATCGAACCCCGTGACCTCGATGTCAACCGCCCAGGCCAGGACGGCAC
>JAGQGZ010000095.1 GCA_020432105.1 Dehalococcoidia bacterium | reverse complement strand
CGTCGAGGGAATCCATGTTATGAGCCTAGCGGGGCAGCCTGCGGCAGGGAAGGATCAAGCGTGAACCGCCTGGTTGAAGGCACCAGCGACACGGACAAGGTCCTCTTCACTGAGGGCCGGGTGCACGGGCAGTGACAGGACGGATGAGGCGGCTGCCTCAGCGACGGGCAGGTGGAAGTCACCAAGGTCGAGTTCGGTGATGGCGGGCTGCTGGTGAATAGGAATGGGATAGTGCACGGATGAGCCCACGCCGGCAGCGTCGAGGCGTTGCTGGAGGGCGTCACGGTCGCCACTGACACGGACGGTGAACTGGTGGAAGACATGGCGGTCGCCTTCGCGCACTTGAGGGAGCTGGCAGTGCTTGAGCCAGCCACTGAGTGCCCGGGCATTGGCGATTCGGCGCTCGTTCCAGCCTTCCAATTTCTTCAGCTGTTCGAGGCCGATCGCGGACGCGATGTCGGTGGTGCGGTAGTTGAGCCCAAACACGTCGTGGTAGTAGCGGCGGGACTGGCCGTGGTGGCGGATCTGGCGGCAACGGGCAGCGAGCTCATCGTCGTCGGTGGTAATCATGCCTCCTTCGCCGGTGGTCATGTTCTTGGTGGGGTAGAAGCTGAAGCAGCCGGTACCGAAGGTACCCACCCGTCGCCCGTTGAATTCGGCACCGTGAGCCTGGGCAGCGTCTTCGACTACGGCAAGATCATTATCCGCGGCGATCGCCATGATGGATGCCATGTCGGCGGGTCCACCGTAGAGGTGAACCGGCATTATGGCGCGGGTCTCGTCGGTGATGGCGTCTTCGACGGCATTGGGGTCGATATTGAGGTCGAAGGGGTCAACGTCGACGAAGACGGGCTTTGCACCGACAGCGAGGATGCTCGTGGCCGTCGCAATGAAGCTGAACGGCGTGGTGATGACCTCATCGCCGGGGCCGATGTTGTGGCCCTGGAGGGCAACTATCAGCGCAGAGGTCCCGCTGTTGACGGCGATGGCGTGCCTGGTACCTGTGAAGGTGGCGAAGGCCTCCTCGAAGACTTCGGTCTTTGGGCCCTGGGCGAGCTGGCCAGAATCCATCACCTCGAGGACGGCGCGCTTCTCTTCGTCGCCGATGAGGGGGCGAGCGATAGGGATGTATTCGCGTTCAGGCGCCACTGACGGCACCTTCAGGGGCGGGTGCGAGGCCGGAGCCGGAACGCCGGTACGATCGGTGACAGCGGCCACAGGCGAGGTCCTCCGAGAGTTTTTCAGCACAGGAGCAGACCCAGCCGACCTGTTTCGCAGGGTTGCCGGCGACGAGGGCGTGATCGGGCACGTCGCGGGTGACGACAGAACCGGCGCCAACGAGCGCCCAACGCCCGACCTGGATGCCGGGCAAGATGACCGACCGCGAACCAATTGCTGCTCCCCGGCCAACGTGCGACTCACCGACCGTCCAATCGTCGTCGGACTTTAGTGAGCCGTCTGGGTTGATGGCCCTGGGAAGACGGTCGTTCGTGAAAACGACGTGGGGGCCGACGAAGACGCCGTCTTCGAGGGAGACGCCATGGTAGAGACAGGAGTAATTCTGGACCTTGCAATTGGCGCCCACCTGCACACCGGCGTCGATATAGACGCCCTTGCCGATGATGCAACCGGGTCCAAGGGTTGCGCCTTCGCGCACCTGGGCCTGGTGCCAGATCCGGCAGCCATCGCCTATGGTGGCGCCCGGACTTACCTCGGCGGAGGGATGGATGGTGGTCATGTTTCGGTCGGGGTGGCCGGTTCGCCGGCGACATCGGCGAGTCCACCGGCAAGCGAATGGAGCCGGGCGACAAGGTGGAGACGCCGTTGAAGCTCAATGGGGTCAGACCACATGGAGTCGCGGAGTTCGGCGACGAGGCGGAATACTTCGGCCCCGTCGATGGTGATACCTGAGGTAAGGCGGCGAACCTTTGGATGGGCCGTCGCGACCATCGATTCGTAGTCAGCGACGAGTTCTTCGCGGAGTTTTTCGCCGGGACGGGGACCGGTGAAGACGACATCGATATCGCGGCCGGGACGGAGCCCCCGGAGCCGGATGATGCGGTTGGCGAGTTCGAGGATGTTGACCTCCTCGCCCATGTCGAGCATGTAGATGCTGCCGGAACCCCCGAAGGAGCCAGCCTGGATAACGAGGCTGACGGCTTCAGGGATGGAAATGAAGTAGCGCATCATGCGGGGGTCCATCACGGTGACCGGGCCGCCGTTTTCGATCTGGCGCATGAAGATGGGCAGCACTGAGCCGCGTGACCCCATGACGTTGCCGAAGCGCACGGCGACGAACTGGGTACGCTCGCTGGCGGCGGCGAAGGCGAGCATCAGGAGTTCGGCGACGCGCTTGCTGGCCCCCATGGTGCTTGTCGGTCGCACCGCCTTATCGGTGGAGACAAGGATGAAGGATTCAGCTTCGTAGCGGCGGGCAGCTTCGGCAAGGTAGAGGGTGCCGAGGACATTGACCCGGAAGGCTTCGTCCGGGTGCTCCTCCATGAGCGGCACGTGCTTGAGAGCGGCAGCGTGATAGATGACGTCCGGCCGGATGGTACGTACGACGTTGTCGACACGCGGCTCGTCAGCGATGTTGGCCACCCAGCTGCGGATGACCGACTGGCCGGCATCGCGAGCGAGCTCGAGCTGGAGGTCGTGAAGGCCGGATTCGTTGTTATCGATGAGGTGGAGTTCACGCGGTCCGAAGCTGAGAACCTGGCGGCTGAGCTCGGAACCGATGGAACCGGCCGCACCGGTGACAAGGACCACGCGGTCAGCGACAGAACCGGCGCAGGAGGCGTAGTCGATCTCGACGGGTTCGCGGCCGAGAAGGTCGTCGGGAGTGATGTCGCGCAGAGTGTTCGGCCCACGGCGGCCGAGGGCCCAGTCGTCGACGCCGGGAACCATGCGCACGGGGATATTGAGATCCTGGCAGGTGGCTACGATCTTCCGGATGGCAGACCCTGGCGCGCGCGGAACAGCTATGGCGACGACTTCAGCATCACGTTCGTCGATGACCCGGCCGAGGTCATCGTCGGTGCCGAAGACGCGGAGGCCGTGAACGCGGGTATGCAGGCGGCGGGGGTCATTATCGACGAAGCCGATGGGCTGATAGTTGAAGTGAGGATTGGCCTGGAGTTCGCGGGCGAGGAGCTGGCCGGTTTGACCGGCGCCAATGATGAGGAGGCGCTGGCTGGCGACGGATGCCCACGGGACACGAGCGAGGAGCCGCGTGCGCATCTTCACCATGGTCATGCCGGGGAACGTGAGGGCGCCGGCGATGAGGATGACCGAGAGCGGCAGGTGGCGTTCCGGCAGCCATACGCTGACGAGGAAAAGGCCGAAGGTCACGAGCGTGATTGGGCGGAAGAGATTCAGGACATCGCCGATGGAGCCATAGGTCCAGACGGTGCGATAGACACCGAACCCGACGTTGGCAGCGATATAGAGGACGGCAATAATCGGCAGGACACGGACTGTGAACTCGATGCTGCGCTGGGGGACGTCGCCATCGAAGCGCAGCAAGAGAGCGCAGGCGTAGGCAAGGACGATAACGAGCACGTCGAGTGCCATAGAGGCGACGGTGTAGAGGGGATCGCCTGCAAAGACGCGCCGGACGGAGCGGGAGAGGGTGACCAAGCTAGCGGGCTCCTTCGCCGGTGAGGGCAAGGCGAGCAGTCAGCCCGAGCAATCGGAGATCGCCCATGAACGAGTGCGTTCGCACGTACTGGAGATCGTAGGAAGCGGATTCGGCATAGGTCAAATCCGAACGGCCGTGGACCTGGGCCAGACCAGTGATTCCCGGTAGCACTTTATGTCGCTCGTGGTATTCAGCGGGATATTGTTCGACCAGTTCGGGGATCTCGGGGCGGGGGCCCACCAGAGACATCTCACCCTTGAGGACGTTGAGGAGATTGGGGAGTTCGTCCAGGGATTTGGCGCGGGCGAAGGCGCCCATCCGGGTGATGCGTGGGTCGACCACCCCGGGCGGACTGAAGATATAGGTCGACCAGTCATCGACCCTGTAGTCCGAGACCTCGCCGGGGGAGGCGTGGCGCATGGTACGGAGCTTGTAGATGGTGAAGGGTTCGCCGTTGCGGCCAATGCGCGCCTGCAGGTAGAAGGGGTTCCCTCGCAGCTCTACGGCGAGAACGATGGCCGTGAGGGCCACGACCGGGACCGTCAGGGGCGCCGCCAGGAGTACGATCGCCACGTCGAATACGCGCTTGAGCATGGATCGAGGGTAGTGGGTGCGAGACCAAGAGTAGAGCGGTGGCAGAGGGCCAAGCGATTGCATGCGACCCGGCAAGCGTGCCAATCGCCTGAATACGCGGTAGCCTCGGCCGATGCGGATCTACGCAAGCGCACTGCTCGTGGGAATCGGATTGCTGCTGGCCGCCTGCAACACGGAACGGGAGAGCATCGGGACCGAGCCGACGCTGGATACCCACGAGGCGCCAACAACACCGGACGAACTGGTCGAGCGGATGGTGGCCGCCATCGCCAACACCGGGGAGATCCTGCACGTTACGACCCAGGCAACCGTTCCCGATGACTCGGGAGGGGAGCAGATCTACGGCACCTACGAGGGATGGTTCGACTTCACCGATCTGAAGGCGCGCCTGAGCTACGAGAAGGCACCGGAGAACACCACAGATACGCCGGAGTGGACCGAGCACTGGTTCGACGGGAACGAACTCTACCGGCAGTTACCGGACGACCGTACACCGCGACAGGGTGAGATTGGTGGCCACTGGATTTCGTGTACAGGCCTGCGCCCGCTGGTGGCGGAGATCCTGGTCTGTGGCCTGGCGAGCCAACCAAGAAACTACGAACTGGCGGGGCCAGTGAAGGTGGTGGAGGGCGAGTGGCACGGGATCAACGCCGTAGGGATTGGGTACGCCTGGGAGTTCACCGTCAGCCGGGGCGGTGAGCCAGGCGCCGAACCAACTGACACTCCAGGTGCCGGTACGCCGACGCTGCCTGCCGACGAGGGGTCCGACACGTGGCGTTCGGAATCGGTGTTCTTTGTGGATACGAGCACCTACTTCCCCCTTGGCGTCGAGACAACGCACTACCGGAACGGTCAGGTAGTGAGCGTCACGGAGTTGGACTACGAGACGGAACTGATCGACCGGGATGACTTTGACAGCGATCTCCTTGACCCGCGGGCGTCCGGGTTCCGGACGGAGGATGAGGCGGAGATGGAGCTGCTGGACAATCCGGAAGGCGATGGTCCGGTGTACTGGTTGGGCCGCGAGTTCGAAGGCGGAGACGAAGTGGGGGAACTGCGCCTGGCGGAGGTAGAGCAGCGATATGCACGGGAGCGTCCGACGCTGATCACGCTGTACTACGAGGGCGTTGGCAAAGAAGGCCGAGTGGTGCTCGAGATGTGGGAGGAACGCGGATGGGAGGAGTTCCTGGCGAGTCTTCAGGATGCAGACAATGACTCGGGGCGCTGGCCGTTCGGCGAGGCATGCCGCGAGATCGAGGCGTTTACGGCGGGCGAATGGTCCGGGACGATCCTGGCGGGATACAACTACGAGCGGGCCGACACCCCCGCGACGGCCACGCCGTTGAGTTCCTGCCCGGTGGGGCCGCACGACGAATTCATGGCTATGGTGCCGGTCGGCGATGGCTACGTAGTGACGCTCAACGCATCTATCGGGATTTTCGAGCTCGGCGAAGGCTATGAGCCGTTCGATGGGCCGGAAGCGCTGAAGGCGATTGCGGGGGGCTTGCGGCTGCGGATTCGGGGAGAGTAGTCTCCCGAGCCTCGAGTGCCCGGGAGACGTGCAGCATCCTGCGCCCTACACCAACTCGATCGACTCGCCTTCGAACTTCTTCGCGTTGCGGCGAAGGGCGACGAGGTTGTCAAGCTTGACGACGCAGTCGGCGACGCCGGCATTCTCGCCGAGGGCATCGAACTTCTGCATGCCGCAGACATTGCAGGAGCCGTGATGGCAATCGGCAACGGTATCGCCAGTGAACACGTCCTTCCATTGACCGCGGAGGTAGGACTTGGCGACACCGCTGTTGATGTGATCCCAGGGAAGGGGCTCATGCGTATCGCGCTCGCGGTGGGCGTACCAGGCGGGGTCCACACCAACGTCGGAGAAGGCCTGCCGCCAGCGTGACCCGTCGAAGTGTTCGCCCCAGGCATCGAACCGGGCGCCAAGTTCCCAGGCCCGGTAGATGACCTCGCTGATGCGGCGATCGCCCCGACTGAGGACAGCCTCAAGATAGGAATCCTCGGGGTCGTTCCAACTGAATTCGACGCCAGCCTGGCGGCAGCCATCCTTGAGCAGATAGTGCTTGGGGGTGAGCTCCTCGGGTGTTTCCTGGCGGGCCCACTGGAAGGGCGTGTGAGGCTTCGGGACGTGGTTGCTGGTGCTGACCCGTACGCGGGCACGGCCACCCACATGGCGCTTGCCAATCTGCTTGACCTGGCGGGCAAGGTCGACGATGCCCTGGACGTCCTCTGGCGTCTCTGTGGGGAGGCCGACCATGAAGTACATCTTGATCCCGGTCCAACCACGCTGAAACGCGTTTTCGGCAGCACCGAGGAGGTCGTCGTCGCTGACGAGCTTGTTGATAGCATTACGCAGGCGCTGACTGCCCGCCTCGGGGGCGAGAGTGAGGGTATGCTTCTTGCCCTTAGCGACGACTTCCGCAACGTCCACGGAGAAGCTATCGACGCGGGTGCTGGGGATGCTGATCTTGAGAGCGGGAAACTCGGCGGTGAGCGCTTCGACCATGGGTACGATCTCGCTGTGGTCGGTGGTGCTCAGAGACAGCAGGGAGAGCTCGTCATAGCCGGTGTTCTGGAGAAGCTGCCGGGTGGTCTCGACGACCTCGGCTGGGGAACGTTCGCGGCTTGGGCGATAGATCATCCCGGCCTGGCAGAAGCGGCAACCCTGCGTACAGCCGCGCTGGATTTCCACGGCGGCGCGGTCGTGGACCGTCTGGAGAAAGGGGACGATGGGCCGGGTGAGTGCTGGTGGGAGCTGTTCGACGATGCGGCGGCCAATGACTCCGGGGAGACCGGGTTCAGTAGGTTCGACGGCGCGGAAGTGACCATCGTCGTCGTAGTGCACGGCGTAGAAGGTGGGGACATAGGTGCCCGGCATCCGTGCCAGATCACGCAGCCGCTCGATTCGCGGCGTTTGGTCACGCTTCCAGCGGCGAACGAGACTGGCGATCTCGGAAACGGCATCCTCGCCTTCGCCAAGGATAAAGGCATCGATAAAGGGGGCTATCGGCTCGGGGTTGAAGGAGCCGCTACCACCGGCGATGACGAGCGGGTCGTCAGCGGTGCGCTGTTCGGAGCGAATGGGGACACCGGCGAGATGCAGCATGTTGAGGATGTTGGTGTAGGTCATCTCGTACTGGAGGGTGAAGCCGAGCACGTCGAAGTCACGTACAGGGTGGCGGGTTTCCAGGCTCCAGAGCGGGGTCCCCGTGGCAAGCATCTCGCGTTCCATGTCGTCCCAGGGGGCATACGTTCGTTCGCAGAGCACTCCCTCTTCGCGGTTGAGGATGTCGTAGAGAATGCCAAGGCCCATGTTCGACATCCCGATGTCGTAGCAATCCGGGTAAGCGAGCGCGATCCGGACGTCACAGGTGTCCCAGTCGCGAGTCACGCTATTCCATTCGCCGCCGGTATAGCGGGCAGGCTTGGAGACGTTGAGCAGGATCTGTTCGATGTCGACGGAGGTGGCGGTGCTGTTGGGCTGAGTCATATCAACCTCCCATGGTAGACGACTGACAGGCGAGGCTGAAACCCGGGCGACTGAATGCCGGCTTTGCTACGCTCCGCTCATGCAAGTGGATGCTGTGGTCGTTGCGGCCGGGAGCTCGACGAGATTCGGGGAGAACGACAAGTTGCTCACGTTGCTGGGCGGCAAGCCGGTGCTCGGGTGGTCCATCGAGGTGTTGTCGGCGTGCCCATCGATCGGGCGCGTCGTGGTGGTTTTACGAGACGCCGCCGACCCAGCGTTCAGAAAAGCAGTGCACTGCTTCGGCGGGGCTGACCGCGTTGCGATAGTGGCCGGGGGAGTGCGCCGGAGGGACAGTGTGGAGGCGGGCCTGCGAGCGTGCAGCACCCGATACGTCGCGATCCAGGATGGGGCGCGGCCGTTGGTAACAGGCGACATCATCGAACGTGTCGTGGCCGCCGCAGAGGGCAAGCCGGGGGCGATTGCCGCTATCCCGGTCACCGACACGATCAAGGAGGTGCGCGGCACAACGATAGACGGCCACCCTGAACGATCGAGACTCTGGGCAGCCCAGACTCCCCAGGTGGTGCTGCGCCAGGCATGGCTCGACGCCGCGGCCGCCAGCGACGGAGACGAGACCGATGATGCCGCGATGCTGGCAAGGCTGGGGCTGGAGTGCGAAGTCGCGATGGGCAGCGCCTCGAATATCAAGATCACGCTGCCGGAGGACATCGAGATAGCAGAACGCCTCCTTGCGTTGCGGGGTGCAGGGACGTGATGCGGGTGGGGCAGGGGATGGACATTCACAGGGTGGATGACAGCCGAACGCTGGTCCTGGGAGGGGTGATCATCGAAGAAGGCCCGGGACTGGTTGGTCACAGTGACGCGGATGTGCTGCTGCATGCGATTACTGACGCTGTTCTCGGGGCTGCGGGGTTGGGCGATATCGGGGGTTACTTCCCTTCTTCCGACCCGCGCTTCGCGCACGCGGACTCGGCAGACTTTCTGCGAAAAGCGGTGCGCCTGGCAAAAGAGGCAGGCTGGGATGTGGGCAACATCGACAGCACGGTGATGACCCAGCGGCCGAGGCTTGCACCTTACGTGGAGCACATTCGTGGGCGAATTGCCGAGATTGCCGGGGTGGAGGCCGCAGCTGTGGGGGTAAAAGCGAAGACGCGCGAAGGCCTGGACGCAGTGGGACGGGGAGAGGCGATGGAAGCACACGCGGTGGTGTTGTTGACGTCAGTCGAGGGCTAGACTGTCCGCTGAGTACGGCAACTCGTGGAGGCATGCATGACAACGGCAACGACACGATTCAGCGGCGTGATAACAACAGAAGCGGAACTCCGCGAGGTCGCGGGAAACCCGAGCAAGGGTGCCGTGGCAAAGGCAATCGATCGCATCGACGAGCACTTTGCGGGATTCATCGCGCAATCGCCGTTCATGCTCATCGGGACTTCGGACGCAGCAGGCAACCAGGACGTGTCGCCGAAGGGTGATCCACCGGGGTTCGTCCGCGTGCTGGATGAACATACACTGGCAATCCCGGACCGCCCGGGTAACCGGCGTGCCGATACTCTCAGCAACATGCTCCAGAATCCGCGTGTGGCACTCTACTTCCTGGTGCCGGGTGTGCGGGAGACCCTACGGGTGCAGGGTCGCGCGACGATCGTCCGTGACGAAGCCCTTCGTGCGTCGATGGCAGTGGGGGATAAGGCGCCCCACCTTGCGATAGTGGTGGATGTGGAGGAAGCGTTCATGCACTGTGCGAAGTGCATGGTGCGTTCGAACCTTTGGGAGCCGGAGTCGTGGCCACCCACCGGGACGGTGCCAGATCTTGGGGCAGCACTGGTCGATCAACTGGGGCTTGATGTGCCGAAACGCGTAATCATCGAAAATCTGGAGAAGGACACGAGAGACAATCTCTACTAGCCCCGAACGAGGAAAAAACGGGAATAGAACAGGGGGCTCCCAAATGGGAGCCCCCTGTTTGCTGGCTTGACCGGGCGACCTGCTATTCCTTACGGCCAGCCGGGATGGTGAAGTCGCCGTCGGCATCCACGTGGATGCGTTCCTCGCCGCTCTCATCGTCACGCTCGGCAAGGAATCGAGAGAGTTCCTCTTCCTCTTCGAGCATGAGCGATTCGGGGAGGTCGAGCTCGGCCGAATGCTCACGAGGCGGGAGATCGATCTCCGCGCGAGCCGGAATGAGCTTGCCGATGATGACGTTTTCCTTGAGGCCCCTGAGCCTGTCGATCTTCCCTTCGACGGACGCGTTGGTGAGGACGCGGGTCGTCTCCTGGAAGGAAGCGGCTGCGAGCCACGAGTCGGTGTTGAGGGACGCCTTGGTGACCCCCAGGAGTACGGGCTGAGCGGTGGCCGGTTCGCCACCTTCAGCCACCACGCGGTTAGCGATGGATTCGAACTCGTGCCGGTCGACAAGATCGCCGGGGAGGAGACCGGTGTCGCCGGGGTGATCGACCTTGACGCGACGGAGCATCTGTCGAGTGATGACCTCGATGTGCTTGTCGTTGATGTTGACGCCCTGGGACTTGTAGACCTTCTGGACCTCTTCGACCATGTACTTGCGTACGGCGTCGCGGCCCTGGATGGAGAGGATGTGCTGCGGGTTGCGCGCACCCTCAGTGATCTGGTCGCCGGCATTCACATAGTCCCCGGGCTCTATCAGGAGGCGGGAAGCAGCGGGAATGGGGTACTCACGCTCTTCACGCTCCTCGTAGATGACCTGGAGCTTCTTCTTGTCGACACGCACCACGCCGGAGATACGAGAGACGATGGGCCGGGCGACTGCCGTGGCCTCGTCGCCCTCCTTCGCCTTCGTAGCCTTGGGCTCGACGAGGACTTCGCCGGAGGTAACGTGCTGGCCGTCTTCGACCTTGAGTTCGCTGCGGGCGGGGATGTCGTATTCCTCGACAAGGGAGTCAACGTTGGTTATGCGGACCACGCGCTGCTCACCTTCGAGGGCCACATCCACCGTGCCGTCGATTTCGCTAATGATGGCCTCGCCCTTCGGTGCCCGAGCTTCGAAGAGCTCTTCGACGCGAGGGAGGCCGCTGGTGATGTCGGAGCCGCTTGCGACACCGCCGGTGTGGAAGGTACGCATGGTGAGCTGGGTACCCGGCTCACCGATGGACTGGGCGGCGATGATACCGACAGCGGTGCGAAGTTCCACCGTCTTGCCGCGGCCGAGGTCGCGGCCATAACAGAGCTGGCAGATGCCACGCTCGGATTCGCAGGACATCGGTGTGCGGACGAAGATGCGTGGAATCTGGAGCTCGTCGATACGGGCGGCCACCTCCTCGGTGACCTCTTCGTTGCGGTCGAGGATGA
>JAGQGZ010000094.1 GCA_020432105.1 Dehalococcoidia bacterium | reverse complement strand
GGTGCGAGCCGGTGGATCAAGACGCCTGGAGGAGGCCCTGGGCAGAACCGGCTGCAATGCGGCCTGACTGCCGGGGGCGGGAATTGGTCGCAACGGCCTTGCAGCGGCCATACTTCGGAGAGGTCGTTCGCGGACAGGGGTTAAGTACGGAGTAGGACATGGTCGGCGCCCAGGAATCACAACGACCCGTCGGGATTCCGACCTGGCCCCGTTGGTGGTGGGTCCGGTGGCTCCGTCGCGCCCTCCTCACATTGCTCATCTTCCCCATCCTCCGGATTGGCTACAGCACGCGGATCAAGGGACGGGAGAACACGCGTCTTGTGACGGGTCCCTGCATCATCGTCAGCAACCACAATATGCATCTCGATATGGCCATGCTGCTCAGGGCGCTCCCGATGAGCATGCGTCAGCGGGTCTCCATTGCGGCAGCATCCACCGATATCTTCGGCAACCGCTATCGGGGGTTCCTCGCAGGCCTCCTCGGCAACGCGTTCCCCTTCGCCAGGCGCGGTTCTGGCGTACGCGACAGCCTCGAGAACGTTGGCAAACTCCTGAACGACGGTTGGCACGTCCTTATCTACCCCGAAGGCAAGCTGACGGTGAATGGGCCGATGGAGCCGTTCAAGCCCGGCGTTGGCCGGCTGGCAGTGGAGCTCGGCGCTACCGTGCTGCCCATGCGTATCGACATAGTTCGTCCCGGGTTCTACGAAGGGAAGTGGTTTCCCACGCCGAGAGCGAAGGTGGTCGTCAACATCGGCCGACCCCTGCGGTTTGCGGCGGGGACAGACCACATCGCGGCAATGTTGCGCCTGGAAGAAGCCGTCCGCAACGCATGACGTCCGAGCCCGTGCGCCTCACGGATATTTTCACGAATGCCGCCGCCATTGCGGATTACACCGGTGCTGCTGTCGTCGAACCCGGCCACCTCCTCGAAGCGATTGAGCATCTGCGAGAGGGCCGGCCCTGGCAGTTCGCTGAGGATGCGCCTGTGCGATCACCGCTTGGTCGCAGCGGACAGCGTGCCGCAGTTCCGGCAGCACTGCGAGACCTGGCGCAACGATGGTTCAAGCGGCTGGAGAGCGATCCACTCGCAGAGCTTGGCCCGGTTGAAGTGGAGGAATTGAAGGGAGAGATCGAGAATCTTGGCCGGTAGTTCGCAGGGAATCGGTGATCTCCCACCTTTGCCCTTGGCCTGCACGCAGGAACAGTAGTCTCCATGGACCTCGCGGTTGCGGCATCGGCTGCTGTTGTAGCAGCGGTACTTGGTATCGCTGCCGCTTATTGGCAACACCTGCTCTATCGCGATACTGAGCATCGGGTTCGTGGTCAGGGCGTCGCCTACTTTGCGCGACTGGGTTTCGTTGCTATCGCCTGCGGCGTTACCACCGGCCTCGCCTTCCGGCCCGACCACTACGATCTTCTTCCGGCCGCCCTCACTGCCGTCTTTTGTTTCGTCCTCGCAGTCCTGTCCAGCGCGGACTTTGAGCGAAGGTTGCTCCCAAATCGGCTCATGTACCCCGCGCTCCTCGCTGCCGTGCTGTTCTCCTGGGCCTGGCCGGACCGGTCAGCCGTCGATATCGCTATTGGCGGCGCGGTGGCAGCAGGTGCTGCCGTCGGGCTCTTCGCCCTGGGGGTGCTCTTCGGCAACGCGCGAGGTAGCGGGCTCGGGTTTGGCGACGTCAAGCTTCTCGTGCTGCTGGGCTTGTTGGCCGGGTGGCCGGCTGTTGGCCCCGCTGTGGTCATCGGCATCCTCCTCGGGGGCATTCCTGCTCTTGCACTCATCCTGACCGGCCGCCGGAACGTGCACTTCAGCTACGGACCCTACCTTTCCGCCGGCGGAGCGATAGTGCTGCTCTTCCCGGGGAACTTCGTGTAACGGCAGAAGTGCGAAGACCCGGCGGCTGTAATCAGCCGTCGGGTCCCGAATGCGCTTGCTGGGGGTCTCTCCGGCCCTTGCTCGCTTCGACTAGAAGGCATCCTTCATCTGGATGATGGCCGGGCCACCGATGATCACCATGATCGCCGGGAAGATGAAGAACACGAGCGGGAAGACCATCTTGATCGGCGCCTTGAACGCCTGCTCCTCCGCCTTCTGGCGTCGCTTTGTCCGGATCACACCCGTCTGCACGCGGATGACGCTACCGATCGAGATGCCCATCGACTCCGCCTGGATGACGGCGTTGATCAGGGACCGCAGTTCGTCGACGCCTGTCCGTTCGGCAAGCTCAGTGAAGGCGTCCCGGCGGGCACGGCCCATCTGGATTTCGTTCATCGTCCGGGTAAGTTCGAAGGCGAACGGGCCGGATACCTTGTCGATCACGCGGGTAAACGCCGCATCGATGCCCAACCCGGCCTCAACCGAAGCAGTGACGAGGTCGAAGGCGTCCGGCAGCGACCGCCAGATCTCCTTCTTTCGCCGCTTGATCCGCCCGAGGAGCCAGATCCGGGGCACGTAGATCCCGGCGAATACGCCGACGCCGAATCCGCCTAGGACACCCTGAAAGCCCATCCCTGCGGAAGCACCAAGAAACGCGAAGAGCAGCGGGAGGATGCCCACGAGGACACCGACGACAACCAGGAACTGGCCCGGCTTCATCTTGATGCCGCCCTGGATCAGTGCCCCCTCTACACGCTCCGAAAACGTCGAGGGCAGGAGGTTGTTCACCTGCCGGGTTACGTTGCGGACGATCGGCTGGATGACACGGACGTTGAACGCCGCCTCGGGGTCGGGGAGATCTTGCTTGTTCGCGCGCTGGTACTTGAGGCCGCCGAGGCGGGCATCCATTGCACTCACGCTCGTCTGTTTGTACATCAAGCCATACGAAGCAAGAAACACTGTCATGAAGGTTGCGATGGCAACGAGTACTTCCACGGTCCTATACCTCGATGTTCACGATCTTGCGGATGACGAGAAACCCGATGGTTTCCAACACCATGGCGGCCCCGAGCATCAGCCGGCCAAGTGGTTCGGTGACAAGGAGACCGGTGAAGTCTGGACTGACGATGTAGAAGATGCCGGCCAGGCCGACGGGGATGCCACCGATGATGTAGCCGGTCATCCTTTGCTGACTCGTGAGGGTCTGGATCTCGCCCCGAATGCGTTCGCGCTCGCGCATCGTGTGGGCAACGTTATCCAGGATCTCGGCGAGGTTACCGCCGACGGACCGCTGGATGAGGATGGCCGTGATCACGATGTCGAAGTCCGGGCTCCCGACGCGGTTGTTGAGCGCGGTGAGTGCTTCTTCCACCGAGGCGCCGACCGAGATGTCGCGAAGTGTCCGCTGCAGCTCGGTCGAGAGAGGCTCAGGCAACTGGTCGGCGGCGCCTTCGAGGGCCTGGATTAGCCCGAACCCGGCCCGCAGGCCGCTCGCCAGCATTTGCAGCATCTCGACCATCTGTTGTTCGAGCTTTCGCGTTCGCCCACTAATGCGACGCTTCACCCAGAAGGAGGAGGCGAAGAACCCGAGCGGGAGGCCACCGACGGCAATGAGGGGCATGCCCGAAACCATGACGAAGAGCAGGGTTGCCGCCACCAGGCCGAGTACCGCCCTGAGAATGAGATATTCCTTGGTGGTGAGCGTGAGGCCGGCCCGATCGAGGTCGCGTTGCCAGTTTGCCGCCGCGTTCACGGAGACGAGGTTGATGCCGGCCAGCGTCACACCGGCGCGCTTGCGGAGCGAGACCCCGGCGCTTTCGGTCTGCTCGCGGCCGGCCCCCAGGGTTCCGCTGCGGAGATTCATGAGGCGGGCGGTTGGTGCCGCCGTGCCCGATGAGAAGCCCGTAACCCAGAGGGTGAAGGTGAAGGCGAATGCCCCGGTCATTGCGACGGCGGCAAACAGTACGGGGGTCATGGTCAGTCCTTCCTCGTGAAGATGTCGTTGGGAAGGTCGATCCCGGCAAGCGAGAACTGGCGAGTGAAGTTGGGGCGGACACCGGTAGGCCGCATGCGGCCGTGTACCTTGCCGTCCTCATCCACGTGGTCGAGTTCGAAGAGGAAGATGTCCTGGAGGGTGATCGTCTCGCCCTCCATGCCGCTTACCTCTGTCACGTGTGACACCCGCCGGGAACCGTCCTGCATACGCGTCACCTGGATGAACACGTGGATAGCCGAGGCGATTTGCTCGCGGATAGCACGCGCGGGCAGGTCCATGCCGGCCATCAGCACCATGTTTTCCAGGCGGGCAACAGCGTCACGCGGGGTGTTGGCGTGAACCGTCGAGATCGATCCGTCGTGACCGGTGTTCATGGCCTGGAGCATGTCGAATGCTTCAGAGCCGCGGACCTCGCCGACGATAATCCGGTCGGGACGCATGCGGAGGGTGTTCCGGACGAGGTCACGCTGCGTCACCGCGTTCTTCCCTTCGATGCTTGGCGGCCTCGCCTCAAGGGTGACCACATGCTCCTGCTGGAGCTTGACTTCGGCCGGGTCCTCGACGGTGACGATGCGCTCGGTGTTCGGGATGAAGCTCGAGAGCGCATTCAACAGTGTCGTTTTACCGGTACCGGTACCACCGGAAACGATGATGTTCAGGTGGGCGCGGACGCACATGGCGAGGAACTCGGCGGTCTCTTCGGACATCGAGCCGACGGCAATAAGGTCGGCCATGCGCATCTTGTCGCTGCGGAACTTTCGAATGGTGATGGTTGGCGCTTTTGGTGAAACCGGTGGGATGGTCACGTTTACGCGGGAGCCATCCGGAAGGCGGGCGTCAACCATTGGGCTGGACTCGTCGATCCGGCGCCCAAGGGGTGCAACGATCCGTTCGATGATTCGCATGGCATGGGCGGTATCACGGAAGCGAACCGGCGCCCGGAAGAGCCGGCCGTTCTGCTCGTAGAAGACCCGGTCGATATCGACAACCATAACTTCGGTGACGTTGGGGTCGCGGAGGAGCGGTTCCAGCGGGCCGAGGCCGAGGACCTCATCGGCCACGGCCGTGACGAGTTCCTCGCGACTGCCGCCTCCGAACTGGATGCCCTCTTGCTGGATGAGCTCACGGGCAGCGCGCATCACTGCGTCTCGCTGCTTGTCCATCGGCAGGCCGTCGAGTGATCCCTGCTCGAGCTCTTCGATCAGCAACTCGTGCAAGCGGACCTTCGCGGCTTCTACCTGGGGGTTCTCCTTGGTGCGGGCATCGGTAGCGCGTGCGGCCGAACCTTCCGTACGGGGACGGGCGGCGACACGCGCGGCACTGGCCTGCGCTGGATTGGGAGCAGGCCGCTGCATGGCAGCAGCAGGCTTGGCAGGCTCTGCCACTTCGCCCGTGCCCCAGCTCGCCGGCTTCCTGTTTGCGAATTGCCGTGATGGTCGCAGGGGACGGGGCATGCCGGGGCTTTCGGCAGAGCCGTCTTCGCCACTGTTGCGGTTCGCCAGGCGCCGCCGGGCACCGGACCAGCCAAACGACTGGCCGCCCTCTTCCTGGGTCTCTTCAATCGGATCGTCCTGGTTCATCGCATAAACCTCCGGCTTTCAATCCCTGCTCAGGCCGACTTCTTGAAGAAAGGCCTGAACAGCCTGACGATGATTCCGTCGCCGCCGCCGCTCTTCTGTCCCCTGGCCTGCGGGCTAACGCCTGCCAGCGAGAGCGCCATCCGGCGGATCTGCGTCGAAACCTTCGAGTTTGGCTTGCTCATCACGATGGGCTTGCCGAGCTGGGCGGCGCGGACGACTTCGTTGTCCTGGGGGAGCCGCCACCAGAGTGGCGAGTCGAGGGTCATTTCGACGTCTTTCTCGTTGACGCCTGTGTCCATGCCGGCGCGGTTCAGGACAACCTTGATTCGCTGCTCGTCGTCGCCGAAACGCTCGTTCAGCATTTCGAGCGCGAGGACGGTGTCCTTGATGCTAGCGAGGTCGAGCGTGGTCACAAGGAGGATCATCGTCCCGATCTCGATGGCCGCCGCGACGATCTCGTTGAACGTGCCCGGGGTGTCCAGGATCACAAAGTCGTGAGTCTGGGCGAGGATGTCGATCACATCGCGCACATGGGCGGCGGTCATGTTTCGCCAGTCACTCGGCCGGGTGGGGGCGGGAAGGATGTGGACGCCCGATTCATGCTCGACGAGGTAGTCGTTGAGGGTGTCGCGATCGACGGTGTCGAGGTTCCGCGCGAGGTCGGCGATCGAACGCTCGACGGGGATATCCATGGTTATCGCGACATCGCCGAAGCGGGTGTCCATATCGACCAGGGCAACGCTCTGGTGAGCTTCCGTGGCAAGGGCGACGGCGAGGTTCGAAGAGATGGTGGTCTTGCCGATGCCGCCTTTGGCCCCGAATACGGTGATGATGGTGCCCTGGGGGATTGGAGCGTCGAGCTCGCCCCGTCGCCGGGCCCCTTCGCGCTCTTTGCGTTCGAGCACGCGGACTATCGAATGCTCGATGTCCGACTCCGTGAGGGGCTCCATCATGTAGTCCGAGGCGCCACCCACCATCGACTGCCGCATCAGCTTGATGTTCGCCTCGTTGGAGAACACGATGATGGGCAGGTCCGGCATGCTGTCGTTGAGCTTGCTGAGCGTCTGGATCGGACGCACCAGGGGCTCCTGCACGCGCATCAGGACGATGTCGGGCTGCATGTGTACGGCAAGCGTGAACGCTTCGACTCCGTAACCGGCGCTGCCCAGGACATCGAAGCCGATGACACTCAGCATCTTCTGCAGTTCAGCAGCGCTCTCGCGGTCCGGGTCTACCACTAGAACCTGGGGCACGCTCGACATCGTTGATATCCTCCGCCGTGTACATACCTGGATTCGTTACCGGCCAGGTCCCGGATTTGATTGGCGCGCCCGGGCTGACCACCCGGGCACAATTGCTTCTTGGTCTTGCCCGACTCGACTACTTGGTCAGGTCGAACACATCCTCGAGCGTCCAGGTGACCTGGCCGTCGATGGGGCCGGTGTCACCCTGCTGGCGGGCGACGATGCGGTACTGGCCCTGGTCGTCTTTCATCGCGTCGATAATCGCGACCTTGGTCGCCTCTTCGGGCGTCAGAGCCAGGGTGATGGAGATGGCTTCCTCGTAGGTGGAAGCTTCGTCCAGTGGACGGAAACTGGCAGCCGGATCGTCGGCCGCGTCGTCCTGTGCGGTCGCTGCTGTGTCGTCGTCCTTCGTGGTAGCGCTGCGCTCATCGAGGTTGGGGACAACCTTGACGACCGTCTGGGCTACGGCCAGGACTGCGACATCCTGGGCAATGACGCCGCTGACGATGTCGAGTTTTTCGGCGCCGGTGAGCGGGTCGACTGAGACGAGGGTGGTGACACCGATGACGTCGACGCGGTCACCTGGTTGGACCAGGCCGGCGTTGCCCCATGCCTCATGGGGGATCATCAGCGAGAGGGCCCGGCGGCCCTCCGGCACCTTAAAGGCAAGGGTTGCCTGCTCGTCGAACGTCGTCACCTTGCCCGGGATGACCTGTTCACCCTGGTACATCTTGGTGGTGGTGACCTTGCCGACGACGTTTTCGATCTCAGTGAGGTAGCCGGGGAGCAATGCGCTCACCGCCACCGGTTGCACTGAAACCATGTCTGACGTGATGGTGACGCCGAAATCGACGTCACGATTGAGCACGACGACACTTTCGACCTCTCCCGCGTCGATGACTCCCTCGGGAACGCCACTGCTTTCGCCCCCACGCGAGTTAAGGAATGCGAACATGAGCGCCGCGCTCAAGACGGCGAACAGCGCCGCAAGGATTAGGACGCCGCGGTTGCGGCTGGTGTTACTGCCTGAAGCTGGGATTGAACGTGCCACGACTTACTCCTCCCCTAGCACTATCGGCCGGGTGTTGGTAATCCCACAGATCTGTGGTTTGTAAACTCCTGAAATTGGCCGAGGCGGCCAACCGGGGTAGGCACGAAAGGGCCGCCGGCCCGGAGGCGCGGCGGCCCTTTCGATGCTGTCCTGGCGCTGTCTACCTGACGAGCGCAATGTGCGTTTGTTCGGCGATTGCCTGGAAGGCGTCGTCCAGCTCTGCCGTGGTCGGCGAGAAGTAGTAGGCCCCCTCACCGATGTCTGCGATGTCCTGGAGGAAGGAGTCGTCGACCCCACTCCCCAGTCCGATGGTGAAGATGATGATGTCGCCGTCAGCGGCGCGTTGGGCTTCGGCCAGCGCGTGACTGACGCCGTAGCTGGTGCTGCTGTGCTCGCTGCAGCTCGTGCTGTTGTACGAACTCGGACTGTAGCTCGATGAACCGCAGTAGTTGTTGGCGATGCCGTCGGTGAGGAGGACCAGCACCCTGACGGCGTTGGAGCGCTTGCCCGTGCCATCGAGGATCTGGCGGCCCACAGCGAGACCATGGGCGATATTCGTCGACCCACCCGGTGGGTCCATTGCGTTGATTGCCGCCCGTACGCCGGTGAAGCTGCTGCTCAGGTACTCCTCGAGGGCTGCTTCAGACGAATACTGGGCGACTCCGATCTTGTCGTAGCTCGGGTTGAACAGTGTCGTGAAGTAGTTGGCGGCGCTGACCATGCCGTCATAGGGCTCGTAGGGACCTGCGGAAGACGGCGCCGCGTATTCGCATCCCGTGCCTGTGCGGTTGGCCCAGAGGGCGGCCCCGACGGCGTGGGCAGACTGGCTGGTTGAAGTGCCCAGGTGGTTGTTGTTCTGAGCCCGGTACACCTGGATACGGTTGGCACTCGTATCGACGTACGACGAGCCGTTCCGGATCGTGAAGATCTCGTTGTCGATCATCAGCGTGCCTTTGCGGCCGCCAATACTGTAGTTGTAGTACGGCGTGCTGGAGTTGTAGCCGAAGGTGTTGCGGTTGAAGCTCGACGAGCTGCTCTTGAACACGGAGGCATCGTCAACATAGATCCAGACCGGCGAGCTGGAAGCAGCCGGGATCGGTTGCGTCAGGTTGACGGTCGGGTTGCCCGGGCCGATCCAGGCCGTGCCGCTCTCGACGTCCAACCAGTTGTCCCAACACATGGAGCCGGAGATGTCCAGCACCACGGAGATGTCGAGCACCTGGGCCTCAGCATCGCCTTCGGCACTAACGTCCCAGTGGTTGAGGCCGAAGATCCGGGCGAAAAAGGTGGGGATTTCGGCTGTCGCCCCGACCCGGATCGCCTTGTTTCCCGGGGGATAGGTCACAGAGAAGGTGACGTTCTGTCCCTGGGACTGGATGAAGCCCGAGTTGTCGAGCCAGTATTCGTTCGCCTTGGATTCGGCGTCGGTCTGATTGGGCATGCTCTGTGCTGCCGCCAGCGCAGATGCGTCGACGGCTGCCTGCATCTGGGTCCGGGCCCAAACGTAGCGGCCGACATCGACACTCATGGCCACGGCGCCACACAGGACAAGGCAGGTTAGTCCGAACAGGGCCAGAGATTGGCCGCGTTCCGAACGAACCTGCCCGATTCGGGTGCGCACGGATCGTGCAAACGGTTTCATAGTCCTTCAGCCTCCCGGCCTACTCCAGGCGCATGGATGAGTGTGAGGTGATCGTCGGATCGCTGATCGAGCCGCCCGTGATGAAATTGAGGATGTCGCCAATCGGTGAGACAAACTGGAAGTCATAGACGAGGTCTACTTCGACAGCCTGGCCACGGGGGCCCTGTACGTTGGTCAGCGTGATCGAGAGGTCGGCAGCGTTCAGTCCCGAGATCGAGTTATCGATCCGGTTGAGGACCGCGGCCGAATCCTGCTGCGTGGCAGCGACGCGAGCGCCCTCGCGGGCTGCGTTCGTTACCAGTAGCCATGCATAGAACGCCCGGCCGAAATCGACCAGGGAGAACAGCATCAGGCATAGCAGCGGCACAATCATTGCGAACTCGACCAGTGCCTGGCCCTTTTCGCTCCGTTGACGGCGCAGCCACCTGCCCGCGCGTGCGAAGGCTCGCGGGTGGCCAGTTCCCGCTGCGGTGGTCAGTTTGTCCATGCCATCCCTCGCGAATGCTGAATGTGCGTAAATGGCCGGAAGGGCGAGAGGGATACCCGCTCGCCCTTCCGAGTTCGAAACGTCGTGGGCTAGATGGAGCCGGCGAGACCGCTCAGGGTGCCGTCAATGGCCGTACCGAGGGCGGTAACGGAGAGCACGCAGACGACTGCGATGAGCGCCAGGATAAGGCCGTATTCGGCGAGGCCCTGGCCCTCTTCACGGGCGGTCTGGAACTCGATTGCCTTGCTCACTGCCCAGTTCTTGATCTTCGACATGTCTTGTGTACCTCTTCCTTTTGTTTGGGGTTGTCCCCTTTGGTGTGCCCGGCTTGCCATCCGCCGCCGCGCCTCCCGGGATTCTGGGCCGTGTGGCCCGGGTCCCATCTCCGGCGCGTTTCGTAGTCGTGGCCCTGGGCGTTACGCCCGGGTGGCCTCCACAACTTCGATGCCCGGAGTCGCCGGCGTTGGCGAGTTGAGCTAATTGCAGGTTCGACCCTCGACGCCCGCTCTAAAGGGCAGTCACCCCGTGTCCACCTGAATGTTCCCGGCCACCGAAATCCGCCGCTGTCGCGCTGTGCACTGGAGCGAACAGCCCCACCTGCCGATCTCTATGGAGGTGCCTGCACAAACCCGGGCACGGGAGTGATCAGCTTGGAGTCATCAGTCGCAACCCAGGGCCGCAACCGGCCACCCGCAGCCAGGTGGCTTTCCCTGCTCCAGGATGCCGCCCTGGTCTCGCTCTTCGCCGTGTTTGCCGTCTTCCAGTTCAAGCTGGTGGGCGAAGGCGTCTACAGAAACATCCCCTTTGCCCTCGAAAACGGCCTGCTGGTCATGCTCTTCCTCACCCGGCGGCGGAGTGCTGAGACTTCTTCGCGGCCGTTCGACTGGGCGGTTGCCGCGCTGGCGAGCTGGCTGCCGCTGGTCTACGTCGCCCAGCACGACATCGACTCACTCAATGCCGTCCTGGGCACCAGCATGCAGGTGGCCGGCCTGACGATGGCGGTGATTTCGTTCGGGTTTCTTGGGCGCAGTATCGGGATTGTTGCCGCTGACCGGGGATTGAAGACGGGTGGAGCCTACGCGCTGGTGCGCCATCCGGCCTATGCCGCGCACATCACGACCGGCACGGGGTTCCTGATCGCCAACCCGCACTGGATCAATGCTGCCATCTGGGTCACCGTCTTTGCCTGCCAGATTGCCCGTATCCACGCGGAGGAGGGCCTGCTGA
>JAGQGZ010000093.1 GCA_020432105.1 Dehalococcoidia bacterium | reverse complement strand
CGAATCCCACCCTCTCCGCCACTCCCCAACTTCTCCCTTCTCTGCTGCCCGCGTAGGCTGCGATTCCACACGATCTCCCGAGGAGTTCCTTCGATGAAGTTGCACGAATATCAGGCCCGCGACCTTCTCGCCAGGCACGGCGTTGCCGTCACCGGGGGCCGCGTCGCCTCCACCCCGTCTGAAGCCCGCAAGATCGCCGAGGAGTTGGGTGGCAAGGTCGTCGTCAAGGCCCAGATTCACGCCGGCGGTCGGGGCAAGGGCCGGCTCGTCGCCGAATCGGAAACAGCAGCCATGTTCCAGAAGCTCACATCGGATCCGGCCAACAACGCCGGCCAGGTGAAGGGTGATCGCGTCGGTGGCGTCCGTCTCGCAGACTCCGCGCAAGAGGCAGAGCAGGCGGCCGCGGCAATACTCGGCAGGTATCTCGTGTCCATCCAGACCGGCCCCGAGGGCAAGCTCGTCAAGAACGTCCTCGTCGCCGAACAAACGGACATCGCGAAGGAGTACTACCTCTCGGCAATGGTCGACGGTGGCGTTGGCGGCATCCTCTTTATCGCCTCCGCCGAAGGCGGCACGGAGATTGAGCAGGTGGCGGCAACCAAACCCGAGGCTATCGTCCGCATGCCGGTCGACCCCGCTGCCGGTTGGGACCCATACATCGGGCGCACTCTGGCCGCCCGTCTCGGCTTCTCCGGCGACCAGGCGAACCAGTTCGCGAAACTTGCCGAGGGCCTCTACAACACCGCACTTGCGACCGATGCCAGCCTCGTCGAGATCAATCCTCTTGCCGTGACTGACGGCGGCCAGGTCGTCGCCGTGGACGCCAAGCTCTCCATCGACGACAACGCGCTCTTCCGCCACCCGGACCTTGAAGAACTCCGTGACCGCGATGAGGAGGACCCGCTCGAGGTGCTCGCCCAGGATCTCGGCGTTTCCAACTTCATCAAGCTCGATGGCAACATCGGCTGCATCGTCAACGGCGCAGGCCTCGCCATGGCCACCATGGATACCATCAAGTTGGCCGGGGGCGAGCCCGCAAACTTCCTCGACATCGGAACGGTCAACGACCCGCAACGCGTCGTGAATGCGATCAAGGTCATCCTCGAAGACGAGAACGTTGAGGCAATCCTCGTGAACATCTTCGGCGGTATGGCCCGCGTCGACATCATCGCCCAGGGCGTCATCGACGGCTTCAAGCAGCTCGATATCAAAGTCCCGGTCGTCATGCGTCTTGTCGGCACGAACCTCGCCGAAGGCGAAAAGCTCATCGACGAATCGGGGATCAATGTCGTGCGCACTAGCGAACTCGGTGATGCCGCCCGCAAAGCGGTCGAAGCAGCGAGCGCAGCAGCCTAGAAGCAGACCTTTCCGGCAGCACAGTCGATACTGCGCCAGATCGCAAGGCCGAAGCTTGACGCTGCAAGGGCAACCACAAGGCTGACCCCGAGCGACGCCATGAACGGCCCCGTTCGGCGTGCCGCGTACACGAGGAGCAGCGTCGCGAAGCAAGCTTCGATGACCGCTGCTGCCGCAATCCAGCTTCCGCCCGTCCAGAGCAGCCAGATCAAGGCCGCCTCGCACCAGAGCCAGCCGACGAGCAGCGACAACATCAGCCCTCGCCCGTAACCGGGCTGCCAGTGGGTCAGCGCCCATCCCGAGAGTGCCATCGGTGGAGCGCAGGCCAGCCCGACGAGTGCCCACACCATCGCCGCCCGCTGGGCAGTGTCGTAGTAGGCCCGGATGCCGGTTTCAAGCAGAGTGGCGTAGTACACGCCCACCGCTGCCACCAATGCAATGGAACCCCAGAGCACCGCCGAACGCCAGCTTGATGCCACAGCGCCGGTGAGGACGGCCACGAGTAGCCAGGTACTCGGGAGTTGGAACGCTTCGCCCCACAGTGGCCCCGGCTCCGCCAGCGCAGCCACGACTCCCAGACTCGTACCCAGGCCAAGTGCAACAGCCGGCGCCGCCAGAGGCGCCAGGTCGAGAGGCCGTGCAGGTGAACCATGGACCGCCATGTCACGATGGTACGCGTTTCCAGCAGGCCGGCGACCGCCTCCCGTAAGGCCCAGGCTCCCCGGGTTCGAATCCTCGCGATTGCACGGATGTTTGGCCACCGCTTGATGCATCGATGCGCGAACCGTTAGCATCAGTGCATCATGACCCGGACGACGTTGAACCTCGAACCCTCGGTACTTGACCAGTTGAAGCGGCGCGCGCGTGAGGAAGGCCGTCCCTTGGGGGCTGTTGCGTCGGAACTCATCCGGCATGCGCTCAAGGAGGCGAAGAAGCCGTCGACCGAGTTCGAGTGGGAGTCCTACGACCTCGGCGAGCCAGCCATCGATATCGATAGTAACGCCGAACCGTTTGAGTTCCTTGACCAGGGAATGCTCGCAAAGGCTGAGCATGGCAATAACGGTTGATGCCAACGTCCTCATCAACGCGGCAAACCGTCAGAGCCCAAGACAGGCTGCCAGCCGGAACTTCATAGAACGAGCGGTCGCTTCCGATGAACCGCTCTATCTCTTCGCCCCCGTCCTCGTGGCCTACATGCGCGTTACTACCATTCCGGGAGTCTTCCGGCTGCCGCTCGATCCGTCGGTGGCAACCAACAACATCCTCACAATCACACGGATGCCTGGCGTCGTGTTGGCCTCCGAGCGGGACGGATTTTGGGAACGGTTCGCATCCGTCATCAAGGAAGACGGCGTTCGTGGCCGCCTTGTCCACGACGCCCACATCGCCGTCCTCATGTACCAGCATGAGGTCTCGACGATCGCGACCTACGACCGCGACTTCCGCCTGTTCGATGGGATCAGGGTAATCGAGCCTTAGCCCTGGGTTTCCTTCTGCTTGGCCAGCGCCTTGGCCAGCGCCCTCCCCTGGTCGGGGGTGGGATCCTTCACCAGTCCGTAGATCTCCCGGCCCTCGTGATCTTCCGGCAGGTACTCGGTGATCGGCAGCCCCTCTTCGGTCACAAAGAGCAGGCAGTGGCAGTACTTGTAGATCTGCATCTCGTCGCAGGCGCAGATCCAGTCCCGGCGCTTGGCCTCTTCCTCTCGCGGAAGGTACAGGCTCTCCGGCCAGTTCCCGTCCTCGTCCTTCTCGGGATAGAAGTTGCAGGGGCAGATAGGCCGCCCGTAGTTGTCGATGTTGTCTGCAAGGCCCAGGACGACACCCTCGGTGACATCACGGATGGGGTGAAGGTGCGTGCCGCTTTTCTCCGCGTACTTCTCGGCATAGTTCCACATCTTTTGGATGCTCTTCTCGCTCGGTAGTTCCTTCATGCCGCCTCCTGAGGTTGTCATCCCAGCGTACGGGTCGCTGGTGGCCCTCGCCAGCGACCCTAAATCGTCAGCCCGCCCAGTCCTTGCACGCCGCGGACGTACTCCAGCTCGCCAACGTGCCGGTAGCCATGGCTCAGGCACATACCGTAGATGCCGTTCCAGAGTGACATCTCACCAACCGGCTTGATCACGACCGTGCGGCTGTTGAATTCGTCGGGCGACATAGCGGCGAGGTAGTCGTCTGTGGCTTTCCACACTTGCTGCTGGTACGCCAGCCACTTCGCAACATCCTGAACCTGGACCGCGTTGGCTTCGTCTTCGGTCATCCCCGTGCCCTGGGCGTTCCTGGGGAGACCAAATGCTTCGTCATAGCCTCCCTCGATCCAGACGGTTGGCTTCCGCTGCGTCACGAACTGGATGATGTTGTCCTCGGTCCGGACGTAGTGCCAGAGGCTGAAGAACCCGCTCACACCCCCCTCACTTGGCCGGAAGTTCAACTGCTCGGCGGTCATACCTTCAACCGCCTTGTCCAGCATGCCGTGCATGCTGGTCAGGCCTCCGCGAAGTATGGAAAGGGGAGTCATCTCGGACATCGGCGTACGCCTCCTGGGTGAGTACGCGCATCATCGCCGCTGGGTCACGCCGTGGCAAAGGGGCGGTCAGGCCGCCTCGCGCGGCGTTTCAAGGGCATAGCCGCTTCCCCATCGATTCACGATGTAGTGGGGCTCGCTTGGGTCGTCCTCGATCTTCTGGCGCAGGTAACGCACGTACAGCCGCAAGTAGTGGGTCTCGCCGGCGTACTGGTCCCCCCAAACCCTCGCAATGAGCGCCTTCGAGGGCACCACATCGCCCGCATGTTCGGCCAGTGTCATCAGCAGGCGGAACTCCGTAGGTGAGAGCTGGACGATCTTGCCGCGCTTGCGCACGGTCCGCCCTCCCATGTCGATTTCAAGGTCACCCACCCGAAACACACCGGCATCGTCCTCGCCGTCGTCCGCCACTTCGCGCGCAAATCGCCGGAACATCGCCCGTAGTCGCAGGTCGATTTCGCGGGTAGTCGCCCGGGGACTGCAGTAGTCGTCCGCCCCGGCCTCGAAGCAACGTGTCATCTCGTCGAGGTCGCCGGTGGTGCCGATAACGAGCAGCGGTGCGTTGCTGGCTGAACGGATTTCGCCGGCAATTTCGGCCGACGGACTCCGCGGCTTCTCAAGGTCAACGATCACGGCGTCGGGCGAGTATTCCTTGACGAATCCTGCCGCCCGGTCGGGGTCACCACAGGCGCCGACCCGGTAGCCCATTTCGTCGAGATTCCTTGCACGCCGGTAGGCCCGTTCCAAACCCTCGGACACGATCACCAGGCGTACGCCAACGAGCGGCTGCAGGTGCTGGTCGGCCGGCGAGTAGTGGATGTGGACCAACGTGCGGCTCCTCGGTGGGGTATTTCCCCGATGCTCAGCCGCCCGGACCGTGACGACACCTGAATGGTGAAGCCTCCGCCTTTCGCCCTCATCCTCATCCTTGGCGCCTTCGCATCGCTGAGTGCGATGGTGCTGGAGAGCATGCCGGCTTCGGCGGCAAATCCGAGACTGGCCCTAGCTGAACCATCGACCAGCCTTGCCGTTCCCTCGACCGTCGAAGTGCCAGAGGGACCGATTGTCACCAAACGATCACCCGCCATCGTGTCACCCACCGCCGAGGCCCCCACACCCTTCCCGGCGACGCCGGACATCGTAGACGAACCGCTTATCGCAGACCCCGTTGCAGTGGACATCCAGGCTGCACCGGAGACTTCGGTCCGCACGCTGCCCGATGGCGTCGCTCGCTCGCTGCCCCAATCACTCGTTGGCATCCCGGAGTTCGAGACCGACCTGTTGGATCGCCTCAATGACGCCCGGAGCGAGGAAGGCCTCACCCCCCTCCACCGGAACGAGGATCTCGATGCGGTCGCCCTGGCCCGCGCTCAAAACCTCGTCAACCTGGGGTATTTCGACCACTACGCTCCTGATGGAACGAGCGCCTTTTCCGAACTGGCAGCCCGCGGATTGCCCTACTACCTGGCTGGCGAAAACCTCGCGCGCAACAACTATCCGCCGAATCGCACGGTTGCCGCCGCCTACGAGGGACTCATGGCAAGCCCCGGCCACCGGGCAAACATCCTCGAGCCTCGCTTCGGTTCCATCGGTGTCGCCGCCGTCCGCGATGGCAACGTCTGGCTCTACGTGACGGTCTTCACGAACCCGCGCTAGGCCTTGCGCGCCGCCACCAGCGTGATCACCAGTGGCCGTGTCACTCGCCCCCCGAACTCCGCGTCGATGAACTCGCCCAGCTCCGCGATCAGCGCCTCCCGCCGTTCCACCCCCATCGCCCGCATCCCCGAATACGACCGCATCAAGTCCTGGTAATCGGCCCGCGTGTACGTTTGGTCCCAGTCATATCTGCGAAGCTCCGGCATCCCGAACAACGGCGTGCGAAGGACCTCGCTGAAGGCAGGTGGCACGACCGCCCTCCCGGGCATTGGCACAGCCGAGTGGTCGCCGTGTCTCGCGTAGATAGCCTGTGAGGCTGCAAAGTACCCCCGGTCCACCGGCGACTCGACCTGGTTCGTATCGATGATCGCGAGGACGCCATGATCGGCGAGCAGCGAGGCAGAACGTACCAGCCTCGTCGCGGGATCCAGCCAATGCCACGCCGTAGCCGCGACGGTCGCCCCGTATCCGCCGCGGAGCACCGCGCTCTCGTAGCTCGCATGAACGATCTCTATCGCTCGGCCTCGGAACTTCCGACGGAGAAACGCGGCGTTCGAAGCGCCAATCTCCACGCCTGTGACCTGGGCTCCCAGGTTCAGCAGCGATTCCGTGGCCTTTCCTGTCCCCGCGCCGACCTCACAAATCTCCGGGGCCATCGCATCCCCCAACATCTCGCTGAAGTCATCGAACAGCTGTGGGGGATAGGCCGGCCTGACGCGGTCGTAAACCTCGGGGTCTTCGTCGAAGGTGAGACGCAGGTCGGTCATGGAAAGTGGTGGGCGGTGAGGGGCTCGAACCCCCGACCCCCTCGGTGTAAACGAGGTGCTCTGGCCAACTGAGCTAACCGCCCTCCGGCCAGTGTAGGGTTCCTCGTCGCTAATCTCACCCGTGATCGCTAGCCGGCCGCTGCAATCCCCGCCATCACCGCCACCGCACCGTCCGGGTCGAGCCGGCCAGCACGGAGCTGCTTGAGCCAGCCCCTGAACCCCGCCTCGTCCCACTCGCCCCTCCGCCTGTACGGCCCGAGGTCTGGGTACCGCTTGGCGGCCAGGCGCAGATCCATGAGCGACCGATTGCGCTCGATCACCGTCGCGGCTTCGCCCGACCGAAACGCCTCTTCTACCTTCCGGTTCGCCCTCCCGAGTGCCTCAGCAACGAGTTGGGGTGAATCCAGGTACGCCTCCACGGGGTGGGCAGCCAGCAGTTTGGCTGCCGTCAGCGTCCCGACCCCCGGCACCCCCGGGAGGTCGTCGCTGCTGTCGCCGCTCAGTGCCCGGTAGTCGACAAACCGGTCCCGGGGGAACACGACCGGCGGACCGCCCTTGGGCCTCGGCAAAACCTCGTCCTCGAAATTGCTGTCGTCTATGAGGAGCTTCTTCACGAAGGCGAACACCGACACCCGTGCGTCGACCAGCTGCAGAAAGTCGCGGTCCGATGAGACGATGCGCACTGGCCCCGGTTCCCTCAGGGTGAGGGTCGCGGCCAGGTCATCGGCCTCGGTATTTTCGCCGCGCAGGATCGTGATCGGCAGGCAGCCAAGGGCGGCCTCGGAGAACTGGCTGATCGCCTCCAGGACGTACGGTTCGTTGTCCAGGAACGACGATTGGCCTTCTCGCCCGGTCTGGTAGGCGGGCCATATCTGTCGCCTCCGCAATGGCCTGCCCTCGTCGAAGACCACCGCCAGTTTGGTCACCGGGGGAAAGCGTGGGTCCGGGTCGAAGCTCATCTGGGCGGTTGGCTCGAACGGAGCCCCACCCCGGGCCACGGTCCCGATGATGCTCTGGCTGAGTCCCAGCAGCGTCGCCCGTACGTGCTGCTCCCGCGTTTCGGCGCCCATCGCTCGCCCAAGGGAATGGAATGCCGCCCAGGCGAGGTTGTTCCCGTCGGCGATGACCAGCATGCCCGCAATCCTACCCGTCGCTGTACGTTCGCTCCGGTACGATAGACGGGTGCAGCCGCCAATCCGTATCGCCGTTCTCGGGTCCACCGGCTCAATCGGACGCCAGTCCCTCGACGTTATCGAGCGATTCCCCCGGCGTTTCGAAGTCGTTGCCCTGGCAGCCGGCAACAACACTGCCCTGCTTTCCCGGCAGGTCGCCCGGCATCAGCCCCAATACGTATGGGCAGAGTCCAGTTCGGCTGCCCTCGATGACAGCATCGCGGCCACCCGGGCACAACGCCTCCCGGTGGACGAGATTGCCGTTGCCGACGATGTCGATCTCGTGCTTGTGGCCACCGCTGGCGCCGCCGGCCTGCTTCCAACTCTTGGCGCGCTTGCTGCCGGAAAACCGGTGGCGATTGCCAACAAAGAAGTCCTGGTCATGGCCGGACACCTCGTCCGCCGGGCACTCGCGGGCCGCGCCGATCTGCTCCGCCCGGTTGACTCCGAACACTCGGCGATCTGGCAGTGCCTCTGGGGCGAGGCCAGCCACGAAATCCGGCGGATCATCCTCACGGCATCAGGCGGCGCCTTCCGCGACCTCGACCCCGCCGCCCTGGCTGCCGTCACGCCCACACAGGCGTTGAATCACCCCACCTGGACCATGGGCAAGAAGATCACCGTCGATAGCGCCAGCCTCATGAACAAGGGCATGGAGACGATCGAGGCGATGTGGCTCTTTGATGTGCCGATGGACAGAGTGGAGGTCGTCCTCCACCGCGAATCGATCGTCCACTCGCTCGTGGAGTTTTCCGACGGCAGCGTGAAAGCCCAGCTCGGGTACCCCGACATGCGCCTGCCCATCGAGTGCGCACTCGCCTATCCCGATCGCATGCCGGAGCCAAGCGTGGCGCCCCTCGACCTGGCATCGATTGGCACCCTGCACTTCGGAAGCCCGGACATAGACCGCTTCCCCTGTCTCCGTCTGGCAATGGAAGCGGGACGGACGGGGGGGACCATGCCGGCTGTCATGGCCGCCGCCGATGAAGTCGCCGTTGACGCTTTCCTGACCGGGAAGATCGGCTTCACCGCGATTCCGTCGATAATCGAAGCAGTAATGCTGCGCCACACCGCCATCGCCGATCCCGAACTCGACGCAGTAATCGGGGCCGACCGCTGGGCCCGCAGCGCCGCCGGTGACTCGATCCAGGTGACCGTCTGATGGATTTCCTCTTCGACGGACCGTTCCCGGTCTTCCGCGCCGCCTTCCTGCTCCTCCTCCTGCTGGTGCCGCTGGTGATGATCCACGAACTCGGCCACTTCATCACGGCCCGCCTGTTCGGTATCAAGGTGTTGGAATTCGCCATTGGCTTCCCCCCGCGTGTCAAGGGCCTCGTCTGGAAACGCGGTGAAACTGAATACACCGTCAACTGGCTGCCCATCGGAGGCTTCGTCCGTCTCCTCGGTGAAGAAGACCCTTCTGACCCCCGGTCACTTGCTGCCGCCGCTGCCTGGAAGCGCCTCGTGGTCATCTATGCGGGCGTTGCCATCAACATCGTCGCCGCCATCGCCCTCTTTTCCTTCGGCTTTATGCTCCCCCGTGAGCGCAGCCTGAGCCTTGCCCAGGTGACGTCCGTCGCTGAGGGCTCCCCTGCTTCCGAGGCCCACGTCACCGGTGACATGCGCGACGGTAGCGAGCCGGTTCAGAGCATCCTTGTTGGGGACCTGATCCTTCAGGTCGAGGGCCGCGAGATTAAGAACGTTGACGAGATGTTGCTCGCCAACAGGCTCAACCTCGGCGAAGACCAACACTGGCTCATCAACCGGGGCGGCTCAATCCTCGAGGCTGACGTCTACGCCCGCTGGAGTCCTCCGGCCGGCCAGGGCCCCACCGGGATAACCGTGGGGCCGCCATCGACCTGTACCGATGTGGATGCCGACGGCAACCCGGTCAACTGCCAGCTCCTCTACCCCTTCACCGAGACGCAGCAGTACTGGCCGTGGGACGCCGTCAGGCATGGTTGGAACCAGCTCCTCGATACCGTCGTACTCACCAAGAACGAAATCCAGGTGATGTTTGCCGGCACTTCCGGCGCGTCACTCTCCGGCGAGGGCCAGCCCGTGTTTAGCGGACCCGTCGGAATCGCAGAGACGACTGACAACATCGTCCAACAGGCCGGGTGGCGCCCGCTCATCGAATTGGCCGCTCTGCTCAGCCTCAGCCTCGCGTTCTTCAACGTGCTGCCGATCCCCGGGCTCGACGGTGGCCGGGCGCTGTTCATCTTCATCGAGATCCTCCGTGGCGGCCGCCGAATCTCTCCCGAGCGGGAGGGCCTCGTGCACCTCGCCGGGATGGCCCTGCTCCTCGCCTTCGCCGTCGTGATTACCGGCTTCGATATCGATAGATTGCTGAGCTGACGCAGTGTCCTTTGATGCCCTCGCCCTCAGCGTCCTCCTTGGCGGATGGATGCTCTGCGGCGTGGTCCCCTGGTTGGTGCTTTCGATTTCGACGCGCGGCGATGCCGGGCTCATCTTCCTGCCGGTGAGTATGGCGGTGGCCGTTCTTGCGGCCCTGCTCGTCCCGCTGCTCGGCGCCACGGATGTCACCGGCCTCTGGCTCAGTTTCCTCGCAGCCCTCGCCGGTCCGGCACTGTTCCTCGCCGCGCGCCGCTACTCCCTTGGTGCTTCCAGGCTGGCGTCACGGGCGCGCACCGTGGACCGCCAACATAGTCCAGAATCCGCTGAATGACCCGATTTGTCCTGTCCACCATGTACGCCCAGACCGCGCGTTTCGACGATGGCGCTGAATTCGCTCGCTTCGCCCAGGATGCCGGCTACGACGCTATCGAAATATCTCATTCGACGCCGGCCGAGAAAATCGAGGCGATCCACGCGGCAAACATCCTGCCGATCGCCAGCGTCCACCAACCCGCACCACTTCGCCAGGTCGGCGGCCGACCCAACTCCAACCTCAACCTTGCCGCAATCGATGAAGATGAGCGCAAGCTCGCCGTCTTTCACACCCTCGATAGCATCCGTCTTGCCGGCGAAGTTGGGGCAGACGCGGTGATCGTCCACCTTGGCCATCTCGGTGGCACATCCAGGGCATGGGCAGGCGACCGCGAAGCCCGTCGCCTCTTTGCCGCTGGCACACCGCATCGGGAGGCTGCGGGCAGGGCACTTGCCGTCCGGCTCGCCGATGCCCCGCCCTATCTCGAAGCCGCCCGAAAAACGCTGGCCGAACTCGTCGAGGTTGCGTCTCTCCTGGGAGTGACGCTCGGCCTTGAGTCCCGCCTGAACCTGCCGGAGTTCCCGCTCCCCTTAGAGCTGCCGGCACTCGTCGATGGATACACGCCCGAACAGGTTGGGTATTGGCACGATGTTGGTCACGCGGAAGTCCTATGGCGAATGGGTTACATCGACCGTTTCGACTGGTTCCGGGAGCCGGGGGTACGTTGCGCCGGCGCCCACGTCCACGACGTCACACAACTCACCGACCACCGTGCTCCCGGCGCCGGCGATGTCGAACTCGCTGAGCATGCCAGGCACCTGTCCGGCCTCGATGCCGTCACCCTCGAGATCAACCAGCACCAGCCCGAAGAGCAGGTGCGGATGACCATCCCCCTGTTGAAGTCCCTGGGCTTCTAGAACACCAGCTCCACGCCAATATCAAGCGAGCCGGAACTGTGCGTGAG
>JAGQGZ010000092.1 GCA_020432105.1 Dehalococcoidia bacterium | reverse complement strand
TCTTCCATCGTGATCAGGCCACCGTTGGCAGCCATGTCAGCGGCGATGGCCTTCCCCAGGGGGCCGTGATAGAGGTAGTCCGGGCCGTTGAGGCTGATGGCTTCGAGGGTGTCTGCGTATTCGGGACGGGTGATGGTGTCGCCAATCTCCGGCACCTTTCCACCAGGGAGGAAGACCTTCGCGGTGTCGGGGTACTTGCGGATGTCGTCCTCACTCATCCGGATGATGTTGCGGAGGTAGGGGGATGTGGCGTAACCGTGGCGAGCAAAGCGGATGGCGGGCCCCATGACATCGGGGAGGGACATGGTGCCGTACTTCTCAACGGCCGTGCACCAGCCGAGCAGCGTGCCGCCGGTTGCCACGGCAAGATGGCCGACCTCGTTCAGCCGCCCTTCGACGCCGTGGTCAAGGCTGCCGGGGATGGGCTTGAACATGTCGGCCGTTGCAGCAGAGGGAATGGTCACGTAATTGTCGATCACGGTGCACCGGCCGTCGGCCCACCTGATGTTCACAAAGCCTGCACCGAAGATGGTGACCATCATCGGCTCAACAACGGTGAGGGCGAACATCGTGGCGATGGCGGCGTCGACCGCGTTGCCACCGCGCGCGAGCAGCTCGGTGCCGGCAAGTGAGGCCAGTTGGTGATTCGATGTGACCATGCCTCGCGAGCCGGTTGCCGGTTGCTTAATCGTCGCTGGTGCGTTCTTGCTCATCGTTCGAATTCCCCCTTATTAGGAGAGTTCTAAGCCCCCGAGCGGGTGATGTCACGCGGGAGTTCGAGATCGATGCCAACCGGGCAGTGATCCGAGCCCATTACTGCCGGCTCAATGAACGCATCGCGCAGGTGCGGCAGGAGATCGGAGGAAACGAAGACGTAGTCGATTCGCCAGCCGATGTTGCGTTCACGGCGGTTTCGCCAGGGGTCCCAGAACGTGTAGCTCTGAGTCGATTCGGGGTGCAGATGGCGAAACGTATCGACATACTCGGCCTCGACAAACCGATCCAGCCAGGCGCGCTCCTCCGGGAGGACGCCGGTGTTGCCGGCGGCCTCCGCCGGGCGTTCGAGATCATCGTCGGTGTGCGCAACATTGAGGTCTCCCATGAAAACGACCGACTGCCCCATACGCCTGAGAGCCTCGATGCGGGCGAAGAAGGTTTCTATGAACGCGAGCTTGAAGGGCACGCGGACGTTCTTCTTCTGCCCGTTGGGGAAATAGGTGGTAAGGACCGAGAGCCTGCCGAAGGTGGCCTCGATGAGGCGGCCTTCACGATCGTATTCGTCAACCTGGAGTCCGCGGCGAACCTCATCGGGCTCAGTCTTCGCGAGGAGAAGGATGCCGCTGTAGCCGCTGCGCTCGGCGGGGTGCCACCATTCGTGGTAACCAAGGTCGAGCCAGGGACGGTCGTGACACTGCTCCGGGGCAGCCTTGACCTCCTGGAACCCGGCGATATCCGGGGCCGACGAGGCTAACCAGTCCCCGAGGTCACCCGTCCCGACTGCATGCCGGATGCCATTGATGTTCCACGAACTGAGCCGCATGAACGCTACCCGCCGACCGTGACTCGGGTGAAGACGACGGCGGCGACGGCAACCCCGGCCACCGCGAGGTATTCGAGGAGCGTGAGGAACTGGAGGTCGCGGTCGCCGAGATGATGGACCAACCCGGTACCGAGATAGAAGCCGATGACGAGGAGGGCGCCACCAAGGAGACCGTCGAGCGGAAAGAAGTAGAGTGCAACCCGCAGTTCGGCCAGCGAAATGCCTATCGCGAAGCCAGCGATGAGCGAGCTGTTGTCGAGCATCCGGCTCTCACGAATGAGCTCGGTTGCGAGGAGGGCGGCTACGACGCCCACGGCGATAGCACTCACCGGGAGATTGACGTCGGCCGCGTAGGACACGCTGAAGAGTGCGAAGGCAGCGAGATAGGTGGCGACCGCGAGGCCGATCCGCATTGCACCGTAGTAGGTGGAGGAATAGTCCACGGTGGTGTAGAGACCAAGGGCGATGGCTCCAACACCGAGGGCAGCCAGGATCCCGGCGCCCGTCCTCTCGTAGCCGTCCAGGGTCTCGTGGATGAAGAGGCCGGCAGCAAGGACAGCCAGCCCGGGCAGCATGAGATGCACGAGGCCATTGGCAAAGCCGCTTTGGCGCCAGCGGGGATGCGTACGAACGATGCCATCGACGGCGAGGGCCACGAGCACGGCTGTGAGCGCCAGGATCCACGATTGCGAGGGGCGGATGCCGAGGTATCCCACGATGCCGGTGGCGGCTACCAGTACCAGTAGCGTGATGCGGGCCGCTACGCCACCTGTGGGTCGTGGCCGGGCACTCGCGCTCAGCACCTACTCCTCAGCGAAAGTAGGCTCTTCAAGGCCGTAGATCTCGGCGGCATTTGCCCACCAGAGCCGGTGGCGCTGATCTTCGTCGAGCTCCAGCTGGTCGTAGATGGCATCGAAGCGGTCGATGTGCTCCTTGATCTCATCCATCCCGCAGTCGCTACCCCAGACCAGCTTTTCGATGCCGATCTCGACGCCGATGAGATTGCGCTCAACAGCGTGGCGCTCGATGGTCTCGCCACCGCTCATGTCGAACCAGACATGATGTCTCCACCGCGCCACGGAAGCAGCGAATTCGTAGTTGCCCTGGTTGCCGAGGTGCGCGCCGATGATCCGAAGGCGAGGGAAGCGGCTGGCAATCGTATCGAGGTGCAGCGGGTTCATCCGCGAGGCAGAGACATCACGGAGCATGCCCGACATCGCCATCATCCGATGGTAGGCCTGGGCTGCATCGGCACTGCGGCGCGGGTGGGTGCGGGAATAGTCGAGGCCGCCACCGATCACGCCCATATGGAAGAGTATGGGCATCTGCAGATCCTGGGCGCGACCATAGGCAGGCATGTAGTCCGGGCAGTCGTAGTCCCGGGCCGTCCCGATGATCTTCAGGCCCCGGTAGCCCATGGCGTGAAGGTTCGAGACCTCCTTCGGCCCGATCACCTCCGGGTCGATGACCGCGACGGGGATGAAGAAGTCGCCGTATTTGCGGGCGATTTCCAGCCCGCGCTCGTAGCTCGGGCCAAATCGACCGCCAGTCAGCAGACATGACTTTGTGATGCCAGCCGTGGTCGCTACATCGACCAGGCGATCGACCATCGGAGCGGGGTCTTCCTCAGGTTTCTCCCAGTTGCGTGGGAAGTGCATATGAACGTCAAGGATTTTTCGCGTCATCTGGAGCCGCCGTTGGGTGTAGCGTCGAGTGTAGCAATCGCTTGCAGTTGGGGGCACCGCATGCGAAAGGCGTATTGAACTCCGGGGCCATTCACTGAACGATGGTCGTTGTGAGCAGTGATGGCCGGCTTGTCGATGTGGCGGTGAATTCTGGACAACCGGCCCGGCGGCCGTTCACCTACCGCGAGCGACCCAAGATGCGGGTTACGACCGGCCAGGCAGTGTTCGTGCCTTACGGGCCGCGGCTCCTCCAGGGCATCGTTGTCGGGTTTCCCGACCAGTCAGAAGTCTCGGAAGTGCGCGAGATCGATGCTATTGCGGACCCCCACCCCGTGCTCGATAGCGTCCACATCGACCTTGCTTACTGGTTGAGCAACGAGTACCTGGCCCCACTGTGGGATTGCCTATCGGTGTGTTTGCCCCACGGCTACGGGCAAAAGAGCGTGACCATGGTCTCAGCGGTCGACGTACCACCGCTTCTCCCGGTGAACCCGGGCGACCATAAGGTCCTGGCGGCGCTGGGCGGGCGCGAACAGCTGACGCTCGAGGCCTTACGGGAGAAAGTCGGCTCGGTGACGCTGGAACGGCTGCGGAAGCTCCAGGCGGCCGGCCAGATCACCGTCACCCAGGGCCTGGCCCGTCCTGCCGGGAACCCACGATTCGAACGAAGACTACGACCGCTGCGTCCTTCGGCAGAGCTCCGCACGGAAGGAAGGCGACTGGCAACGGCCCAGGCTCGTTCGGTCGCAGCCCGACTGCTCGTAGGCCTTGCTGACTCCGGTGAACTGACGCTTGGCGAGGCACGGGAAATGGGCGTCCAGCGGAAGCACGTCGAACACCTGATCGAACAGGGCTGGCTCGAGGAGGTGGAGATACGCCTGGACCGGGCTCCCTATGAGCTGCTGCCCGCCACATCAACGCAACCGCTGCGGCTCTCGGATGCGCAGCAGGCTGTCGCCGATGCGATCTGGGACACGCCGGGTGAACACCTCCTGCACGGGGTTACGGGAGCAGGCAAGACGGAGGTCTACCTCGACCTCATTCGGCGAGTACTGGACGACGGTGGAAGCGCAATCGTCCTGGTTCCCGAGATCTCGCTGACGCCCCAGGCGATGCGGCGCCTGGGGGAGCGATTCGGTGACCAGCTGGCGATCTTCCATTCCGGGCTCTCCGGCGGCGAACTCTACGACCAGTGGTACCAGGTGCAATCCGGCGAGAAACGGCTGGTGCTCGGCTCGCGGAGTGCCCTGTTTGTGCCGGCGCCAAGGGTGCAGCTGATTGTCCTCGACGAGGAACACGAGCCGAGCTACAAGCAGAGTGACCCCCAGCCCCGCTATCACGCCCGTTCGGCCGCGAGATTCCTGGCGGGGTTGACGGGGGCGAGGCTGGTACTGGGTTCGGCCACCCCGGATGTGACGAGTTATGCGCGAGCAAAGGGGGGACAGGCAAGCCTGCATGTTCTTGACGAGCGGCTGATACCGGATGGCAACGGACGTGTCCGCCCAGGCAAGCCACCGACCATCGAAGTGGTGGACATGCGCGAGGAGCTGAAGGCCGGGAACCGGGGCATATTCAGTATCCCGCTCGTGCGTGCCGTGAGGCAGGCGCTTACGGAAGGAAATCAGTCGATTCTCTTCGTCAACCGGCGAGGTGCGGCCCGCTTCATGCTCTGTCGAGACTGCGGATACGTGCCGGAGTGTCCCACTTGCCGGGTGGCGATGGGGTTGGATACGACGGACGCGATCGCCCCGAGGCTCATCTGTCACCACTGCGGCCGCTCGCGAAAACTGGACGAGGAGTGTCCCCGCTGCCGCAAGAAGCGCTACCGCCCGTTCGGAGTGGGGACACAACGCATCGAATACGAAGCGCACCGGGCGTTCCCAGGCGCGCGCATCGCGCGTTGGGATAGTGATACTTCGCGCCGCAAGGGTGCCCACGAAAGCCTGGTGGCAAGGCTGGAAGCGGGTGAGATTGACGTTGTGGTCGGCACGCAATTGCTGGCGAAAGGGCTGGACCTGCCCCGAATGACGGTGGCCGGAGCGGTGGACGCCGATGTCGGACTCCACCTGCCAACCTACCTCGCGCCGGAACGCACCTATCAGCTGTTGGCGCAGGTGTCGGGGCGGGTTGGACGGCGCGACCAGCCTGGGCGGGCCTTCATCCAGACGTACGAGCCAGGCCACGCTGCCATCGTGGCTGCCGCAACGGGCGGCTACGAGCAGTTCTACGAACTGGAAATGGAACACCGTCGCCGGGCTGCATATCCGCCATTTGGGCGTCTCGCCCGGCTAACATTCCGCCACCCGAAGCAGGAACACGGACTGGAGGAAGCCTCGCGAGTGGCAACGGAACTGCGAGCCCATCGGGATGCGGCGGGCCGAACGGATCCGGACGTGCTGGGGCCTTCGCCAGCGTACATTCGCCGGATACGGGGCGACTACCGCTGGAATGTCCTGCTACGAGGCAGGAACCCCGGCCAGCTGCTGGACAAGGTGCGCTTTGGGCCGCGCTGGACGGTGGACATCGATCCCGTGAACCTGCTTTAGCAATTGGCCCGTCTGCAACGGCTCAGGATGCTATCCTTTCGTCTCAACGGCGACGAGCCAAGGTTCCCCGCGGAGGGCTGACCCGTCATGGATCAAGAAATCAAACAGTGGCAGCATCTTGCGCTGGTCTTCCCAGGGCAGGGTTCGCAGCACGTGGGCATGGGGCAGGCACTTGCGAAGGTGTCGAAGGCTGCCCGGGACATCTTTCATCGGGCGGACGAAGTATACGGAGCACCGTTATCGAAGCTCTGCTGGGAGGGCCCCGAAGACGAGCTTGAGAAAACTGTGAACCAGCAGCCCGCCTCGTTCGTCACTTCAATGGCCTGGTTGGCCGCCTTGAAAGAGCGCTGGGAGATGCTCGGCCGGAAGTTCGAACCATTCCTGGTGGCCGGCCATTCCATGGGCGAATACACAGCAGCGGTTGCCGCCGGGAGCATCGGATTCGATGACGGGTTGATGTTGGTGAGGGAGCGAGGCGTACTGATGGAGGCTGCCGGAAAAGAACAGCCAGGGGGCATGGCTTCGGTCCTTGGCCTGCCCCAGGACAAGGTCGAGGCGATCTGCGCTGAGGCTGCAACCGACGGCTACGTCGGTCTCGCGACCGCGAACTGTGAGGGACAGAACGTAATCTCAGGGGCGCTGGAACCACTGAAACGGGCAATGGAGATGTGCGACCTGGCCGGTGCGCGGCGAGTGGTCCGCCTGCCGATAACCATTGCTTCACATTCGCCGCTAATGGCGAAGGCAAGCGAAGGAATGAGCAGGTTGCTGCAGAAGCTACCGCTGAAGGATCCCCAGCCGCCAATCGTCGGTAACACGGGGGCACAACTCATCGAGAAGAGCGGAGATGTGCAGACCGAGCTGCGCGACCAGCTACTCATGGGCGTGCTCTGGCAGAAGTCGGTTGAGATGATGCGAGACAGGGGGGCTGACCTGTTCATCGAGGTTGGGCCGGGAAACGTGCTGACACGAGTGATTCGCCGCATCGATTACGAGGTGAACAGCCTGAGCATCAGCGACGAGTACGAGGGCATGCTGGGTGATCGGTTCAGCCTGGTTGAGGCGGCAGCGCTGTGAGCCGGCGGATCGTCGTGACTGGCGTGGGGGCCGTGACGGCCGTAGGCCACACGGCTGAGGACACCTGGCAGGCAATGCTTGCAGGGCGCTCCGGCATCGGCCCGGTCACGCTCTTCGATGCGGATCCTTACCCGGTGCGGATCCAGGCGGAAGTGAAGGACTTCGACCTGGGTGAACGGGTGGACGCCAAGCAACAGCGTCACATGACCCGCGGGGTGAAGTTCGGCATGTCTGCCGCACTCGAAGCCCTCGACGACAGCCAGCTCGAGATCAACGAGTCGAATGCCGACGATGTCGCCGTTGTCTTCAGTTCCGGCGGCGGTGGCGTTGACATGATCGTCGAGAACCAGCAGATCCTCGACACCAAGGGGCCACGACGGATCACACCGTTCCTGGTGGCCAACTTCATCAACGATGCGATCAGCGGGCACATCGCCATCGCGACGGGGGCACGCGGCCACAACATGGCAGTGGTGAGCGCCTGTGCGACGGGTGGCGGCTCCCTGGGTGAGGCGTACGAGGTGATCAAGCGCGGCGACGCCACGGCGGCGATTGCCGGAAGCTGCGAAGCCGTGCTGCTGCCGATTTTCCACGCCACCTGGTGCGCGATGCGGGCTCTGGCTGGCGACAACGAGAATCCCGCCAAAGCACTCAAGCCGTTCGATCTGAACCGTGATGGATTTGTCGCGGGAGAGGGCGCCGGCGCCATGATTCTCGAGGACTACGACCACGCGATGGCCCGTGGCGCCCGGATCTATTGCGAGGTGGTCGGCTACGGAGCCTCCAACGACGCATTCGACATGATCGCCCTGCACGAGACCGGCCGCGGCCTCAAGCGCGCAATGTCAGCAGCCATTCGTAAGGCCGAGATCGACCCGGCGACGATCGACTACATCAACCCGCACGGCAGCGGGACGCCACTGAACGACAAGGTTGAGACGGCCGTGTTCAAGGAGTTGATGGGAGAGGCTGCTTACTCGGCGGCGATAAGCTCGGTGAAGCCGATTACGGGCCATTGCATGGGCGCCAGCGGTTCGGTCGAGGCGCTGGCGTGCGTCATGGCCATCCGTGACCAGAAGGTGCCCCCAACTATCAACTACACAACGCCCGATCCCGAGTGCGACCTCAACTACGTGCCGAACGAGGCGCAGTCAATTCCGGTAGAAGTGGCGCTGACGACATCTGTCGGGCTCGGCGGACACAACTCCTGCGTGATATTCCGAGCCCTATCCTGATTCCCCGGAGATCCCTGTGACGCGAGCACTGGTGACTGGCCTTGGAGCCATCACGCCCATTGGCCTCACCGGCCACGAATTCTGGAACAACCTGAAGGCCGGCGAATCCGGGGCGGGTGCCATCACCCGCTTCGATGCCACAGATCTTCCCGTGAAAATCGCGGCCGAAGTGAAGGACTTCGATCCGGCCAACTACATGGAGACCAAGTCGTGGCGGCGGATGTCGCGGTTTGCCCAGTTCTCGGTGGCTGCGGCCAAGATCGCTTCGGAAGACGCCGGCATTGTGCTCACCGATGCGAACCGGCACCGGGCCGCATCGGCCATCGCAACCGGTTCGGGCGGGGCTATCGACACGATGGAGCAGATGGAAGTGCTGCTGGGCCGTGGCGCGAGCCGGGTGAGCCCTTTCTACATCCCGATGATGGCGCCGAACATGGGGGCCTGCCAGGTTTCCATGGAACTCGGGTTACGCGGTCCGGCGATGGCAAGTGTCGCCGCCTGCGCGAGTGGACTCTATTCGTACATCGAAGCGAAGACGATGATCGACAACGGGATCGCTGACGTGGTGTTTGCGGGCGGCAGTGAGGCAGCGCTGCATCCGCTCCCCATCGCCGGCCTGGCGAACATGAAGGCGCTCAGCCGCCGCAACGACAACCCCAAGGGCGCGAGCCGTCCGTTCGACGCTGACCGTGATGGTTTCGTCTTTGGCGAAGGCGCGGTCGTCCTCGTGATCGAATCCGAGGAACATGCGAAGGCCCGTGGCGCGCGGGTGTATGCGGAACTGGCAGGGGGCGGGCTTAGCTGTGACGCCTACCACATCACGGCACCGCTGGAAGACGGATCGGGTGCGGCCCAGGCGATTGGTGAAGCACTGAAGGCGTCGGGCCTGGGGCCTACGGACATCGACTACATTGCCGCGCACGGCACCGGCACGCCGTTAAACGACGCCTCCGAGACTGCCGCCGTCAAGGCAGCGTTCGGCGACCATGCGAGGTCGCTCGCACTGAGTTCGCCGAAGTCCATGGTTGGGCACCTGTTGGGCGCCGCCGGCGCGGTGGGTGCGCTTGCGGCAGCGATGGCCTGCTACGAGGACATCGTGCCACCGACTATCAATCTTCATACGCCGGATCCGGCGTGCGACCTTGACTACACACCGCTGAAAGCAGCCCAGCGCACCGTCAACGCAGCGGCCGCCAACGGGTTTGGGTTCGGCGGTCAAAACGGGTGCGTGATCTTTCGTAAATATCGGCCGTAAGGTAGCATCCCGCGAAGTCACCCGTGCCACCGTACCGTCGCGGCGGCGCGGTTCGGTGTTCGCGGACCAGGGAGAGAAGGGGTCATGGCCACACTGTTCGAGCGCGTACGCGATGTCGTTGTCGCGCAGTTGAAAGTTCCAGCCGAAGAGGTGACCCCGCAGGCCAGCCTCGTCGACGATCTCCGCGCTGACTCACTGGATATCGTGGACCTGACGATCGCGATTGAGGAGGCCTTTGCCGACGACGCTGAAGACCTCGAGATCAGCGACGAAGATGCGGAGAACATCCGCATCGTGCAGGACATCATCGATTTCCTCAATGAACACGGGATCAACGGCTAAGTAGACAGGGATCGCAACCGCTCGACGATGCCGGGGAGCACGTCGAGCACCCGGTCGACCTGTTCGTCCGTGTTGGACTTGCCGAGCGTGAGACGGAGCGAGGCGTGAGCCAGGTCGCCATCTATACCCATAGCCGTGAGGACGTGCGAGGGTTCGAGCGAACCGGTGGTGCAGGCGCTGCCACTGCTCGCCGCAATCTCGGCGAGGTCCAGGGCAAGGAGGACGCTCTCACCTTCGACGTTGCGGAAGCAACAGCTGAAGTTGTTGGGGAGACGGCGATCGAGGTCCTGCGTCCCGGTGACGACCGTATCGGGGATGCGTTCCGGCAGGCCGTAAAGCAAGCGGTCGCGTAATGCCTGTACGTGCCTGTTGCGCTCGTCTGCTTCGGACCAGGCCAGTTCCATTGCCCGGGCGAGCCCCACGATCCCGGCGAGGTTCTCCGTTCCCGCTCGCCGCTCACGCTCCTGGGCGCCGCCATGGATGAATGGCTGCCACCGCGAGCGATTCTTTATGTAGAGCAACCCAACACCCTTGGGACCGTAGAACTTGTGGGCAGCGATGCTTAGGAAATCGACGCCGAGGTGTGCCGGCGCAATATCGACTGCGCCCGCGGCCTGGACGGCATCGGTGTGGACAAGCGTGCGGGGGTTTCGCTCTTTCACAATCGCCGAGATCTCGCCGATGGGCTGAACGGTTCCCACTTCGTTGTTGGCAGCCATGATGGACACCAAGGCCGTGTCTTCACCGACCGCCTCACGGAGGGCCTCGAGCGAGACGAATCCATCTGCATCGACGGGCAGGTACGTTGCCCGGAAGCCCTCTCGTTCGAGTTGTTCGACTGTGTGGAGCACGGCGTGGTGCTCGATCTGCGACGTTATGACATGGTCGCCTCGCCCGGCTTCTCGCTGCGCATAGGCTGCGCCACGAATGGCGGCGTTGTCGCCCTCGCTGCCGCTCCCCGTGAAGACAATCTCGCGGGGACTCACGCCGAGGAGATCGGCGCAGGTCTTGCGGGCATCTTCAAGCACAGCGTTCGCCTGCTGACCCTCCAGGTAGATGCTCGAGGGATTCCCCCACGTCTCGGTGTAGGCCGACCACATGGCGTCGAGCACCCGGGGGTCAGGAGGGGTAGTGGCGGCGTGATCGAGGTAGATGCGCATGTTTAGTCACTCGAACCAATCGGATCAGCGGGCTGTGGTAATCCCTGCCCCATGGATGGTCCCATATCCGGCGGACCAGCAGGTCCCTGCATCCTGGGTGCGCCATGATACGGCAGGCTAGGTTGGAGGTCCATCAAAGGATCGCGCTCCTGCTGCTTGCTGGGGTCCATTGCATCCGCTACTCGCATTGGATCAACTACGTAGCTCACTGAGAAGTCCAGCATCTCACCAAAAGCCGGACGCGGCCACTTATCCTCATCTCCATCCAGCTCAGGTGGGATCAGGGGCTGGTCGATGTCTTCCAG
>JAGQGZ010000091.1 GCA_020432105.1 Dehalococcoidia bacterium | reverse complement strand
GACTCCAGGCGCTTGGCGATGACGACGCTGGCTCCGTGGAGGTCGCCGTCCTCCTCGATCGGCTCCCCGGCGTTGATGCCGATGCGAATGCGAACCGGCACGTCCGAGTCAGCGAACTGCTCGCGGATGGCGCGTTGTGCCTCGATGGCAGCTTCCACCGCGGCACTCGGCACGGCGAACTCGGCCATGAAGGCATCGCCGATGGTCTTGACGACACGTCCGCCGTGGCCGATGACGGCCGCCTCCATGAGGGTGTCGTGGTCGTGCATGACCTCGCGCATCTTCGCGTCGCGCAGCTGGGTGAGAAGGGGTGTGGAGGCAACGACGTCGGTGAAGAGGATGGTGCGGAAAGCGGAAGGAGCGCGAGAGGTGTCCTGGCGACGGTTCTCATGCCCGAAGAACGCGACCTCCGCCTCAACGGCCTCAACCCAGGTCGGGTCTGAGATCTGGACGTACGTAGATCCCGGGATGAGCGCTGCAACGCCTTGCGACAGCTCGACTGGAACTGGGCCCTTTGTGTGTGCAACGACGAGCGCGGGAACGCGAACCCGGCGGTAATTCTCGGTAAGTTCAGTTCGCATCAGTCGCCGATAGGCATCGTACGTCCCTTCATCGACCGACTTACGTATCAGTTCTCCTCCGCGCTCCCCAAGCACAGGGTTGGCCACATTGCGAAGCACTCGCTCAACGACCTCGGTTCGCGTCTCCCAATCCATCTCCCGAAGTCCCGGCGCGGCGCGACCCAGGCGAGAAGAGTCGCGGAACTCTGTGTGCGACGCATAGGGGGCGTACAGAACGAGATGGGTGAATCGCTGGGGGTGCCTTTCAAGAAGAGCTAAAGCCGTCCGGGCCGCTATCGGCTCGGCGGGCGAGTTGAGTGCGAGGGTCTCGTCGTGGATTGCACCGAGCACCGCTTCCGCATCATCGAGTAAGGATTGCCAATCGACATGGTCAACAGGGCGTTGTGAAAGACCCGTTCCCCGAGGGTCGTACATGACGAGCCGGTAGCCAGACTTCGTCACCGCATCGAAGTATTCCGGGAGCACTTCTGCAAGTTCAACGGAAGCGCCATTCCCAACACGGAAAACTAGCGGGCTACCTTCTCCCCACTCGGCCCATGCGATACGCACTCCGTCCTGCGTACGGGCGTAGTGCACGCGGCGACTTGCCATCCGTTACCTCCGCTCAAACCGGGGCGCGAATGTGACAATCGACTGCTGGCCCATCAGCTTCCTACTTCGTCGGCGAACCAAGTCATTGCCGGATTATGCCAGAAGCGGATGCACACCCACGCACCAACCGGGCCCACGCCGGGCCCAACAAGCCCGCATCCGCACTTCACCGCTGTGTGAAGTGCCTTACCCGGCCAACTGGACTCCAGCTTTTGCGACTTTTACCCTTCGCCGGGCGCCATCTTCTGAGTGGCGAGGCTCCTGCATTAGCAGGACACCCCCGCGTTACGAGATCGCCGGCGGCGATTCGGCGACTGTGGCACCCGTTCACGCCGCTAACCCAACGTAGGAGCCAGAAATCATGGCGCTCAGTCCGCGACGAACCTCGATCCTCGAACGCTGGGCCCGGCTCGCCCATCGCCGGCGAGGCCGCGTAATCGGCGCCTGGGTAGTGGCACTCATCGCCCTCATGGCCCTGCAGGTGTCGTTTGCAGGGGATTTCGATTCGGGATTTGAGATGCCCGGCACAGAATCGCAGGAGGCAATCGACCTCCTCCAGACTCGCTTTCCGGCACGTGCGGGCAGCGACGCGGAAGTCGTCTTCAGAGCGGGGAACGGTGTCGACTCACCCGCCATCCGCGATGTCATTGAGAGAGTCCTCGGCGACATCCAGGCGCTTGATGCCGTAGGGGGCGTCGAGTCACCTTATGAGCAGCCAGGCTACATCTCCGAAGACGGGACGATAGCGCGCGCCGTTGTTCATTTCACCGAACAGGCAACGGCCATCCCCGCGGGCACCGTCGATGGCATGCTCGAAATCGTCGATGCAGCGAACTCCGGTGGCCTCCAGGTAGAGGCGGGCGGTGAAGCAGTGTTCTGGAACGAGCAGCCCGAGTTCGCCTCTGAGTGGGTCGGCCTCATCTTCGCCGCGATCATCCTCCTGCTGGCATTTGGCTCCGTGGTGGCAATGGGCCTGCCCCTGGGGGCCGCGCTCTTCAGCCTTGGCACCGGCTTCGCACTGATCATCCTTGGCGCCAACGTCCTATCCTTCCCGGACTTCAGCCCCCAGTTCGCCGCGATGATCGGCATCGGTGTAGGGATCGACTACTCGCTACTGGTCGTCACCCGTTTCCGCGAAGGTCTCCATTCCGGAATGGACGTGGAGGAGTCGGTCGTTCGTGCCGTCACCACCGCCGGCCGGTCGGTCCTCTTTGCCGGCATCGCGGTCGCCGTGTCGTTCCTCGGCCTCTGGGTCATGGGCATCCCCGCGATCGGGGCCCTCGGTACCGCCGGGGGGATCGTCGTCCTCACCGCCGTCCTCATCGCAGTGACACTCATGCCTGCCTTCCTTTCGCTGGCCGGACACCGCATCGATAGCTGGAAGGTTCCCCTCCTTCACTCTACAGAAGGCGTCGACCGCAATAGTGGTTGGTATCGCATGGCCAAGATGATCCAGCGCCGGCCGCTGGCAGTCTTCGGTGTGGCCGTGGTGATCCTGCTCGTCCTCGCCTCCCCGATCCTCGACATGACGCTCGGGTTCACCGATGCCGGGAACAACCCCGAGTCATTCCATTCGCGCCGTGCCTACGACCTCCAGGCGGAGGGTTTCGGCCCGGGCTTCAACGCGCCCCTCATCGTGATGGTCGATCTGGCCGGCGTCGCCGAATCAGAACGCACCGCCGTTGTCGAAGCAGCCAGCGACGAGATCGCGTCCCTGGCCAACGTTGCCCGTGTCAACCCTCCCCAGTTCAACCCCGCGGGAGACACGGCACTGCTCACGGTGCTCCCCGGCACCAAGCCCCAGGACACCCGGACAAACGACGTCGTTCACGCCCTCCGCAACGAGATCGCGCCGATTGTTGGAGAGTCCGGCGGCGATCTCTTGGTCACCGGCGGCGTGGCCGCAAACGTCGACTCCCAGGACAGGATCATCGAACGGATGCCGTACCTCTTCATCGGCGTCATAGGCCTGAGCTTCCTGCTCCTGATGGTGGTGTTCCGGTCGCTCCTCGTTGCTGCGAAGGCCGCTGTCATGAACCTGCTCTCGATCGGCGCGGCCTATGGCGTCATCGTCGCGGTCTTCCAGTGGGGATGGGGAGCCAACCTCATTGGTATCGAGAAGGGACCGGTAGAGACGTTCCTGCCCATGATGATGTTCGCCATCGTGTTCGGCCTTTCGATGGACTATGAAGTGTTCCTCATCAGCCGGATCCGTGAGGAGCACCTCGCCGGCCACGACAACGCGACCGCCGTTGCCCATGGCCTGACGGCCACAGCCCGGGTGATCACCGCTGCCGCTGCCATCATGATCGCGGTCTTCGGCTCATTCGTGCTCGGCGCCGACCGCATCATCAAGGAATTCGGCCTCGGACTGGCGACGGCCATCTTTGTCGACGCCACCATCGTCCGGCTCTTCCTCGTCCCGGCCACCATGGAGTTGCTCGGTGAACGCAACTGGTGGCTCCCGGGCTGGCTTGATCGCCTGCTGCCGCACGTCAACGTCGAGGGTCCGGCCGCTGCCGTGCCGGAATCGGCCGGGTCACCTGCCGGCGGTCAGTAGTCGCACTTGGGCGATCCCCAGGTCAGGAGGCCCGGTGTCAGGCAGCGGACCTCTTTCGTCGTCCGGGTTCCGCCGCGTTAGCTGCCGGTCCAGTTTGGTTGGCGTTTCTCAGCGAAGGCCCTGGGTCCCTCCACCTGGTCCTGGCTCTTGCGGCGCCGTTCCTCCCACTCGTAGCTGGCCGAACCGGCTTCCTCGAGAGTCATGTTCAGACCGCGCATCGCTGCTTCTTTCGTAGACCGAACGGACAGCGGCGCGCACCGCAATATGTCCTGCACCCACGATTCCACCGCGGCATCGAGCTCGGCCAGCGGCACCACCTCGTTCACCACGCCGAGTTCATAGGCGCGCTGGGCCGGGATGTGGCGGCCGGTAAGCATGTAGCCCATCGCCGCCTTCAGGGGCACCTGGCGAGGTAGTCGATGGACGCCCATGGCACCCGCAATCAGGCCTCGGCGCGGCTCGGGCAATCCGACCTCTGCGTGTTCCGCCGCAACGATGATGTCGCAGGCCATCGCCATTTCGAATCCACCACCGAGGGCGAAGCCATTGACCCGGGCGATGATCGGCTTGAAGAGGTCGTAGCGGTTGGTCAGTCCACCAAATCCTCCGTTGGCTCGCGGCGGCTTTGGCCGCTCTTCCGGCGTCATCCGCGACATTTCGGCCGTGTACTTCAGGTCGTTGCCCGCAGAAAACGCCTTGTCACCCTGGCCCGTGAGCACTGCCACCCACATCTCGTCGTCCGCCGCGAAATCATCCCAGACCTCGCCCAATTCGGCACTGGCAAACATGTGCAGGGCATTCATCACCTCCGGGCGGGTGATCGTCACATAGGCCACATGGCCCTTCTTTTCGTAGGTGCAGAACTCCATCCGGCCTCTCCTGATCCTCGATTATTGGTGCCAACTCTACGCTGGCCCCTACCGGCGGGCACGCCACTCACTCGGGGGCGCGCAGCACTCCCGCCTCCCGCAGGGCCGCAACCCTTTCTGCCGAATAGCCCAGGTCCGCGAGGATGCTGTCGGCGTCGCCGCCAAGTGCGGGTGATGGGAGGGGATTGGCCATCGGCTCGTGGTCGAACTCGAGCGGCGAACGAACACTGGTGATCGGCCCCAGGGCCGGATGCTCAATGGTCTGGAAAAGCCCCAGCGCTGCCGCCTGGGGGTCCGTGAAGATCTCCTCGGTCAGTCGCACCGGGACGGAAGGGACATCGATTCGCTCGAAGATCTCCAGCCATTCGGCGACGGTGCGCAGCAAGAACTTCTCCTCGAACGTGTCCATGAGGGCGGAGTGTTCTTCGCCGGTCATCTCCCGCCCCTCGAACACACCACCTTCCACCGCCTCGTCTTCGATCCCCAGCTCATCGCGGAGGGCCCGGCGCTGGCGGTTGTTGAGACAGGCCACGGCAACCATGCCATCCTTCGCCTGGTAGGCCCGGTAGTAGTGCGCGGTCGCCCGCTGAAGACCAAGGCCCGACCGGAAGTCCAATGTTGCCTCGTACCCAAGCCCCTGCTCACGGACGGCATCGATAGCCTGCAGCATCGCTTCACGGTCCTCTGCGTCGTACCTGTCGATGGAGAGCGCCACCCTGTACTGGATTGCCATCGCCGCGGCGTAGAGCGACAGGTCGATGCGGTGCCCCTCGCCCGTCCTCTCGCGCTCGTATAGCGCCGATGCAACGGCGAAAGCCGAGAACATCCCGGCACTGAGGTCGGCAGGTGCCACCGTCAAGATTCCCACCGGGACCCCCCGGTCAACCTTCCGTTCGAAATCCATGATCCCCGTCATCGCCTGCATGAGCAGGTCGAAGCCGGCCCGGTCCTTGAACGGTCCCCGTGTGCCGAAGGCGGTGATATTGCAGTAGATCACATCCGGACGTACCGCTCGCACCGAGTCGTAGTCAAGGCGAAGCCGCTCTACCGTCGGCTGGCGGTAGTTCATGATCACCACGTCGGCTTCGCGAATGAGGTCATCGACTACAGCCCGGCCCGCGTCGCTGAAGATATCGAGCGACAGCGAGCGCTTACCGCGATTCACCGCCACAAAGTAGCGGCTTTCGAGCGGTGCCAGTGGCTGCTGGCGCCGCCAGTGATCGCCGTCCAGCGGCTCAACTTTCACGACCTCGGCGCCGAGATCGGCAAGCATCATCGTGCCGTACGGACCGGCGACGTATTCGGTGAAGTCAAGCACCCGCACACCGGTGAGCGGTCGCGTCATGGGGCCTCCCGGAGATCGTTGTGGAACGCGATACTACGCCGTGGGCTGCCCGGCCGGCGTGGAGGTTAAGGCTGCAAACAGGGCCAATAGCGCACAAATTGGGTCGTGTTATGGTGCCAAAGCGGCACCCCGCCGTTGTAGCTATGGCCAAGATTACCTACGTCGCTATCGCGCTGTTGCTTCCAATCGTCGGGGCAACAGCACTCGTTTTCTCGCTTTCCCGCGATGCCAGCGCGCAGGGTCCCTGCGGAACGCCTCACGACGCTATGGACAGCGAGGAGTTTGCCTTCCTAGCCGAACTGCAGGCATGGCGCGACAGCCATCTCCAGTACCCCTCGGCTCAGCTCGTGCCTTCCGGTCCGCTGAACGCTGCAGCTGCCTGGCAGGCCGAGTACCTCGCCCACGACCCGTTCACTTCCAACGGCCACATCGATGGTGAGGGCCGCAACTGGGCAGAACGCGCCGAGGATTGCGGCTACCACCCATTCTGGTCGTATGGCTCTGGCGAAGGTGTCTTTGCTCTTGCGGGGCCTAACGTGGCAGACGTTCCCCTGAGCGACTTTGTCGATGGCGTGCTCTATCCCGGGAGCGGTGCCACCGCGGACTTCCCGTCCAGCCCAACATCGCCCCCATTTCGGTGCGCAGGCGTGGCGAAGTTCCACCAGCAGGATCCCCCTGCTATCGCCTGGATCGTGATCCTCGCCCAGTACCCAAGTGTGGATTGCCCCGAGACCCAGGTGTCCCCCATCGAGACCGGCGAAACGCCTATGCCCACACTTTCACCTACGCCGACACTGACTCCCTCTCCCACGCCAATTCCCACACCGGATGTATGGCACAGCTGGGCCCCCGGCCTGGCAACGGAGTAATTGATGCGGCTACTGACAGCCCTGCTCGTACTCCCCCTCCTTGTGGGCGCGGCCATTGCCCTGGGCTCGACCATGCGAGCAGGGGCCGATGGCCCCTGTGGCACCTCTCACGACGCGATGGACGCGGAGGAGTTCGCCTTCCTCGCCGACCTCCAGGACTGGCGGGATGCAAATCTCGAGAATTCCAGCCCGCTGACGCCGAGCGGCCCTCTGAACGCTGCCGCTGCCTGGTTCGCCGAGTACCTCGCTGCCGGTGGCTCCACCAACGGCCACAGCGATAAATACGGAAGGGACTACTACGACCGCGCGCTCGATTGTGGCTGGCCGCCGGTCCTCGGCGGGATGGGCGAAGGGGGCATCTTCACCACGACGGCCGCCCAGGCCGCCGCTGCCATGCCCCACAAGGAGTTCGAGGTCCCGAACGATCCGCGGTACTACCCACTCCGTTGCATCGGGGTTGGCCGGGCCGAGGCAGACGGCGAAACGGTCTGGATCATGCTTCTCGCCCAGTTCCCCGCGAACCAGGATTGCCCATCTGCGCAGTACTCGGCACAGACGGCCAGTGCGCCCAGCCCGACACCAACACAAACGCCCGAGCCCACTCCGAGTTCCTGGCGGAGTTGGGTCCCGGGCATTGCGAATGACTAAGCACGCCTCTGCTTAGATGAGGCTGAACCCCGGCGAATTGGCGATCACGTTGCCAAAGGCCGTGAGCGAACCCACGCAGATTGCCGCGACGAAGCCAAGGATCAGGGCGTATTCAGCAAGTCCCTGGCCGGACTCGTCGTGACGGCGGAACGCTCGTCGTGCCTTCTCATACAGAATGGTCATCTTCCAAACCCCTGGTACTCGATTTCCCACACCACTAGCTTCGACGATTGGGGGCGACGAAACCGTGTGAGGCAGGTGGATAACGGTGGACTGTGCGTTACGGCTACGACTACGCCGCCTGCCGGATCTCCTTGGTGCGCCGTCGCGGAAGTACTCGGAGCATCTGCTGAAGCTGGTCATGGGAAGCACTCACCGGGTCCACCGCACCCCACTGCCGGGCTTCCGTAAGCACCGTCAGCGTGCCCGCGAAGCGCATCCAGAACACCATGTAGCGGTAGGCTGGCATCAGCGGAATCGTCCACCAGCCGCGCAATAGCCGGCGCGTCGAGGGGGGCACCACGAGCATCGCGTTGGTGGCCCAGGTGACGCCTTCGATGACGATGTACGCAGCATAGAGTGCGACTGCTGCTATCAGGATTACCGACCAGTGGTACCCCATGAACGCCAGCGCCGGCATGAGGAAGGTCCAGGCGACGCGCGGGAAAGCAAGCGTGTGGTCCGCGACCAGCGTCCGGACGGGAGAGAATCCACGATAGAACGGTCCCCGAGCGGCGAGCTTGGGATGGGCGGCGATGACCTCGATCTCCCCGCGCTGCCATCGCGTGCGCTGGGCGTAGAGTGCTTTCAGGCTCGGAATAGGCTCGGTGTAGCAGACGGCGCTGGTCACCACCGATACGCGTTTGCCCGGGTGTGCCTCCTGCAGTTCGAAGGTCATGTAACAGTCTTCGCCAACCGTGGTCGCATCGTAGAGGTGGGTCGAGAACAGCACTTCTCGGCGGAACGCGCTGAACGCCCCGGCCAGGGTGAACAGCGAACGCTGAGCCGACTGGAATCTGCGACCGACGTTGAACGAGAAGTAGTACTCCTGGAATTCGCATTCCCGGATGACCCTGATCAACCCCCGGCCCGTGGACTCCGGCGCGATTTCGACTGCTCCCGTTGCCGCGATGAGATCCGGGTCATGCTCGAAGGCAGCAACCATGTTGGCGACCGCGTCTGGATGGAGCGTGACATCGGAGTCCAGGTTCATGATGTACTGGCCGGTGGCGTGATGGATGCCGACGTTGAGTGCCCACGGCTTTCCCTGGTGGAATGTCGAGATCCACTGGAGGGAACCAGCAAACGGGACCTCCTGTTGCCAGGAGAACGCATCGAACGAGTCGTCGGTGCTTCCGTTGTCGATACAGAGCACCTCGAGGAGCTCCTGGGGGTAGTTCTGGGCCCGGACCGACTCCAGACAGGCGCCAAGCACTTCAGCGCTGTTGTAGACCGGCACAAGCAGCGTCACGGTCGGCCACTTGCCATTGGGCGCCGTCGTGATGGGACGAATCGGCAGACGGGTGGCCCGCCGCAGCACTGTTGCCGCCAGGTAGGAGGCCGCCACCGCACCGTCAATGAGGATCGGGACAAACAGCCACACCCCCCAGAAGCCGAGCGTCGTCAACCATTCCGGGAGGTTCATGCGGGCACCTCTGCAAGTCTCGCGTTCACACGTCGAAGCGTCGGTGCCGTGATCGCAAACCAGAAAATACCGATGGCAATGACAAAGAAGACGACGCGTCCGACCACAACGTGGGCAAAGTCGAGGTAGTCCTGGCCGAGGTAGCCGACCGTGGCCACGATGATGAGCACCCGGAAGACGTTTGCGATGAAGGTCAGGGCCAGCGCGATCAGGATCGTGGCCAGGCGCGAGGTGCCGGTTTGAGCCGGGAAGAACGCAACCAGCCCAAGGAGGGCCGCACTCTCGAGCAGCCCACTGGACTCAAGACCCACGGCGAGGACGGTCCATTCATCCTGGTGGGGGACCCCGATCACCATCAGGGAGCCCGGTGCCACATGTTCGAGCGTGGTCTTAATCCCGATCAGTGGCGCGACCATGTGGACCGACTCGGCGGTTGCGACCCGGATGACGCTCTCGAGGGGAAGAAACTCTCGTCCCCCGACAACCACAAGGATCGCACATCCCGAAGCTCCCACTACGTAGTAGGGCAACCACGCCCGGGCCCGCCGGAAGAAGGCGACAACTCCTACCCAGCCGACCGCCGCAGCGGCAAACAGCGCTAGCTCTGCCACTGAATTCTCCGCGAGATGTACCAGGCGACGGCGACCGCCATCACGAAGGACGCCACCAGCAGGGGCCAGCCCAGCGCGTTAGCACCCGAACAGCGGTACTCAACGGTGAGCGACTCCCGGTCTCCAGGGAGCGCGTTGGGATCGGTTGACCACTCGACAGTGTTCACGACCGGCTCGCACTGGCCGTCTACGACCTTGAAACGCTGGGTGACGATGACGTTCTGGTGGTCCTCGTTTGCCGGATCGAAGGTGCCGGGCGTGCCATCGGTGCCGATACCGCCGCATAGTGCCCCACCGAATCCGTGACAATCCGCTGCATTCGCGTCCCAGACATAGATGCGCGCAGTGAGATCCTCAGGGCGAATGATCCAGGTCACGACCCCATCGTGTTCATCGACCTGCACCTCAGGGTGGAGTTCCTTGATCAGCCGGCCGGGGTTGGCAAGGGTCGGCACTGGAGTCGGTGTCTCGCCCGGGGCTACCGTTGGCGTCGCGGTCGGAGTTGGTTCCGGTTGTTCGTCCAGGAAGTAGTAGATGCAGTAGACCTGCTGACCGGCGCCAAATGCGGCACCGTTCCAGCCGGCACCGTCGGCATTGTCGTTGTTGATCCCATCGGTCGAGCACTGCAAGTCGAGGTAGGGAAGCCCAATCCAGGAAGACCCGGGATGCTTGTATTCAGCAATCGAGAACCGTCGAATCGCCGACTTGCCGGGGGCCGCATAGAACGAGCCTCCGGCCGCAATCGTCGAGGCGGCGCCGTCCCAGGCATCGTCATTCGCGTTTGTACGGGCGACAGCGGTCAACGCGGCGTCGAGATACGTCCCGTCCGCCGTGGAGGAACCGAAGAGGTAGAGGTGATAGGAGGCCCGAACGAGTTTGCAGCCGTAAGCCTCGATGTCGGATGGGACGGCCTCTTTCGTCCCGTTGTCCGCCGACTTCGGGTCCTTGCCCCCGGTGACGGCCAACGCCATAGCACTCTCGGCCGAGCACGACGCGGTCAGGAAAGTGATTGTTGCGGCATTCACCGGCGCGAGTGACTTCGTGGCCGATGGCTCGGGTGTAGCGGTGGGCTCGACGGTCGCCGTAGATGTCGGGGTGGGTGTGGCCTCCGCCTGCTTCACCGGAATCGCAGCGTCGTAGTCAACATTGCAGGTGGGACCCGTGCAGTCGACGCCATCGGCGACGAAGGATTCGCTCCCATTGACGAAGCGAACGTCGTACACACCGCGGAGCAGGACGAAGCTCGCACTGCCGCTCTTCCAGGTAGATGCGGCTGTCTGTGGCCCGTACGTGGCCGGCATCTCATCGGTTTTGTGGACGTAGGTGTGGATGTTCGTCTTACCGGCGAAGCTGGCGCTGAGCGTTGCCAGGGGCACAGTGGCCGCACACTTACCGCTACTGCAGTCGATCCCATCGACCACGCTGGCCATGGGGCCGTGCACAGCTCGCAG
>JAGQGZ010000090.1 GCA_020432105.1 Dehalococcoidia bacterium | reverse complement strand
CAGCGTAACGAACACCTGGGGAAACGTATACGAATGGCACTCGCAAACCGGTTCGGGCGAGCCTATGATGACGCCATCACAGCGTGAAGCGTCATCTTCACGATTGAGGGAGTGCATGGAACTTCAAAACGCAGTCATCGTTGATGGTGTCCGCTCGGCATTCGGCCGTGGCGGCCGCGGTAGTCTTGTAGCCACCCGTCTCGACGAAGCGGGCGCCCAGGTAGTACGGGCGCTCCTCGAACGCAATCCGAAGGTTTCGCCCCGGCTGATCGAGGACATTGCCCTCGGCAATGTCGGCGGCGCCGGCGAACTCGCCGGTATCGGGGCCGACACGGTCGCCCACCTGGCCGGCCTTCCCCACGAGATCTCGGCAGTCGACAGCAACCGCCAGTGTGGCTCCAGCATGGAGACGCTGCATCGCATCGCCCAGTCGATCATGGTAGGCGCGACCGAGTGCGGCATTGCCCTCGGCATCGAGCGCATGGGCCGTCAGCTTGGCGGTGGCGCGCGCGGCGAGACCACCCGCATCACCGAGTTCAATCCGCGCCGGCTGGAGATGACTCCGGACCAGCGCAACTTGCCGCCGGATCACTCGCGCAACTTCGGCGTGCCCTTCCAGGACGAGATCCTCGACTACTCGCCCGTCCTCTCCATGGTGCAGACGGCCCAAAACGCGGCCGAGGTTTACGGCCTGAGCCGCGAAGAACTCGACCAGTTCGCCGTGGACAGCCACCGCAAGTCTGTGGAGGCCTATGAGAAGGGTATCTACAAGGACGAGATCATCCCGCTCGAGGTCGAGAAGCCCGTCTTCGATGATGAAGGCAAGTGGGTGGAGAGCGAAATCGGTCAGAAGATCCTCTTCGACCGCGACGAGTGCATCCGTCCGGGCACCAACATCGAGACGCTCGGCCAGCTACCCGGCATCAAGGGCACCGTGAGCCCGACGGGCCAGGAGATCCTGATCACCGCCGGCAACAGCTGCCCGACGAACGACGGCATCAGCGCGGCCCTGATCATGAGCGAGAAGAAGGCCCTGGAACTTGGCCTCGAACCGCTCGCCCGCATCGTCGGGTTCGGCATTGCCGGCGTGAAGCCGCAGGTTATGGGCCTCGGCCCCATCCCCTCAACGCGCAAGGCACTCGCTCATGCGGGTATCACCGCCGACCAGATCGACCGGGTGGAGTTCAACGAGGCGTTTGCCGCCCAGGTCATTCCTTCCTGCAAGGAACTGGGCATCCCGATGGACCGCGTGAACGTAAACGGCGGCTCGATCGCTATCGGCCACCCGCTCGGCGCCACCGGCGCCCGCCTGGTCCTGACCGTTGCCCGGGAAACGAAGCGCAGTGGCGGCCGCTACGGCCTTGCCACCCAGTGCATCGGCGCCGGAATGGGCATCAGCACGATCATCGAGGCCATCTAAGCTTCGACTGCATCGTCATCGTTTCTACTCAGAAGGGCCGCCCGGTTGGGCGGCCCTTCACGTTCCCCGGAGGCACCGATGCGCGTGACGTCCTTCAACATCATCCTGAACAGCGAGGATCGTGAGCGCCTCTACGCGTTCTATCGCGATGTCGTGGGCCTCACCGAGAACGACCGCCATGACGGGTTCGATGTCGCCGGCGCCCAGATCCTGATCGATGGACACAGCGAGATCGCTGGACCGGCGAAGGAACCGGCGCGGGTGATCGTCGATCTGTTCGTGGAGGGCATCGCCGCAGAGCAGGCGCGGCTGGAGGCACAGGGCGTGGTGTTCATCCGCAAGCAAGGGAAGGAGTTCTGGGGAGGGATTATCTCAACGTTCCTCGACCCGGATGGGAACTACGTGCAGCTGCTGGAGTTCCGACCGGAGTAGGCGAAAGTGCGGGACAACGCGACGCGTTAGTCCGTTAGGAGACCCCGGCGCCACCATCGACAGGGAGGGAAACGCCGGTGATAAACCCTGCTTCATCGCTGTGGAGGAAGAGCGACGCGTGGGCGACATCCCAGGCGGTGCCCATCTTGCGCCCGAGGGGGACGCGCTGGTTGCGCTGGGCGATGACCTCCTCGCGGGGAGTGCCGGCTGCCACCCGGGCCTCGATGGCCATCGGGGTGTTCATGAGGCCCGGGAGAATGCAGTTGGCGCGGATGCCGTAACGGGCATTGGCCATGGCCAGGTTCTCGGTGAGGGCGATGACCCCGGCCTTTGTCGTCTTGTAGCCGACGTATGGATAGGCCTCGCGGGCGGCCATGCTCGAGATGTTGACGATCGAGCCCGAGCCCTGTTCGCGCATTTGCGGAAGGACGTGCTTGCAGGCCAGCCACATGCCCTTCAGGTTGACGGCGACGAGGCGGTCGAAAGCGTCGGCTTCCAGTTCGGTGGCCGGGGCGTCGCCGAGGGCGAGGCTCATGCCGACGTTGTTGTGGAGGATGTCAATGCGGCCGAAGCGGTCGACGCAGGCCGCGGTCACATCCTGGACAGCCGCTTCTTCGGTAATGTCGCAGGCGATCGCAGAGGCTGTGCCTCCCTCCCTGACGATCATGTCGACGGTGTCCTGGGCGGATTCCAGGTAGCGATCGACGACCAGGACGGTCGCGCCTTCGCGAGCGAGCAACATCGCGGTCGCACGACCGTTGCCTATGGTCTCGCCCGGCGTCTGCCCTCCACCAACGAGGATGGCGACCTTCCCTTCAACGCGTCCAGCCATGTAGCTCCCTCCACTCGATCCGCTACTTCGCGCGGGTGTTCCCACATGTGCTCAAGCATACGACGGAGGGTGCGGCGGGCGGGCGCTCCCAGTTGCTGCAAGGGCTGTGCTGACCGCTACAGGATCCCACCGACCTCGAGGGCACGGAGTGCCCGCTCTACACGCGTTGCGTCGGTATCGTTTGCGAGAGCGGTCAGGCGGTGACGGGCGGCTTCGACGGTGCGGAGCCGGGTATCGACCTCCAGGTCCTCTTCGATAAGCAGGCGGCGGGCCTCCTCCCTGGCGATGGCGGCGATTTCGTCACGGGTCATGTCGGGTTCCTCCAGGAGATAGCGGTAGAACCACTCGCGGGCAGAGGGGTAGTCGAAGTCGTTGGCGCGGTTGACGACGTCAATCTCCGCGTGGGCGGGGAAATGGTCCCGGTCGAGTGGGACCTCGAGACTGGTTGCGAGCCAGCGGCAGAGATCACGCGAGGCGCGGCGCTGCGATTCGCCGGTGAATACGTCCCCGGCAAAGCCCTCGTGCTCGATGCCGATGGTGTAATGGTTGACGTTGGTAGCGGGCCCACGCCAAAGCGGCCAGGTGGGCGGATGTTGCGCAGCCTGTGTCGCTGTGATGCCCGCGTGGTAGCCGCCGTCCCCATGTTCGAGGTGCTGGTAGATCTCGCCGGTGCGTGTGACGGTGTAGTGCCAGGACTGACCGAAGTGTCCGCGGGCGGCCCATTCGCGCGCAGTGCCGGCGTGGCCCTGCATTGTGTGAAGGACGACTGCGACGGGGCGATTGCTCCCCACATAGTAGGTGGGGCGACCGTCGGGCGACTCGTCTCGCCAGGGCAACCAGCGGGCATAGGGGTAGCGCATGGACCCCGGAGAGTAGCCGGAGAACGCGCGATATCGGAGGGGCGGATGGCAGCGCCCGGCTAGAGGTGTTCTATCTCCACGCCGGGCCAGTGCTCCGCGATGTACTCGGCGGCGAAGCGGCGGTGGCAGTGTTCGGCCTTCGGCTCAGAGCAGAGGAGGATGACGCCGGGCTCGTAACGAGCACGATCGAGGTGACCGATGACGTCCCGTTCCTTGAGGAGCGCGCGGTACTGGCCGGCGAATTCCTCCCAGTCGATCTTCTTGTGGCGGTAGGAGGCGACCATGTCTTCGGTGGGAGCAAGCACCGGCTCTTCGACGTAGTCGACATCGCAGAGTTCGCGAAGGAAGTAGGCAAGATCGTCGCGCTTGGCGAACCCGGCAAGCTGGGAACGGTTGTGTACGCGGACATCGACAACAAGCGGCTGGCCGGACGTGCGGATGCGTCCGAAAAACGATTCGGCGGTGGACTGGGTGAAACCAATGGTGGCGATGCGCATGGGGCCCTCCTCTGTTGAGTGTAGGACGCGGAGGCGGCGCTCACTTCCTGCCCGCGCGAGGGAAGAAGGCGTTTCGTCTTGCGCGATGGAACGACGGTGCCCCGGTCACCGGGCCTGGTGGGGCTGGAGTTTCCTACAGGTCCGGCGCCGCCATGCCGTTGCTGCCGAGGATGTTCGAGATCTCACCACCATGGTGGAGTTCGTGCTCGATGAGGTGCCAGATGACCCACTCTCGGCTCCGCACTTGCTCGCCAGCGGTGCGGAGCTTGCGGCTATAGGTCACCTTCAGGTCGGCGGGGGTCCAGCGGGCGAAGCACCCGGATATCGCTGCCCAGGTGCGTTCGAAGGCATCGACAACCTCCGCAGCGGTACGTGGGCGCCGCTCGTCATCCTCCCAGCCGGCATCGATGAGCGAGAGGCCCGGCACGGTGGTCTGTGCAACCCGGAAGTGGTCACGGAGGGCGGGGTCACATTCCTTGAGGAAGTCGTGGAACCAGAACATGCGGGCACCTGCCATGTGGCTCGCGATCTGCCAGACGGCCCATTGGTGGGGCGCCGGTTTCAGGGCCATCTGCTCATCGGTCAGGGGACTGAGTGCGGTGAGGAGGAGTTGCTGGTAGTTCTCCCACCCGTCGATGAAGGTCTGGAGGGCAGGCGTGGCGAGCTTCGGCATGGGTGCAGTATGCCCGGGAGTCCCGGTAAGGGGGGAGGGGGCCATAGTATTACCGGGGCTGCGGCCCTCAGTGGCCGCGGGATAGGTGTTAGATGCTAGGGTTCCGCGCTAGTCAAAGCCCGAGCTAGCCGCCTCCCTACCCCTGTCAGCGTAGACTCGCGCCCGTGAACTACCCCCGCATCTCTCGCCTTGATCCTGCGGCCTACGCGAACAGCGACGAGTGTTTCCATCTCACCCTCAATGCCCATCCGAAGTTTCACGTGTGGCCAATAGCCTTGCGAGAATTGATCTGGGGAATGACGTATGGACAGCGCGAAGATGACCGGATCAAGCTCTTCGCCGCCTGTCTGATGCCCGATCACCTTCACCTCCTGGCCAGTCCTTCCCGGACAGACATCATGACCTTCGTCAATGCCTTCAAGTCCTACTCGACAAGGAAGTCGTGGGAGCTGGGGAATCGGAATGCTCTCTGGCAGCCGAGAACGTGGGATCGCAGTATCCGATCAGACGCTGACTTCGTGGCGGTGGCGGAGTACATCGTCCGCAATCCTGTGAGCGCGGGATTCGTGGAATCGGAGACTGCGTGGCCTCACAGCTGGGCGTGGTGGTGGGAGGGATAAGGAGCCCCTGCGCATTCAGCGGCGGTAACTCCTAGGAGTGGGAGTGCTGTCGTCGCACCGGAGCCTGACGATGAGCCATGCTCCCGCGGCCACGGAGGGCCGCAGCCCCGATGGGGTTAGGGCTGCCCTGTAACCCCTTGTCCGAGCTCGGCGATGAGCCGGGCTTCCGAGGGCAAGGGGCGTCCCTCACCCCTGACCCTCTCCCCAGGGGAGAGGGGTGGTGCCACTGCGATTGGCTGATGCCCGGGCTTAGCCCTTGGCGCGGTAGTCCTTGTAGGGGCCGTCACGCCAGGCCAGGGCTTCTTTGAGGCCGCCACCGCTCTGCATGGCCGCCTGCATTCGGTCCTGCCAGTCGTAGCTGTGCTGGGTCATCTGGCCGAAAGCGTCCATATCGGTGCTGCTACGGACGGAGCTGTAGATGCCCATGTTTTCGTAGAAGCGGTTCATGTTGAGCTTGAGGACCGCGAGGTGGTCGGAGCTGAGGTTGGCAATGCGGTCGGCGAAGGTCTCGGTGCGCTCTTCGAGTTCGGCCAGCGGCCAGGAGTAGTTGATCATGCCGATGCGCTCGGCTTCCCCGCCGGTGATGCTTTCGCCGGTGTAGTAGAGCTCCTTGGCTTTGCGCATGCCGATGACGAGCGGCCAGATGACACCGGTGCGACTGGTACCGAGGCCGCGAAGGCCGGGATGGCCAAGCTGAGCGTCATCAGCGGCGACAACGAGGTCGGCCATCATGGCGAGTTCACAGCCACCAGCGATGGCGTAGCCGTGGACGCTGGCGATGGTGACCTTCGCCATGTTCCAGAAGTACATGTGGATATCGGTTACCTGCTGCATGCCGGTGCGGATACCCATCACGAGGCGGCGGCCGTCTTCGGTCCGGTTCTTGTAGCCGCGGACGATGGCGTCGGCGCCGCCACGGGCGGGCGTCAGGTCGTAGCCGGCGCTAAACGTGCGACCTGCACCCCTGAGGACGATGACGCGGGCGCTGTCGTCGGCTTCGAGGTCGTGAAGGGCCTCGTTGAGCTCGTAGAGAAGCTCCTGGCTCAGCGTGTTCATCTTTTCGGGACGGTTGAGGGTGATGCGGGCGACGCGGCCGTCGGTACCGATGCGGTCGATTTCGAGGGCTTCGAAGGTCTTGGCCATGTTTTCTATCTCTCCGGGCGATGATGTTTCGCGTGAGGCGAAATTATAGCGACTCTGTTGGGATGGGGATCGGAATACGTTCTGCGGGGGTGCGAGCAGCATGCAGAGCGGGCTATTCCGGGAGAGCTACGGCGGTTCGTGGAAGTTTTGGGAGTCTAGTCAGGTAACGGGTAGAGGGGTGGCAGCAGCCAGGTGTCGATTGTGCGTGCCCAGGCGGCAAGTTCCGGAGTTGGACAGGAGCCGCCACCCCAGATGCCGGCGACGCCCTCGTCCGTGAGGCCGACACTGAAGACGCGCTCGCCGCTGGTGAAGGCTGCAACGTAGCGAAGGCCGATCAGATCGCCGGGATCCGAAACCTCTTCGATGGCATGGAGCCACACGCGCTGGGGCGCGCCCGACGTGAGGTCGAAGGAATCGATGGCAGTCCGCTGGCCGGGGCACGAGCCAGAGATCCAGGCGTCGACGAGCGTGCCTTCTGGAGCGCCATCGGGGCAACCCGGCGGCAGGATCAGGCCGACTCCAGGGTTGGCGACGCAGGGCGCCTGGATCGGATCGTGGTGTTCGGCCACGGCGTTACCACCAACAACAAAGCTCTGGATGATGGCGTCGATGTAGTCGAATCCAGTATTGACAGCGTCGGGGTACAGCCACGGCGATTGGTGCACGAACGTTCGTGTGGCGGGATCCCAGTAGAGCACCTGGGAGGCGGCGGCAGCGAAGAAGACAGGGAGGCCAGCAGCCTGCTCGATGGTGAGATTCGATCCCCCTGCATTAAACACCTCGATGCCGAAGGTCTGGTCGTCCTCCAGCCAGTACGCCGCCGTTGACCCAATTCGCTCGACAACGACGCCCGGGCCGGGGAGGAAGTCTACGGGACGGGGGCTTGAGCCCTCGATGACCCGGCCCGGGAGCCCACGACTGGTGTGACGGTACAAAACCAGTGCCAGCTGTCCTGTTTCGTTGTTGAAGTAGCGCACGCCGTCAAGTTGCACGCCGTTCGGGAGGGCTGTCGGTTCGAAGTTCTCCTGGTTCCAGGGACCCGGAGGCACCGCCAGTTCGTAGCGTTTGCCGTCCGGTGCGGTTGGCGGGATGGGTGTGGAGCCAGCCAGCCCGGCACAGTCCGGCGGCGGTTCGCCTTGGCCGACGACGATGAAGCCATTGACCAGGTTCTCGTCATCACATGGTCCGGCCACTACCGATGGCACGGTGGGAGTAACACCGGGTGAAGGGGTCCCTGTCGAGTCAGCGGGGGCTGCGGGCTCGCCGTCGTCCTGGCTGCGGATGAGGGCGACCGCAATGACCAACAGGCCGACGCCAACGGCGGCTCCGAGATAGAGTGCCAGTTTTCGAACAGCGGAACCTGTTGTGAGAGTTGCGAGGCCCCTTCGGAGGCGGTCTGTCCAGCGCTGGTCGTGGGCCCAGATAGCGGCAGCCTCCTCGCGCGAAGAAGCGCCGAGCTTGCTAATGACCTGGCTGACGTACCACTTGGCAGTGGCGAAGGTGATGCCTAACTCCTCGGCGATTCGAGGATTGGTGTAACCGCGTGCGAGGAGCCGGGCGACGTCTCTTTCGCGATCGGTGAGGTGACCGATGGGCGTGGGCGGCCGTGGCATGGTCCCATTATCGGTCGCTGGAAGCGGGGTTACTCCGGCCTATGGCCACAATTACGACCTCGTATTTCACGTGGGGAGCCCTATGACTGACGGGCCGGTCCACGGTGCGCGTGCCGACTCACGGAGCCGGAGCCGTCGGTCGGTTGCTAGACGTGCTGGTCGATCAGGATGACGTTGCCATCGGGGTCGCTGAGCATGAGGCTGGCAGGCCCGGTGGTCGCCTCATCGGCTTCGGAAGCCAGGGGGATGCCCGCATCCTTTAGCTGCTGCTGGATTGCCCGAACGTCATCGAACTGGGCGAGTGGTTGCGTGTCCTGGCCCCAGCCGGGATTGAAGGTGAGGATGTTGCCTTCGAACATGCCGTGAAAGAGGCCAACCGTGGCGGGTCCGTTGCGCAAGATGAGCCAGTTCTCGGCTGGTTCGCCGCCGATCTGTTCGAAACCCAGCGCTTCGTAGAAAGCGCGGGAGGCGGCGAGATCCTTGACGGAGAGGCTGACAGAGAAGGCTCCAAGTTCCACCGGGTTGCTGCTCCCGGGCAAAGCGGCCCGGCCCCGACTATAACGGGATGGGTGTGCTTCCGCTCTTATCGCTCGCCCGTATCCGTGGTAGATTCGGGCCCCGGACATCACCAGTACCCAGGCGCTCGGGTCCCGCGCCAAAACCTCGGGGGTAAGCCGCTCTGTGTACAACGACATCGCTTTTTTCTCGGGACGTTCGCACCCGGAACTCGCTCGGGCCATCTGTGCCCGGGTCGGTCGCCAGCTCGGCGCCGTCGATATCCATGAGTTCGCAAACGAGAACCTCTTTGTGCAGTATCAGGAGAACATCCGGCAACGTGACGTCTTCCTGATCCAGACGTTTTCGAGCCCGGTGAACACCTCGATCATGGAACTCCTGATCATGATCGATGCCGCCAAGCGGGCTTCGGCCGGGCGTATCACCGCGGTCATTCCCTATTACGCCTATGGGCGTAGCGATAAGAAGGACCAGCCAAGGGTCCCAATCACCGCCCGTCTGCTGGCCAACATGATCGAGACAGCCGGCGCCGACCGGGTGCTGACGATGAACCTGCACGCCGGGCAGATCCAGGGCTTCTTCAACATCCCCCTGGACGAACTGAACGCGCTCTACCCGATTTCGAACTACCTGAAGACCCACGACCTATCGAACTACACCGTGGTTGCCACCGATGTGGGCGACGAGAAGCGGGCGCGCGACATGGCGGCAAAGCTGGGTGTGCCGCTGGCGATCATCGCCAAGCGCAGGCTGGGCAATACCGACATCTCCGAGGCGACAAGCCTGATCGGCGAGGTGGACGGTCGCAACGTCCTGATCATCGACGACGAGATCGCGACCGGCGGAACGATCATCGAGGCCGTCCGCGTGGTTCGCGACAACGGTGCGCAGGATGTGATTGTCGGCGGCTACCACGGGATCCTGGCGGGCAAAGCTGTGCCCCGGCTGCGCGATGCTCAGCTCAAAGAAGTCGTGTTTACCGACTCGGTGCCGATTTCCGGCGAGAAGCTGCTGCCGAACATGAAGATCATCCCCATCGCGCCGCTCTTCGGTGATGCGATCAGCCGGATCCACAGCGGCCAGAGCGTGGGCGCGCTCTTCCAGTAGGCCTAGGCGCGCGCCGTGAGACGCCAGCTTCGGCGCGTGCGCGACACCGCCAGTTTCGAAGCCCAGGTGGTGCCGAGCGTCCGCAATTCGGACGGCGGAAGGGGCCGGCAGTAAACATCCGACCAGCCGGCGAGGGCATAGAACCGCTCCACCGCCCCGCCAGCGAACATGCAGGGGTCGATTTCGAGGCGTTCCCAGTGCTGGTGGTCACGGGCGGACTACGTTGGCTCGTACGACGATTGGAAGGCCGGTGTCGTCCGCGACCTGATCGAGCGATACATGACCGGCAAGGGTGGCGCTTCCACCACCAACTCGCAGATCGGTGCGCCCGACCCAAACGACTACAACCTTGCGGCCACGGACCCGTATGCCGGGCCTAGCTACCAGACATACCAGTACTGGAACACCTTCGTTGACCAGTTCGGCTCACAGAGCCCGTACATCGTCGACAACTACGGCCCGCCTCCCGACCGCAATGCCTCATACCAGATTGACCCCAACAGTCCGGCAGCGCTCCAGGGAACGTTCGACCAGCGGCGTGCGGCCGACATCGAAGACCGCGACTTTGCCGCCGGCGAGGCCGCGAAGGACCGCTCGCTCAGCCGTGAACTCTCGGCCGCCGACAATGCCGCGCGCATTCAGGCAGCCTCTATTTCGGCTGCCGCATCGAACTACGCCGCCGACGCCGCTACCGAGCGCGCCCGTCTCCAGGAGGCCGGCGCCACCCAGCGGACCTCGATGCAGATTGAGGCCTCCTGGCGTGAGGCCCAGCTTGCCGACGCGACCCGCCGCTACATCGCCGAAGGAGAATGGGGAACTCAGCGTTGGGTGACGGAAGCCAATAACCAAGCCTCCATGGAGCGCCTCAACGCGCAGCTGGGCTTCCAGCGGGAAGAACTGGCCCAGCGCGCGATCGAAGAGCAGAACCGCCACCACGCGACGATGGTGTCTCTGGCACTGGAAGTTGCCCGCTATGACGCTGAGCTTGCCGCGTCCCCAAGGAACCTCTACGCCTACGCCGCCTGGCTGAGCAATCGAAACATCGTCGTCAACGGGATGACCCTCTCGGTCGCCGCGCAGGAAGTCCCCATTGAGAGCATTGACCCCGCCGAAGTGGCGGCGACCGGTGACAATCTCGCGGCGATTTACACTGCGCAGGATCAGGAAGGTGCGGCTCCGGCCGGTGGAACCTCCGACCCGGCTGCCATTCAGGCGACCGAGATGGTTGCCTCGGGGCAGGTACCGCAGCAGACGACCGCTACACAGTTCGCGAACGGGGCTATCCCGCAGACTTCCACATCGCCCGGTGCGGAGCAGTTGGCCGGAGAGACGGATTATCAATCTCTGGCGAATCAGTTGCTCGGGCAGAACCCGCTGCAGCCGAATGAGGCGGACGTCTCGACGCAAAATCTCCAGTCGATTGAGAACAACTTGCAGACTGCGGGGCGAAATGTCGCCAGTTTCGGT
>JAGQGZ010000008.1 GCA_020432105.1 Dehalococcoidia bacterium | reverse complement strand
TATGGGAACGTCGATGGCCGCCACCCGTCGAAATACCTGGAGGACAACCGGGAGGTCAGCGGCGACATCCTCACCAACCCGGGCTAGCCATCGCGATAGCTGTTACTGGCCTCGCCGGATCGCAGACCTGTAGAGTGCGCCTCGATGCAGATTCCCGGCCTCCGCCATGACTACCCCACGATTAATGGCATACGCATGCACGTCACCTCGGCGGGCAAAGGAGAACCCGTGCTGTTCCTCCACGGCTTCCCCGAGTCCTGGTACTCGTGGCGTCACCAGCTTTCTGCGCTTCAGGGTCAATACCACGTCTTCGCCCCCGACCTGCGGGGCTACAACCAGACGGAAAACAACGGCCCCTACGACACTGACACCCTCCGAGCCGACGTATCCGCACTCATCGAATATATCGGTGGGCCGGTCCACCTGGTCGCCCACGATTGGGGTGCTGCCATCGCCTGGCTCGTCGCCATCCACGAGCCCCACCTGCTGAAGTCCCTCACCATCTGCAATGTCCCGCATCCGGCAGTCTTCCGGGTTGGTCTGCGCAACCCTCGCCAGTTGTTCCGCAGCTGGTACATCTTCTTCTTTCAACTGCCCTGGCTGCCGGAGCGAATGCTGGCGGCTCGCAACTATCACAATCTCGCCCGCGGGATTATCCGCGATTGCCGCCCCGGGACGTTCAGTCGCGAAGATGTGAAAGCGATGCTCGCCGGCTGGCGTCAGCAGGGACTTGGTGGAGGGATCAACTGGTATCGCGCAGTGTTCCGTCAGCGCATCCCCCTCCCCAATCCGGTGCCCATCATCGAGGTACCCACACTCATGATCTGGGGCGAAAACGACCGTGCCCTCGGCAAGGAACTCACCAACGGAACCGACGACTATGTCGCCGACCTCGACCTCCACTACGTCCCCAACACCAGTCACTGGGTGCAGCAGGAAGAGCCGGAACTCGTCACCTCACTCATCCGCCGGCATCTCGAACGTACCTCCGCGTAGGAGCGCCACGAAGTGGGACAGGCAGCCGGGCCACCACGCCGGCGGCCCGGGCCGTTTTGCAGCGTGTCCGACCTACAACGTGATCGGAATTCCGTCCTTGCGGCGCGCATCAGCCTCGCTGGCAGCTGCCGGACGGAATGTGGAGACGTCCCGCGTCGCCATCGTTTCTGACCAGGCACTGAATTCCAGTATCGTCCCGTCGGGGTCGCGGAAGTAGATGGATCGGATCGCCTCGCCGTTCTCGTCGTAGTGCTTGATCGCTTCTGTCACTTCGATGCCGTGCGATTCCAGCACCTCGCGGTATTCGTCGAGCTTTTCCGCCGGCACGCCGAACGAGAGGTGATGCATGGCGCCGGGCGCTGCCTTGCTCGCCAGGCCCTGGGCCCGGCCGGGGTTTGTCTCACCCGCCGACCAATCGGCGGACGCCACGCCCGGCTGAGCCGCGTTCACGTTGTCGAACCAGAAGAAAGCAACGCCATCGTGTTCGGTCACCTGGAAGAAGAAGTGCTGCCCGTGACCCCCGAGGTCCAGTGTCTTCACCAGTGGGAACCCGAGCACTCCCTCGTAGAAGTCCACCGTTGCCTGCATATCCTCGCAGACGAGCGCAACGTGGTTGAATCCCCTCAGTTCGAAGTTCTTCGCTTGTGTGGCCATCTGGGGGCCTCCTTCTCCTTGTTGGTGCTGCGCAGGTGTAGCCGCGCAGCTCACTCTGGCGTTTTCAGGGGCAGTGTATCGCCACCCCGAAGCGGCCTCGTCAGGCCCGCTTCGCTGCTCGTGCCGGCGTGTGGGTAACATCGTCGGGAACGAGCGGCCGCGTCCAGGCCGCGAACTCAAACGTCCTCCCGTCGGGGTCCGGGAAGTAGATCGAGTTCACGAACTCGTCGATCGCCTCCGCATCGTTCGGCAACACGGTCGGGTGGTAGGCCTGTTTCCCGTTGCCGTACGCGATGTGGTGGTTGACCTCCGTGCAGGGCACACCGGCCGCCCGCAGCCGTTCCTTGTACTCGTCCTGCTTCCCCTGGGGAACATCGAACGCCAGGTGGTGCATCGAGCCCGCTGCCGATTGCTTCGTTCCGGCCGGGGCTGGCTTGTGCTGCCCGGTCTTCTCATCGACGCCACCGAATTCACGATAGACAACACCGGGCTCGCCCTCCGGCGTTTCCGGGTACCAGACAACCGAGATAAGGCTCTCGTCGCTGATGCCAAAGAAAGCCTGCTGGCCACCGTCGGCGAGGTCGTCGTAACGGAGCAGTGGGCAGCCCAGCACTTCCGTATAGAAGTGCATCGTCTCCTTCATATCCCGCACCACAAGGGCGAGGTGGTTGATTCCGCGGACCTCGAATTTCGTCGATCGCGTTTCCGGCATCGTCCAATCTCCTTTCGTCGCGGGCCCTTAGCCTTTGTCGTTGTCACCGCTCATCATCGACATGATATCCACGTCTCCGGCTCCCTCGCTTCCCGGGACCGGCACTTCCACCACGCGTTCGTCGACATCATCGTATTCAAGCCTGAGCGACTTGGTGAGCACCGCATACATCATGTAGAGGCCCACGATGTACGTAAGTTCCAGGATCGCCTCATCCTTGAAGTGCTTCTTTAGCACTGCAAACGTGCCGTCCTGCACGCGCCCCAGCGAGAGCACCATCTCGTCGACGTACCCGAGCACGGCGCGTTCTGCCTCATCGAACAGGTCAGTCACTGCCCAGTGTGGCACTGCCGCCACCTTCTCTTTGGAGATGCCCGCGGCCCGAGCACCCTTTGCATGTTGCGAGAATACGAATTTGCTCCCGACTGCAAACCCCGTGCGCAGGATCCCGAGTTCCACGTAATAGGGCGGGATTACGCGATTAGGGCTCTTGTAGAGCGCTCCACCCTGCTGGAAATACGTGAGGATCTCGGGCGACTGGGCAAACACCGTCCACCAGTTCCCCGGTGTCCCGGTTGCTGTGCCGGGTTCGGCAACCGGGTCCCGGTCCCCGAACATCCGGTCGTAGGCAGGTAGGGCCTCCGGCGGGGCCTCGGCCCGGGGCACTTCTCGTAATCGTGGCATTGCGCTCTCGCGGGCCAAGTCTGGCCGTCGGCGAGTCTAGCACAAGCCCGCCGGGCGACGGGCAACGTCCTCGGGCAGAAGCATTCGCCGCCCGGCACGCCCCCCTTGCGGTTCGTGCACAACATCTCCCGTAGAATCGCCGCGTGGCGCTTTCCGGCCTCAAGGGCCGCTTCATCAATCCCATTCGCCAGAATGAAGTCCTGCTCATCGTCAGCGTCTCAACGATGCTGGTGATGCTCGGCCAGGGCATTGTCGGTCCCATCCTTCCCCTCTTCGCCAAATCGCTCGGTGTCTCCGCCGCTGCCGTCGGTCTCACGCTCTCCGCCTTCGCCGTCGGCCGGATGTTCCTCAACATTCCCAGCGGCCTCGCTGCCGACCGTTGGGGTCGCCGTGTCTTGCTCATCGGTGGCCCCTTCATCACCGGCCTTGGGAGCATCCTTTCCGGGACGGCGACCAACCTCGAAATCCTGCTTCTCTGGCGATTCGTAGCTGGTGTCGGGTCGGCCCTCTACATGACCGGCGCAATCATCGTCGTTACCGACATTGCTACCGACGCCAACCGCGGCCGAATGCTTGCAGTGAACCAGGGAGCGTTGCTGGCCGGCGTAACTATCGGTCCTGCTGTGGGCGGAATCGTTGCTGAGCTCATGGGGTTAAGGGCCCCGTTCTACGTTGTCGGTGTCGCCGCGGTCATTGCCGGGGTCTGGAACTGGGTCCGGGTCCCCGAGACCCGTCCCCCCGCGGCTGCCGCGCCCCCGTTACCCGCACCCGGCGAAGTCCCCCTCGCAGAGGCGAAGGGCGGCATGGCAAGTGCCATCACCCTTCTGCTCTCGATGAACTTCCTCCTCATCTCGCTTGTGAACTTTGCCGTGTTCTTTGGCCGTTCGGGACGGCAGACAGTGCTACCGCTCTTTGCCGATGCCCACATCGGCCTCGGTGAGGGGGCGATTGGACTCGTCTTTGCCCTTATGGCCGGTATGAACCTGCTCCTCATCATTCCCGCCGGCATGATGATTGACCGCGTGGGCGTGAAGGCAACCATCCTCCCCTCCGCCCTACTCAGCCTCGTCGGATTCTCCCTGGTCGCGGCCACCGACACGGTGCTCCCATTCGTTCTCGCAACGATGGTGCTCGGAGTGGGCAGCGGACTCCTCGGGCCCGCTCCCGCCGCCTATGCCGCCCAGATTGCTCCCGCCGACCGTCGCGGCGCTGCCATGGGCCTGTTCCGCTCGCTCGGCGATGTTGGTTTCGTCATCGCGCCGCCATTGGTCGGCTATCTCGTCGATGAAGCTGGCTATGGCATCGCCATCGTTCTTAACGGCGTCATGCTCGCTGCTTCGGCTGTCATTTTCGTTGCCTTTGCCGGCAAGAAGCGCATATCGTCGGCAACCGCGCCGGCCCCTTCCGCAAACGTTCCCTGACAGGCCTACAATTGCCCTGCGCGCACATGCGCCCGGAGATTGCCATGACCACCGAAGCTACCTCCTCCCGCACCCAGGACTACGTCGCTCGTGCCCAAAAGCACCTCTGGGTTCACAACAAGCAGGAAGCTACCCTCGACCGTGAGGGCGAACTGCCCATCCTCGAACGCGGCGAAGGCATCTACCTCTGGGACGTCGAAGGTCGCAGGTACATCGACGGTCTCTCCGGGCTTTGGGTCACTGCCGCCGGTCACGGCCGCGAAGAGCTCGGCGAGGTGGCGAAGGAACAGATGTCGCAGCTCCAGTACGTTTCCAGCTTCGACTTCGCCACTCCCTCTGGGATCGGCCTCGCCGAGAAGCTTGCCGCTGTCACCCCGGACGGTATCGAACGCTTCTACTTTGTGAACTCCGGCTCCGAAGCCATCGAAATGGCTATCAAGATGGCCAAGCAGTACCACTTCAACCGGGGCGACAAGAAGCGCTACAAGACCATTTCTCGCATTGGCTCCTACCACGGCCAGACGGCCGGTGCTCTCAGCGTCAACGCCGCCAACTACACCTCCCGCGTGCCCTTCGAGCCGTTGATGCCTGGTGCGCTGCACGTCCCCGGTATCAATTGCTACCGCTGCCCATTCGAGAAGACCTACCCCGAATGTGATGTCTTCTGTGCCCGCACCATCGAGGACCGCATCCTCTTCGAAAAGCCAGAGACCATCGCCTGCATCATTGCCGAGCCTATTAGCAACGCCAATGGCAACCAGGTGCCTCCCCAGAAGTACTGGCAGACCCTCCGCGACCTCTGCGACAGGTACGGGATCATCCTCATCGCCGACGAAGTGATCAATGGCTTCGGTCGTACCGGGAAATGGTTCGGAATCGAGAACTTCGGCATCACCCCCGACTTGATGACCGTTGCCAAGGGCCTCAGCTCCGGCTACATGCCCATCGGTGCGGTCATGGCCCATCGCCGTGTCGCTGATGCCTTCCTCGGCGGCAAGGACGAACAGTTCAGCAGCGGCCTCACCTTCGGCACCCACCCCGTTTCCACCGCCGTCGCCCTCCGCAATGTCGAGATCATCGAACGCGAGCGCCTGGTCGAGAATTCCGAGACGTTGGGGCGCCACCTCGGCGAACTCCTCTCGGGTGTTGTCGAACGTCACCCGATCATCGCCGAAGCACGGGGCATCGGTCTCTACTGGGCACTCGAAATCGTCAAGGACAAGGCCACCCGCGAACCATTTGGCCCGGCCGACGACGTTGGTGCCCGCCTCACCCAGAAGTTCCGCTCGCGCGGCCTCCTTACTCGGGCCGGCAACCTGATCTACATCGCTCCACCGCTCGTCATCAACCGCGAAGAAGTGGGCACAATCGTCGAGATTATCGACGAATCACTGACCGAGCTCGAAGGGGAGATCTAGGCACTACTCTCCTCCTGACGGTGTTTGCAGCGCCGGCTCGATTACCACTGCCCTGCTCCGCCGTGCCGCGCCGACCGTCAGCATCACCGCCACCAGACCTATGCCGGCGGACACGGCTGCCAGCAGGCCAAAAGCAGCCGAAGTCCCCTGGGCATTGGCCACGACTCCGCAGATCGTCCCTGCCATCGAGCCGACGCCGAAGACCAGGAAGAACGACAGCCCGAAGGCACGTCCGCCTGCACCCTCCGGTGCGTAGTCCGCGATCAGTCCATTGATGATCGGCTGCTGGCCAAAGTTTGCGATCACAAACGTCGCTGTGAAGATCAGGAGCGCGATACCCCCTACCGTCGACATCAAGAGCAGCGAAGGAGCTGCCAGGCCCAGCACCGGCGCCACCACCCACTCCAGCGGGAACCGGTCGCTCAGCCAGCCACCCGCCGCCTGACCAAGCACTGCAGTGAGCAGCGCAATTGAGGTCATTGCCCCGGCCACTGCCTCCGGACTCCATCCAAATAGCTCAATCCCAAGGTGCTCCTCCAGGTGCTTCTCCAGGAATGTCAGTGAACCCCGGTAGATGAACCCCGTGCCAATCGAGCACACATAGATCACCAGCAGAGGCCGCGTGAACCAGGTCCTCACCTCCGGCGGCGTTGACCGTGGGCGGGCCAGACCAGTGGCCGCCATCACCCTCGATCGGCTTGCCCGCTGCGAGGCATCGATGACCTCCTCCTTCGATGGGGCCAACGTCCGCACGACCAGGGCCACACCCAGCGCCGCAATGCCCAGCACGACGTACGCCATCCGCCAGTCCGTCGCGATGCTGATGCCGATCGCGATCGCTGGCACTGCGCCGACGCCGATGTTTCCCGCTATGCCGTGGGCCGCGAACGCCATACCGCGCCGCTCAACGACCGTTGCTACCATCGATGTCCCGGCCGGGTGGTAGAGCCCCAGGGCCGCGCCCAGCAGTGAGAGGAAGACCGCGAACACGAAAAGGTTGGGCGCCGCCGCAACCGCGAAGGCGAACAGCGCCGCGCCCGCCATGCACCAGGTAATTATCGCCCTCGGCCCAAATCGGTCTGTGAGGAACCCCGATGGCAGGGCCGTCGTCCCGAATGTGACCGTGCCGACATTGGCAACGACCCCCAGCAGGGCAAGGTCTGCACCATATTCGAGACCCACGCGCACAAGGAGAGCCGCGAAGGTCAGCTCGAGGGCATGGGTCATTGCATGCGCCATCGCCCCCGAGGCAACGATCCGCCGCTCGATCCCCTGAACGGCAGCCGTCACCGCTCTGCTCTATCCATGAAGTTCGGGGCCCGCTTTTCGACGAAGGCGGCAACGCCCTCACGGTAGTCCGCCTCCCGCATCATCACGTCCAGGAGCCGCTCGGATTCCCTCACCGAGCTGCCAACATCTCCATGCAGGTCCGCGTAGATCTGCCGTTTTGTCTCCCGCAGCGAAGCCGGAGACACACCATCGGCGAGTTGGCGGGCATACCGCATTGTGTGCTCCCAGAGCTGTTCAGCGGGGACCACGGCGTTCACCAGGCCCATCGTGGCAGCCTCTTCCGCCAGCACCACCCGGCTCGAGAGTAGGAGATCGTTGGCCCGCGTGACCCCGATCAGACGCGGCAGGATCCAGCTCAAGCCGTACTCGGCCGGTAGCCCGAGCTTCCCATGCGCCGTCGTCAGCTTCGCGCCTTCGGCAGCGAAGCGCAGGTCGGCATAGCAGGCGATCGCCAGCCCAACCCCCGCCGCAGGACCGTTGATCGCTGCGATGATCGGCTTCGTCATGCCGAACTGGAAGGCGAAGTTGTGGTCGTATTCCGGACGGACGCCGTAGCCCGGGTTCTCCATGACATTTGGCGTGCCCGGATCGTAGCCGCCCTTGGCCACGTGTCCCTCCAGCGCCCGGGCGTCTGCCCCGGCGCAGAAGCCTCGCCCGGCGCCAGTCACAATGATTACCCGCACCGATGGGTCCTGCTCCGCTTGCGCCAGGGCCCATCGGTACTCTACGTGCATGCGGCCCGTCCAGGTGTTCAACCGCTCCGGCCGGTTCAGCCGTACCACCGCGACCCGTTCGCCCACTTCGTACTCCACTACCTTCAGATCCACCGGGTCACCTTCCGTCGCTATACAGGCGAAAGCCGAAGTCGTTGTAGCGAAAGCCCGGGTCCAGGCTCGCGCGCGCCGTCACTCTCGTGAACTTGGTGGAATGCCGCCAGCTGCCCCCCCGAGAGACTTTCCGTTTGCCCCCGGCCGGACCCGACGGGTTCGTCACCGGCGAGCGGGCGTACCAGTCCTTTGCATACCAGTCGGCACACCACTCGTGGACGTTCTCGGCCATGCACCGAAGGCCGTAACCGTTGGCACAGGCATCGCTTGGCTCGTGCGGTTCGTTGAGCGACGCGATTCGTCCAAAGTCTGGATGCGCTTCCAGGGCGCCCGGCCAACCCCAATCCAGGTCGGCGCTACCCCCCAGCGCGGCCCACTCACGCTCCGCTTCTGTTGGCAACCGGAAAGCTTGGCCGCTCTCCTTCGAAAGCCACTCGCAATAAGCGAAAGCGTCATGCCAGCTCACACCCACTGCTGGCCGCTCCGGGTGGGAGAACCGGGGCTCTCGCGCGAATTCCGGTCGCTCGACTCCCGTTGCTGCCACAAATAGGGCGTACTCGGCATTGGCTACGGGTTGCCGGCCGGCAAGAAACGGCGCCACCACCACTTCGTGTGCCGGGGCTTCATCCTGTCGCTGGTTCTCCCGCCCCATCAGGAACCGGCCCCCCGGTACAGCGATGAGATCAGGTGATTGGACATGCCGCTCGGTAGCCATGACGGCATTCTCCCCGTCCCGACTCCGTCGGTCGATTCGAGACATCGCCTTTCTTGCGCTATCATGGGGGCTCATGACGGGTGAAGCGGCCAGTCCCAGCATTAGCTTCACGCCGGGGGCGGCCGAACGGCTCCACCAGGTAATCCAGCGGCGTGGCGCCGCTGCCATTGGGCTGCGCCTTCAGATCGCCGCTCGCGCTGCAGGCGAGTTCCACCACGTTCTCAGTCTTGTCGAGGATCCATCACTCGTCGCTGGCGATACGCTCATCAAGGTCGATGGCATCGACGTGTTCCTTGAGGGGCGCAACCTCCGCTATCTCGACGGAGTCAGTATTGATTTCCAGGAGAAGCCGTCGGGCCAGAGCGGCCTCGAGTTTTCCAACCCTAACCCGCTCTGGTTCGATGACCGCGAGGTCGTGATCCAGGAGATCTTCGATACCGAGATCAACCCGGCTATCGCTTCCCACGGCGGTATCGTGCATCTCCTCGGCGTCGAAGAAGTGACGGCCTACGTTGAGCTGGGAGGGGGCTGCCAGGGCTGCGGAATGGCCGATGTCACCCTCAAGCAGGGCATCGCCGCAACCATCCTTGAGCGCGTCGAAGGTGTCGAGCGAGTCATCGATCAAACCGACCATGATGCCGGCGAGAACCCCTACTACCGCCCGGCGAAGAAGTAGCCCCTACTCGATAGTGAATGTCAGATGCCGGTGGCTCTCCCGAAGCGCCTCCTCGACCTCTGCGGGGGTCTCGCCTTTCGCGAAGATGAAGCCGAGGTATTCATTTCCTTCCGGCAGCGGCACTACTTCCTCGCCTGCCGGAATCGAAATCGTCACTGATTCGACCAGCGAGACCGTCTCCGCCTCCTTCCTACCAGTCACCGATCGCAACACTCCAGCCCTGAGTATGGGAATCATCATGACCCCGGCTGCCCGCATTTCACGGTGATAGCTCGGCACTTCCTTGCCCGTCGCACAGCGGAGCAGCAACTCTTCCAACGACATCCCGGTTCCAAACGATAGGGTCCGCGAACACAGGCCACCGATTGAGCGGGCCGCCACATCGATCGGGTAAACGCCCGCATCACTCACTCGCAGTTCGATGTGCACCGGACCCGCCTCCAGGCCGAGCGCCCTAACCGCCGCTTCCGAAGTCGCCACTACCTGCTCGATGTCTGCTTCAGAATGCCGCGACGGAGTGACATAAATCGTCTCTTCGAAGAACGGGCCTTCCAGAGGGTCCGGCTTGTCGAAGATAGCCAGCACCTCAAGCCGGTGATCGGCGAGCACGCCTTCCACCGAAACCTCGTAGCCCGGCAGATACTCTTCCACCAGCACCCGGTCGGTGAAGCCCGGGCACTCCAGGCTGTATTCCGGGTCATCGAGAATCTCTTCGATTCGCCGAAACGCGGCGATGAATTCCTCAGCGTTGTTTACGCGGATCACTCCCCGGCTGGCCGACATCGAAAGCGGCTTCAGCACCGCCGGGTAGGGGATACCCCTGGCGACTTTCATGAGGTCATCGTTCCGCCCCACGATCGCAAAACGTGGCGACGGAACGCCCGCAGCCGCAAGTCGTTGTCGCAGCAGCGACTTGTCTCGTGTCGCCTCCACTGCCCCCACGGGATTGTGTGGGAGCTCCAACCGTCGCGATGCATGGGCCGCCAACCGGGTTCCCGCATCGTCCACGGCCACGATTGTGCCTACCGGGTACTTCGAGGCGTAGCTCTCCACCTGTTCGACTCCCCGATCCAGGTCATGAAAGTCGAACGAAACCTGGCGACCGGAAGGACCTCCGCCAAGGGGACTGCTACGGTCCGTGCCCACCACCACCTCGATTCCGAGTTGTGTTGCCGCCTCCATGAAGTCATGGGTGCGGTAACTCCGATTCGGGATCAGGAGAAGGACGCGGTCGGTCATGTGTACAGTCTACGCCGCCGCCCCCCTCATTCCTTGAACCAGAGTGATCGCGACTGCGCGCGCAGTTCCGCCCGGAAGTCAGGGTGTGCGATCGCGATGAGTTCGTCAGCTCGCTGCCGATGGTTCTTATCCAGCAGGCGAGCCACCCCGTGTTCGGTCACGATCGTGTCGGCAAGGTAGCGGGGCACGGTGATCATCGTGCCGGCCTCATGCTGCGCCACTACCTTCGAGAGTGAGCCGCCCACGGCAGTTGAGCGCATCACCGTTATCGCACGGCCTCGCTTCGAAAGGGCCGCGCTGATGTGCGTGTCCGGCTGCCCACCGGTGCCGTTCACCATGTGGCCGCCGAAGCGGTCTTCGCTGGCTATCTGCCCCAGCAGGTCCACGGCGATCGCACTGTTGATTGAGGTCATGGTCTCGTTCTGACACATGAGGCCCGGGTGCAGCAGGTAGTCCGGATCGTAGAGTTCGAAGACGGGATTGTCGCGGATGATCTCCAGGTCCTCCTGATCGCAGCCCGACCACGCAACCGCCACACTTCGGCCACGGTGCACCTGCTTCTTGCTGTTCGTCAGGATCCCCCGTGCCCAGAGCTTCGCCAGCCCCGGCGAACCAAGCTCCGTATGAAGCCCGAGATCGTGGGCCCGGTCGAAGGCGCCGGCCTTGAACATCAGGGCACTGGGCTCGCCGACTCCAACCTGGAGCGTGTCGCCATCGCGGATGATCTCCTGGAGGTGGCCGGCAATCGCCAGTGCCTCAGGATCCACTGGCGACTGGCCTAGCGTCCGCCGCACCAGGTCCAGTGGGATTGCGTGAATCAGCGGCTCGACCAGCGCGAGTGTTTCAGCCGACGTCGTCTCGACGATGCCAAGCCGCTCCTCTCGCTCCTCCTCCGGCGAAAACTGGAGAATCCGCTCCCGCATCCCGGCGTGGTCCACCGGGGCAATGGCGCCCTCGACGATTGCCGCGAACTCACTCACGTGCATCCAGACGTCGCCGTGGACATCGGTGATGTTCGGGTCGACGACTGCGATCGGCTTCTTCACCCGCTTCGCGTATGACTTCCGCGTCCACATATGCGGGCCGAAGTGCACGTAACCGGCGTCGTTCGGCGCACTGCACGGGGTGAGCAACACGTCGGGCATGCGGGCCTCCGGCCGGCCCGCGTCGAAAGCCTTCATTCCGAGCATGAACGTGTTGGGCAGGTAGGTGGAATCGTGCGCATCGTGAGAGGGCCGCGCAGTGTCACCGATGAAGATCTCGATCTCGCGTTCGCCTTCCCATGACCCACCGGAAAGGAGGTTAAGTTCACGCGGCGCCAGGAACCGGATGTTGAGTTCCCCTAGCTCTTCCGCCCGCTTCTGCAAAGCTGTCGAGAGCGCACCGGGGGCCAGGATCGTCAGGGCCACAAGGTCACCCCTGTCGATGAGCCCCATCGCTTCCTCGAGGCTCCTTCGTGTAGCCTCCATCGCTTCCCGTGCTGCTGCTTTCATGACCCACCCCTCACTGGATTGTTGATTCTTCTACGCGAGCCGCGCTTGTCTGGCCAGCAACCCCTTTTCGCCCCTTGCGAAGGTCAGTAGTATTGATGACTGGAACGAATCTACGGCCCAACCATGAGTGCTCTCCAAACCGCTCCGGCCATACTCCGTCGGCCTCGCCTGCTCGATAGGCTTCATGCCGCTGTCGGCGGCGGCCTCACCGTGATTCAGGCGCCCGCCGGCTTCGGCAAGTCCACCCTCGTCGAGTCGTTTGCCGGCGAAGTCGATTTCAAGGTCGCATGGGTTTCCCTCGACGCTTCATCAACCGTTCCAGAAGTGCTGGCAGTAGCACTCGCCCGGGCACTTGCGGGACCCTCGGCCGGTGTCCAGCCCCAGGCTGATACGGGCCAGCAGCTTCGCGCCTACCTTTCCGTTGCCATCGACGAATGCAGCGAACGTGATCCGCGCCCCCTCCTCCTCGTCGTCGACAACACCCAGGCTCTTTCCCGGGCGGTGGAATCGAGCGAACTTCTCGGCTGGCTGTTCGAATCCCTTCCCCCCGAAAGTGAAGTCGTCCTCATTGGCCGCGAAGGACTTCCGCTCACCGAGATCGACCGCCGCGTTACCGGTGGGGAATGTCTCTTCATCGGGCCGGAAGACCTTGCCTTCACACTGGCCGAAACGCGAGAACTCGCCACTGCCCGAGGGTGGGATTTCGACGTGGAGGCGGCACACCTGGCCACCGGCGGTTGGCCGATAGCCGTGGCTGGGGTCGTCTCCGGTACGGTTCCCCTTGGCGACGCTTCGAGCCTCACCGCCCCGGGCGCCTGGGAACGCTTTGTCGCTCGTGAGGTCTGGGCCGACGTCCCCGAGCCCTTGCGAGAGCCGTTGCTCCGCCTCAGTGTGCTCACGAGCATAGACACCCGCCTGGCAACCGCACTCGTCGGACGCGCTGCCTGGCAGAGCCTCCGCCAGTGGCTCGCCCCCCGCGGCTTCCTTTCCGATCACAACACTGAGTCCACGGTTCGCCTCAACGAATCGTTCCGTCATTTCCTCCGGGCTCGACTGCTCACCGACCACCCCCGGCTCGCGGAGGAGGCGACTCGTGCCGTCATCACTCGCCTCATGGAATCGGGAGCCATCGCCGACGCAATCCTTGTCGCTATCGACATGGACGATCTGGACCTTCTCGTTCATGTCCTCGAAGAGCATGCCAATGTGCTCCTCCTCCAGGGGGCCTTCGCCCTTCTCCGGCTGAGTTTCGATTCGCTCGGTGCGGTGAACATCGATCAGATGTCTCCGCTGAACGGCGTGCGCTTGCGAGTGCTGGTGCATACGGGGTTCCCTGAAGCAGCACTCGAGCAGGCAGCTGCCCTGCTTCGCAAGAAGTCGGTCCCTGCCGAGACCCGCTTCCACGCTCTCCTCGCCCAGATCCGTGCCCTCAAGGCGTTGGGCCGCGACGTTGAACTCACCCGGCTGTTCGATGAGACCAGGGAGTCCGTCATCGGCGCCGATCCAGTCCTCGTCGCCGACTACTACTTTCAGCAGGCACAGCATGCAGTGCACAGGACTGCTGACTACGCCCGTGCCGACGCGCTGCTCAAATCCTGCTACGAAATAGCCGATGAGTGCGGCGCCGTACAACTCGCAACCCTCGCTCGCTCCACCCGGGGTGATCTCCTTCTGCTCCTTGGCAACGCCCCGGCTGCCCTTGATGAACTCATCCGTGCTGCCAGTGGCTGGCGCCGGGCCGGAGCTCGCGGAAATCTCGCCTGGACGCTCAACAACCTGGGCCTGGCCCACATCACCGTCGGAGACTTCGTCAGTGCGATTGCCGTTCTTGATGAATCCCGCCAGGAGGCCATCGCCATCGAGGACACCCGGATGGCGGCCTACGCAGTCGCCACCATGGGGGACTGTCGGCTTGCACAGGGCGATCCTGCCGCTGCACGCGCGCTCTACGAAGAGGCCCTTCAACAGACTGCGGTTGTCCTCGACCCTACCCTTACGCTCTTCTCGTTGATCGGGTTGTCCGCCTGTGCTCTCGGTACTGGTGAGATTCGTCACGCTGACTTCCTCGCCAATCGTGCCCTGGAGCTCGGCCAGGCCATGGCAAACAGGCCCAACCTCGCCAGCTGCCAGCTCCAGCTCGCAGCGACTCACTCAGCTTCCGGCGATCACCTCAATGCCGAGCGTTTCGCAACAGAGGCCCTTGCCACCTTCGAAGAACTAGACTCGGCCATATCGGCCCGCATCGCTCTCTACCGTCTCGCGCTCGTGAAGTTCGCGGCCGGCGACCGGGCGGGCGCCGAGGATTGCCTCCAACGCCTCTCTGAAACGGTTACTGAAGCATGGATGCTCGCAGCACTTGCTCCCGCAATTCACCAGAACCCGATGTTCGCCCAGTGGGCTGCATCCCGGCAGGGCGTTAGCCCCATACTCGCCGAGGGAATCGGTACAGAAGTTAACCAGGTAGCCTCTGCGGAACCCGGCGAGGACGCCTCCGCGTTACCGCGCATTGCCGTTCGCAGTCTCGGCCAACTGGTGGTCGAACTCAATGGCGAACCGGTCACTGACTCCAATTGGGCCACGGCCAGGGCAAAAGAACTCTTCTTCCTCTTCCTCGCCAATCCCCAGGGCATCCGCAAAGAAGAAGCCGTGGTCGCGCTCTCCCCCGACCTCTCACCGGCCAAGAGCAACAGCACGTTTCACTCCAACCTCCATCGCCTGCGCAAAGCGCTCTTCTACGACGTCATCGTCCGTGAGGACAATATCTACCGCCTGAATCCGGCCGCCGCCATTGAGTGGGATGTCGAGCAGTTCGCCCAGGCTCTCGAAAACGCTCAGCGTCACGCCAGTGGTACTCCCGAACGTGCCGCCGCCTACGAACGGGCAGTGAGCCTTTACCGCGGTCCATTCGCCCCGGAGTTCTTTGGCGAATGGGCCGATGCAATCCGCGATCGTATCGAGCGCCAGAATCTCCAGACCCTGTCATCGTTGGCCGGCTTCTACGCCGCCCGGGGCGACCACGAGCGAGCCGCCGAACAACTTGAGCTGGTCCTCACCGCGAATCCCTTCAACGAAGAAGCCGTCCACATGCTCGCGCTCAGCCGGGCAAAGGCCGGAAACCCCATAGCAGCGATCGGCACGCTCGACGACTACGGTCGCCGGGTCGACAGCGAGTTGGGACAACGCCTCCCGCTGCGTCTCCAGCAACTGCGTGCCTCGATCGCCGCTGGAGTTGCGATCTAAGGCCTCTCGCACAGTTTTGCGAGAGATTTGCGAGAACCCCACCGGTACGTTTCCTCCTGCGTGACGGGCGCCCGACGCCCCCGCCAGATCTTGGAGGATCGATACACAGATGAAGACTCGTTTCGCCACCGCACTCGTCGCCCTCATGGCACTTGCTACCGTCGCTCTCGCCGGCGCCGCTCCCATCGCCCCCTGGTAAACGGGGCCCTTCAGCCGATTTAGCTCTCACTCGCACATGAGAGCCATCGACGCCGTCCGTATCCACCCCCTGGGTACGGACGGCAAGACCCTCTTCGCGATCGCAATCGTCGCCCTCGCCGTTCAGCAAATCGCTGTTCGGCAGATTCCCGTCTCCGGCGATTGGGAGCTTGTTCGAGAGGGGATATTCATCGTCACTACGGGCACCGTGGTGCTCGTCGCTATTTCTCTCCGCGCCCTCATAGGTGCCTGGCTTGTTGCTGCCGGAATCCTCTTGAATTGTGTTCCCATTCTGGCCCACGGTGGCACCATGCCCGTCGCCTGGGAGACAGTCCGCGACTCGGGATCGTTCTCAAACATCTCCCAGGACATGCTTGGCGACCAGATCCCCGGCAGCAAAGATGTCCTCCTCCTGCGCGAAGACATCCGTTTCGAACCGCTCTCCGACCGCTACTTCATCGACCCACCGGTGTATCGTCCGAATATCTATAGCCTCGGCGATTTCCTCATCTTCGCCGGGATTGGTGTCGCCGTAGTGGAACTCGCCGCCTTCGTGGCCAGCGGCCGTCTGCCTGCCCGGGCCTGGAGACGCCGGGCTGCGACGGCCGCAGCATGACCACCCGCCAGAGGTCATCATCAGAACAAGCCTTTGACTGGCTTTTTGACCAGAGCTCCGAATCGCTCCTGATCGTCGAAACCGAAACAACGCTGGCTGCCGCGACCATCCGCGCTGCGAATAGTGCCGCCCTGGAACTGCATGGTATTGCCCTCGCCGATCTCGAAGGGCAGCCCTATCGCTTGCTTCTTGGGCTAACCGGCGATGCTTCTGCGCTCCAGGGAGCCGTGCCCGGCACGATTGTCTGGCACCGTAACTCCCGCGGTGATTCCTTCCCGGTGGCGCGCCGCGTATCCACCCTCCCCTGGGACGACCACCTCCAGCTGGTCACCCTCACGCCGGTGGGGATTCCCGGCCAGCCTCCTGATACCTTTCTTCACTCCCAACGGCTTGAAACGCTCGGGATGCTTGCCGGGCACGTCGCTCACGACTTGAACAATGTACTCGTCAGCATCCTCACCGATGCTGACCTCCTCGTCGAAGAACTCAGCCCCGGCGATCCAATCCGGGAGCGCCTCGACGCCATCGCCATCGCCGGGCGCGACGCTCGCGCTCTAACCCGGCAACTCCTCGGCACCGCAACCTCCGCTGCCGACCGCCGGCCATTGGATCTAGCCGCCCTGGTTGATGAAACACTTCTGCTGTTTTCCACGGTGGTGAACCGTGGCGTGACGACTGCGTTCAAAGCCGCAGACTACGTCCCCCCTGTCGAAGGCAACGCTGTGCAGCTTCGGCAGGCCATCCTCAACCTCCTCCTCAACGCCAATTGGGCCCTGCGCGGCACGCCCGGCGCCATCTCCATCACGACGTCCGTGGTTCCCGGTTCGCTGATTCAATCGACCTCATTGATGTCCAGGGGGATGCCGGTCGAGGGGACGAGCTATGCTGCCATCGAGATCGCAGACACGGGAGAGGGGATGACTCCCGACGTTCTCACCCGTGCCTTCGAGCCGTTCTTTACCACGCGCGCGGATGGGACCGGGCTGGGACTCTCTGCCGTGTTCGCCGCCGTCGCGGCCCACAATGGCCTCGTCACAGCCGGCTCAGCCCGGGGAGAGGGCTCGCAGTTCACCATCTATCTTCCGCTCCCGAAGGCCTGACCAATCGACCTGTCGGGGAGCTTCCACCGCCAGGTCTGTCCGAAACGATCGTTGACTACTCTCGGGCCCGCGGGTCCAGTGCGTCTCGGAGACCATCACCGAGGAACGTGAAGCAAAGCATCATGATCGCAATCGTTCCCGCCGGGAACACGATCAACCAGATATTCGTCCGGATCTCGTCGTAGCCGTTGGAGACGAGCACGCCGAGGCTCGCCGTTGGTGGCGGCATACCGATACCGATAAAGCCCAGCACTGCCTCCGCGAAGATCGCCAGCGGGATGCCGAACACGATTGCAACAATCAAGGGGCCAAGAGCGTTCGGCAGCATGTGCTGGAATACGATCCTCCATTCCGGGAGACCGGTTGCCCGCGCCGCGGTGACAAAGTCCTGCTCCGACAACGCAAGCATCTGCCCCCGCACCAGCCGCGCAATCGTTACCCAGGCGACAAATGAGATGGCGAGGATCATTTGGAACAGCGGATCACCGATGATCGGCATTCCCTGCCTGCCCTGGAACGTGGCACTCAGCAGGATGATGAAGAGCAGGTCGGGGAAGGCATAGGCAAGGTCGGTGAGGCGCATCATCAGGTTGTCCAGCCAGCGGCCACCAAGCGCGGCGGTCCCGCCGATGAGCACGCCGATGACCACCACTACAGCCTGCACGCCCAGGCCAACTCGCAGGGAAATCCATGTCCCCTGCAGCACCCTCGACCAGTTGTCCCTCCCCAGGCTGTCGGTACCGAACCAATGTTCCGCGCTGGGGCCTGCCCTGCGAACCGAGTAGTCCTGGGCACTCGGCTCGTACCGCTGTACCCAGTCCACATAGTTCCCGAGTATCGCGAGGACGATCATCGCAAGCAGGATGCCCATCGAAATGAGGGCCAGTCGGTTCCGTGCCAGGCGCCGGAACGCATTTGACCAGAGCCCCCGGTGCCGTCGCGGACTCATGTCTGCGATGGTCACTCGTTCGTTCGCCGCAATTGCTTCAGCCATCTAGTGGTACCTGATCCTCGGATCCACCACCGCGTAAGAAATGTCTATCAGCAGGTTGGCCACCGCCACCAGCAAAGCGTAGAAAAGCGTTACTCCCATGATTACGCCGTAGTCGCGGGTGAAGATCGCCGTGACGAAGTGACGGCCAATCCCCGGTATGGCAAAGATGCGCTCCACGATAAACGAACCCGTGACGAGCGCGACAAAGATCGGGCCCAACACCGTGAGAATCGGCACCATCGCGTTCTTGAGCGTGTGGCGGGCAATCACGTGCCGCTCCTGCAAACCCTTGGCCCGCGCCGTCCGCACATAGTCTTGCTGCAGCACCTCGAGCATGCTCGCACGCGTGATCCGCGCGATATATGAAGCCGCAAGTGTTCCCAGGGCTACCACCGGGAGCACGACTCGCGTGTAATCCCACGCAAAGGGATTGAAATTGCGCGCCCAGGTTGTCGGGTCATCCAGTGCCCACTCAGGCCCACCCCAGCCGAGTACCGCGAACCACCCCAGCTTCACCGAGAATATGATCACAAGAAAGCTGGCCATGATGAAGTTCGGCATAGCTGTGCCGATCGTAGCGAAGAACACGCCAAGGTAGTCGCCTGCCCGGTTCTGATTGAGCGCGGCGATAACCCCGAGGGCGCCACCCACAACCACCGCGTAAATGAACGCAACCACCCCAAGTTGGATCGAGATCGGAAGTCCCTGGGCCAGCAGTTCACGCACCGTTATCTGGTTCGCGTTGAACGATGTCCCGAGATCAAGGTGGAGGAGATCCCAGAAGTAGAGCACGTACTGCTCTCCCAGGGACTTGTCCAGGTTGTACTTGGCGTTGAGGGCTTCCTCAATGCGGGGCGGAACCGGCTTCTCCGAAGCAAAAGGCCCACCTTCGACGGCGTGCATAAGGAAGAAAGTCAGCGTGGCGATTGCCCACAGGACCGGGATGATCCACAGGGTGCGCCGTACGATGTAGCCGGTCATTCACTGGTCTCCACCGGGAAAAAGAAGGGGGCAGGACTGAGTGCCCTGCCCCCAACGTTGCCGAAAGTGTTACTCGGCTGCCAGCGCCCAGTCCTCAGGGAACTGCGGGAGGTAATGGTCCTCCAGCGTGGGCGTGACCCCCACCAGCTTCTCGTTGATGAGGTAGTGGTTGCCCCGGTGGTACAGGGGCATCATGCCGCAGGCGGTCTCGACGATACGTCGCTCCGCTTTGCGCAGCTCTTCCCAGCGAGCCTCGTTGTCCGTCTCAACCTTCGCCTTGGCGAGGGCTGCGTCGATCTCCGGGTCGCTGCACTTCTGCTTGTTGATCGAAGCGCCTGTCTCGTAGAGGCCAACCAGCCAGTTCTCGGCATCGGGGTAGTCATGGCCCCATCCGCCGGTCGTCAGCTGGAAGTCGCTGCTGTTGAAGCGTGCCTGGCGAGTCTGGCCGTCGACGAAGTCGATGCTCAGCTCGATGCCGAGGATCTGCTTCCACTGCTCCTGCAGGAATTCACCAAGGACGCGGTTGCCTTCGCTGTCGGTCAGCAACATCGTCAGGCCGGGGAAGCCTTCGCCATTCGGATACCCAGCATCCGCGAGTAGCTTCTTGGCGGCTTCTGCGTCGAAGCCAACGACATCGTCAAATGCACCCGCTTCGTTTGCACCAGGCTCTTCAGCGGGCACCCAGTTCGTCGTCGGAATGTTGGCGCCTTCACCAACGACCTCGTTCAGGAGCTCGCGGTCGGTCGCGCGCGAAAGCGCAAGGCGAACATTGAGATCCTTCAACAGGGGGTCGGTCATCAGCGGCTCGAGGCCGATGGTGATGGGAAGTGCGATGTTCTGGTAATCGTCGCGATCACGGACCTGGGGAAGGTCTGTCGTGCTCACCCGGATCATGTCCAGCTCGCCAGCATCGTAGGCATTCAGCGCCACCGAAAGGTCATCGATGATGCGAAGCGTGATCTTATCGAGCTTGGCCTCGCCGAGGCTGTAGTTCTCGTTCTTCACCAGCGTGATGTGGTCGCCGGCGACCCATTCCGTCGGGCAGAACGGACCGCTGCAGGGCGAATCCGGCGGTGCCGGCCAGTCTGCATCGACGCTCGCAAGGCCCTCATCGGGTGCCGGATACGTCGGCCACAGGGCCAGCAGCGACGGGAACGTCGCCTGAGCGGTGTGGAGCGTAATCACGAACGTGTTGTTATCGGTCGCGGCAACGCCGACATCGTCGACCGAGCCCTCGCCACCGTAGTAGTCATCGCAACCAGCGATGTTCGTGAGGATGTACTGGTAGTGGCCCGCAATCGTCGGATCACAGGTCCTCTGAATACCAAATACGAAGTCGTTGGCGTCCAGTGTTTCACCGTCGGACCACTGGAGGCCTTCCTTGATCTTGACGGTGTACGTCAGGCCATCGTCCGAGACCTCTGGCATACCGTCCGCCATCGCCGGCCGCAGTTCGCCGCCGGGAAGCAGGTCATAAAGACCACGGTTGGTCATCTGGATAACGGTGATATCGACACTGAAGTCCGAGAAGTGCGGGTCAAGGCCTTCCGGCTCAGTGATCTGGACAGTGATTTCGCCACCCGCCTGGGTGTCGCCGTTGTCACCGTTGTCGCCGTCGTCGCTGGTGGCGGTGGGATTCCCACCGTCGGTGTCGTCATCGTCATCGTCGTCTCCACACGCCACCGCAAAGGTGAGTGCAAAGACGGTGAGAATGCTGAAAAGCATCCACCACTTGGTTTTTCGCATGTGCTCCTGTACCTCCTGATTACCGATCGGTAAGTGTCGCTCAGTTTCGGGTAGCGTCAATTCGGATTTACGAATGAATCGCGCGCTTAGCCAACCCCTCATGAATATCTGGCAGCCGTGACGCTACCGAATTCGGCTGCCTATGCCGAAAGTACGACTATGGGGACCGATTGGACGCATGACCCCTCGCGCGAACTGGAGCCCGGCTCTTCGGTCCTCGTCGTTCGCCCCTCCAACCGGCCGCCGGGCCTGCAATCGGGATCGGTCGTTCGCTGCGACTCGTCAGTGTTGGCACTCGCCCTTCCCCTCGGCGAAGACTTCGACGCCGGAGAGGAAATCCTCCTCGTCATCCACTCGGCGGGCATACGATTCGCGGGTGCTGCTCGCTTCATTTCGGGCGATGGCACTGGTGTGGTAACCCTCCATCTCAGCGGAAAGTGGCGACCTGTAGACGCCCGTACCAACCTCCGGTTCCCCTGCGCCCATCCCGCCCACCTTATGCTCGACGGCCTTGATACTCCCTGGCCTGCCACCATCAACGATATCTCCGTCCTCGGGGCAGGCGTTAGCCTCGAAGGCTGCCCCCGGACCACGTCGATACGGATGGCACTCAGCCATAACAGCCGGCATGCCACCCTCTCCTGCCGTGTCGTTTCTTCGCGCACTGTCGAGAGCAATTGTGTCCTCAGCCTGGTTTTCGAAGATCTCAACGCCGTCCAACGCCAGTTCCTCGATGAACTGCATCAGCACTACCGCCGGGCCTTCCTCGCTGCCCTACCCCTCGCCGGCTAAAGCCGCCATTCGCAACTGCCGGTAGAGAAACTCGCGGTCACCCAGGCGGTGCCGCAGGTGGTTCTCAAGTCCGGCAATCGGAAACAGGTTCTGGGGCGCTCGCGTGTCTTTGTGAGGTGTGGAGGCAAAGCGCTGGAGAGTAACGCTCGCCCGATTAGCCACCGCTGCCGCTTCCCGCGCCGTACCGCGCGCCGCAACCTCACACCTGGCGATACCCGCCCACGGGTGCCCCGGCAGGTCGATCGGGAGTCGCACGTACCACGAATACCGGCTCCAGCTTTGTTGGATAAGGAAGAGAGGCGTTCGTTGGCCGGGGCGCAACTGACCGACAACTCCTGCTGCCTCGTCTGGCAGGTATCCAGCCTGGTGGCTCTTGATATAGCCAACAGCCCCCGGGATGCTCTCTCCTCCCCGCAGGGGCCCATCGAGGAACAGCAGTTCCGCCGGACCCGCCTTCGCCGCCAGATCCTTCTCCATTCGTCCCATTTCAGACTGGATCCCCCGCTGAAGCTGCTCCATGTCTTCCGTGGCGGTGGGATGGTGCTCGTACCTGACCTTGCCGCAATCGATAGTTGCCGCACCGGTCATCGCGAAGATCCCACGGCCCACCGCCTCCTGCTCGATCGTCGCCTCGTCACGGCAACGGATCACTCCCGCCGCGTAGGAAGCGGCAATCCCTCCGCGTGAACGTCCATCAATGTCGAACCAGAGCCTGGCGTCGATCCGTCGCACCCCGTCGACGAATAACACATCGGTCGCGATGTCTGCCGAAGCGCAATCGATCGGTTGCCATTCAGCTGCTGGCAGCTCTATTGACGGGTCTACCGCGGCCGCCGGAACCAGGTCCGGTTGACCCTCCTCCCCCACCGGCGAGCCATACTCCGGCGACCAGCTTTCCACCGCAAACCGCGCCATCAGGCTTCCACCCGTTCGATGGTTGAACCACCGGGACCGCGACGCACCTCGAACCGCACCGGCATCCGCGCGGCGAGTTCGCCGACGTGCGTTACCAGGCCCACCATCCGCCCCGCTGCCGAGAGCTCCTCGATTGCCGCCGCCACCACATCGAGCGTCTCCGGGTCCAGGGTCCCGAAGCCCTCATCAAGGAATATCGCATCGAGGCGGGGCGCCCGGCCTGCAGCCTCCAGGGCAAAGCTATCGGCCAACGCCAGCGCCAGCGAAAGCGAAGCCAGGAAGGTCTCACCACCGGAAAGTGTGCGCACCAGGCGCCGGTCATCAGCGTTCGCATGGTCGATGACCTCGAAATCCTGGTTGTCGTTCAGCGCCAGCGAGAATTGCTCCCTCGATAGGGTCCGCAACGTCTTGCTCGCATCGTCGGTAAGCCCTTCAAGGACCCGCCGTACGTACCAGCTTTCAAACCCGGACTTGTCGCCCCTCAGGTGCCGCACCAGTTCCCTCGCAACTTGCTCGCGTTCAGTCAGGGCTTTCTGTTCCTCCCGTAATCGCGTGGCAGTCGCAATTCGCTCCTCGCCCGTCCGCACACGGTCCTCGGCCAGTGCCAGGGCTGCCGAGCAGTCCGACGCCGGGCTCTCACTTCGTGCGGGCACTGATGCCCCCTCACATCGCTCGCGTTGAGAGGTCAGCAGGTTGCGCCGCCGCGCCTCCGCCTCTTCCGCCTCCTTGCGGAGTTCAGCTGTCCGTAGCTCCCGCGATTGCGCACTCGCTCTCGCCCACTCAGCGAGTTCTTCCCAGGATGCAAGCAGGTCACGGCGGTTCGCCACAGGCGGGTCCTGCGCCGCAACGCTGTCTCGAGCCCTGTCGTACTGCTCCCAGGCCTCGGCAATGGCTTCCTGTGCCGCTGCTACCCCGGCCCGCGATTCCCTCGCCTGGACCTGCGCTGCTCGAAGTGCACCCTGTGCCACCCCCAGCCGCTCTTCTGCGGTACGAATCGCCGCCAGGTTTGCCAGCACCTGCGAGTGTTCCGGTTTGCCATCCACCCGGCTCGCGAGCGTGGCCAGTTCTTCTTCCAGTCGCCGCAACTCAACCCCAAGACTTGTCACTCTTGCTTCTGCCTCCCGCTCACTCCGGGCGGCCTTCTCGTGGTTTGCCTTCGCCTCGGCGAGCATCGTCTGGGCGGCAGCATGCCCCGGGGGTTCCGCGAGCTCCGGCGCCGACCTCAGAACCTCACCACAGACCGGGCAGCGATCGCCTGCCTGCAATCCCTCTGCTGCCCTGAATGCGTAGTTCTCCTTCAGCACTTCCTCCCGGTGGCGCTCCGCTTCGTCGAGACGCGAAACTGCCTCGGCGAGCTCCTTCTTCGCCTCATCACGACCCCCGACCGCACGATCGATCTCCTCTTGCGCCTTCTCAAGTCGCGCTCGGGTGCCGGCGATCTGTTCGTGCGCGACCTGCAACGCCTCCATCTCCCCCCGGCCCGGTAGCTCTGCAACGGCTGCACCGGCTGACTCCACCGCCTGGTTGGCCTCATCCAGCCCCTTCTCCGCACCTGCTAGCAGATCCCCCGCCTCGACCGCTTTCGTTGCCAGTTCGCCGATTCCCGCAGGTGCAGCAACCGCGCGGAGCCGGCCAACCACCGCTTCCAGTTCCTCCACTTCCCGACCGAGCCTTGCCGCCAGGTCGCGCTCTGCAGCAAGCAGGCTGGCCTCGCCCTCAAGCTCGCTTGCAAGGAGGTGCAGCCGTTTCGCATACGCTCTTGCCTCTGCCAGCGCTTCCTCCGTTGCGTCCGCGAGCTCGTTTGCCAGCCGTCCCTCGTTCGCTGTCGCCAGCGCATTGGCCTCCTGTGCCCGGGCGTTCGCGCGCTCCCGCATACGCACGAAGACCCGCATCTCCAGCAGGCTTCGGAGCAACTCGAGCCTGCTGCTATGGTCGTCGTGTAACAGCTGCGCGAACGCCCCCTGCGGCAGTACCACGCACTTCTGGAAGTGCCCAAAGCTGAGTCCCAGCAGCGCCGGTACTGCTTCCTGCATTTCCCGTGCTGTCCCGGCCAGGACCTGTGAGCCTTCCTCGAGTCGTGCCTCCCTCGTAGTAGCCCCGGTCGCCGTACGTCGGATCACCCGGACGGCGGTCAGCTCACGGTCGCCAAGCGAGAAGTCGAGCCGCACTCTCGCTTCTTCCTTGCCGTTGCTGATGACCGGCGCAAACAGGTTGTCCTTCTCATACCGTGGGATGGCCCCATAGAGCGCGAACGTGATCCCGTCGATGATCGTCGACTTCCCTGAACCCGTCGGTCCCGTCAGCACAAACAGGTCGCTTCCCTCGAAGTCCACAACGGTCCGGTCGCGGAACGAGCCAAAGCCCTGTAATTCAAGCCGTTTCGGGCGCATCCAGTTCCTCCAGCAGCTCCCCGAACAGTGCCTCCACCCGCTTGTCGCTAGCGTTGCGCTCTTCGAGGTACTCCCCGAACAGCTCGGTATATGGTCGGTCAGCCCGCGCCTCCGTCGCATGCTTCAGGCCCGGATCGGTCCCCGCCAGCCTGATCTCCACCAGGTTCGGCAGCTGCCCCCGTAGCTCATCGGCCATCCCTGCCCGGCGCGGCCCGGCAATTGTTGCTCGCAGGTAGTCGTCGCCTGCCGCGAGGCCCTGGGCAAGCACCTCATCCTCCGCTCCCTCGATCGTCCGGAGTCGCCGTCCCGCCGCCAGTGGTACGGGCTCAACGGTTGCCGGTAATCCCGGATGTGCATCCACCAGCAGCACCTGCTTCTCCTGCCCGGCCTCGCCGAAATCGAGTTGCAGTGGTGAGCCGCTGTACCACAGCAGGCCCGGCCCCGGGACCCTCTGACAGCCATGGAAGTGGCCTAGCGCCACGTAGTTCGCGGCAACCGGGAAGACGCTCGCCGGGACGTAGTAGTCGAATATGTGCGCCTCGCGTTCGCTGCCGCTGGGACCACCGCCCACAACCGCACTATGCGAGACCACCAGGTTCACGGCATCGGTCCGGAATCCCTCCGCCAGCTGCTCAAGCATCGCTTCAACGTGAACCTGGTATTCGCGGGTGTTCTCCAGCCCCTCCAGTTCCATCAACTGCGTAGCTCGCACAATCTGTCGTTGCGAAACGAACGGCATCAACGCGATACGCACTTCCGTTCCGCCCAGGCTCAGCTCCACCAGGCCGCCCTTTGCAGCACCCCGGGGATAGTCCCCGCAGATGACGTTCGCCGGCAAAAGCAGGGGCTTCACCGCCCTCAGCCGGGCCGGGTTGTCATGGTTGCCCGCGATGATCACGACCTTCGCCGCAACCCGCGTCAGCGCCAGCAGCGCTTCATAAACAATCTGCTCGCTCTCCGGCGAGGGCGCGGCAGTGTCGAAGAGGTCTCCTGCGACAATCACGAGGTCAACTTCTCGGCCCCCGGCGATTGCCACGATCTCTGCAAGGACCTCGCGGTGTTCGTCGGCCCGGCTCCGGCCCCGGATCGTGCGGCCCACGTGCCAGTCCGACGTATGCAGGATCTTCATCGAATATTCAGTCCTCCGGGGCCATTCCTTCAAACGGGTCTGAATCGGTGCCGCCTCGCACGGTGGGCGGGGGTGCCTCATCGGCCCGCGTCGCCCATGACGGGAACGGGAACTCGACGACCATCGGCACCGGAAGTTCCGGCTGGGACACGATCATGGTTCCCGGCTTCATGATCGTCGCCCGCTGTCGCTGCACAACAGGGAGGAAGCCGTACTCGTCGCGCCCGGCCTCGGCACTGTCGAGTCGGCCAACCACCCGGATTGCCGCATTCGCCACAATCCGGCGCTCCACTTCGCTGGCCGTCTGTTCCGCCCCCAGCAAGATCATCCCCAGCGAGCGCCCGCGTTCAGCCACATCGAGAAGGATCTCCTTGATCGGACTGCTCCCCTCCCGTGGCGCGTACTTGTTCATCTCATCCAGCACGATGAACTCCAGCGGCAACCGCGTACCTGCCTCCTCCTTCGTCTGGAACATCCGGTAGAGCACCACCCCAACTACGAACCGCTGCGCCCGCTGGTTCAGGTTGTGAATGTCGACCACCGTGACCTGCTTCTGGCGGGCTATGGCATGCGCCGCCGGGTTGGGCACGTCTGACCGGATCAGGTTCTTCAGATGCGGTACTGCCCCGTACAGCCGCCGGATGAAGGCGTTGAGCGTTCCCTGGCCGATCGCCCGTCCGCCCCAGAAGTCCTTCGTCTCTTCGTCCTCCAACCTGTCCGCAATAAAGCGAACGAGTTCGTCGAAAACGTGGATGGTCTTTCCCTCGATGACCACTGCACCGTCGTCCAGCTTCCGTGCCTTCCGGAGCTGAGCCATTACTGCATGCACAACCATCGGATACTGCTGGCGCTCATCGGAAACATCCGCAAAGAGGAACTGGAGCAGGTCGTCCCGGCAAAACTCATGAATCGTCCAGAAGAACGAGCCCACCCCCGGGTGGCGGCGCTCCGTCCACGGCGCTGCATTCCTGTCCCCGGGCCGTGGTGGCGCCCAGAACTCAACGCTTGGGAATGCCGCCGGCTCCAGGCCCAGCGAGCGGTAACGGGACGCCTGCTCCGGCTTTAGCTTCACGTTGGGCTGGTCCAGGTACATCAGGTCTTCGCTCTTCACGTTGAAGACGAGTGCCTTGTTGTGCTGGCCCTCGACCCCAAATACGCCACTCTGGAACACGGCATTCACCAGGAACATCGCGTAGGTGGTCTTCGTTGCCACGCCTGAGACACCGCTGATGTTCACGTGCGCACCGCGCGTCCCGTCCAGGAACTCCAGGTTGATATAGAACGGTTCATCACTGCGCGAGAGCCCGGCAGGTACTCGCGACGTCATTCCTTCGAAGAACAGCGCCCGTTCGCGTTCTACTCCCCTGGCCTTTCGCACCTCGCTCCCCGGCAGGGGCGGAACGAAGACCTCCGGCTCATAGCGCGTGGTGAGGATCCTGGCCGCCTCGACTCGTTCGGCTGGCAGTACGCCCTCACTGATCAGGAATACATCGCTATCGAACCGTGCGCCTTCATGCCGGGCCCGCACCTGGGTGACGACTCCGTAGATCTCGACGCTGTCTCCCCCAGGGAGCGTTCGCTCCAGGGCCACCACATCATCCAGCTGGAGGAACTGGTTCGGTCCCACCGCTGCCCAGAACTCAAGGGGCGTCGAATCCTCGGTCCCGATCACGCGGCCCACGGCCTCACCCTTTGCCGGCTTCTCGTCCACGCCACTGAGACTACGCGCCCAACCCGCGTCGAATGGCCCCGGGACCGCACAATTCAGCGTTCTGAAGGCCCGCGGCGCATTTTGCGTCAACTACTGCCGCGCGCTCTGCCGGGCTGATTCACGTACGCTGATAGGGATGTCCCAACCCACGTTCGTTCCCATCGAAAGCCGCGACGGTTTCGACGCACTGCTCGAGTCCTCATCGTCAGGTTTACGCCTGCTATTCCTCCACGACTGGACCTGCCCCATCAGTGCTCGCGCTGAGGACGAGGTGCTTCAACTCTCGGGCACGGTTCACACCGTCGACGTCACAACCCAGCCAGACTTGAACCGCTACGTCGCGGAGCGTACCGGCGTCCGCCACGAGTCGCCCCAGTTCTTCATCCTCTGCGACGGCGCCTCTGTCTACGACGCGTCACACGGGCGCATCCGTGCCGACGTGATAGCGTCCCTCATCGAAGAACTCCAGGGTTCACCCCGCTCGGCTTAGTTCAGCATTGCCCGCTCGGGATAGAAGGCATACATCGCCTTCTCGTCTCGCTGCCGCTGCAGCACCCTGCGCCACAGGGTCGTGGGTTCGCCGTCTACAACGTCCGCGGGAAGGCCATCGACCACAAACCAGGCATCCTCGTCTACTTCACCCTCCAGCTGGTCGGCCGTCCACCCCGCATAGCCGATGAATACGCGTAGCGACTGCAGCGGCCGGGCGGGGTCGGGCTCCGCGCTCAGGTCGACAAGGCCCAGGGCGTCCGTAAATGCCGTCCAGTTGAGCGGTGGCCCGTCGGGACCGACCACGCCGACTCCGATGCCCGCCGCTGGCTCAACCGGACCACCCCGGAACATCACTGCAGGCTCACGGGCCTGCGCTCCCCATGCTGGCAGATGCTGTGCAACCGATGCCTCTACGACGGGGCGATTCAGCACCACGCCCATCGCACCGGCCGGGTCAACGGAACAGAGCAGCACCACCGTCCGCGCGAAGTTCGGATCCTGCAACAGCGGTGTCGCGACAAGCAGGCTCCCGGGTGCCAGTTCTGCCACGATCCAATCTTCGCAGACCCGCCCGTCCGCACCATGCCCCACCCCCGTCACGCTCGACCCTCCCCTCTCGGCGTGCTCGAATAGCGCCACAACAGGAGAGAGACCTTGACCGATCCCTTCTTTCGGCGCGAGGGCGCCAGGTACATTCCATCCCCCGTTTCATCCGGCCCCTGGGATCCGAACTCCCTGCATGGCCGGGTGGTCGCCGCCCTGCTCGCCCGTGAGCTCGAACAGCGCTTCGGTGATCCCGCCTTCCAGTTCAGCCGTCTCACCGTCGACATGTTTCGCCTGCCCAAACTCGATGCGCTTGAGGTCTCCTCGCAGGAAGTGAGGGTCGGCAATCGCATTCGTGTTGCCGATGCCACCATCACGCAATACGGCGAGGAGGTTGCCCGTGGTCGTGGTGTCCTCCTCCGTCGCGCCGAAAACCCCGACGGCGAGGTTTGGACGCCCGAGCCCTGGGATGTCCCGGCTCCCGATGACATAGTTCCGCCCGAAAACATGCTGGGGCCGGGCGGCAAGAGCCCCATGTGGGACACCCGCCCCATCGCTGGCGGATTCGGCGCCGTCGTCCGGAAACGGATGTGGATGCGAGAGCTCCATCTTCTCGTCGATGACGAGCCCCTAACGCCCTTCCTCCGCGCTGCCTCGGCTGCTGATTACGCCCACCCCTTCGCCAACTCAGGCACTGCCGGCCTCGAATTCATCAATGCCGATATATCGCTCTACCTGCACCGCGATCCGGTCGGAGAGTGGATCGGCTTCGATGTCACCAATCACCAGAGTGCATCCGGCATTGCCGTTGGCGAATGCACCGTCTATGACGTGCAGGGCCCGATTGGCCAGAGCACCGTTTGCGCAGTCGCCAACCGCCGGGGGCCGGGGCCGCCCGCGAACCGCCCGCGCTAGAGCAGGCCGGCCTTCCTCGCCCACCGGTACTTGGCGCCGAGTACCTGCACGGGGATCTCGGTCGAATAGGCATAGGAAGGGATCCCGTGGCGATAGAGGTGTTCGGATGCCTCCTCGACCTCCACGTCGCCGGCAAGCGAGGCCACGATCGGCTTCTCGATCCCCTTTGCCTTCATCTCCCGCACCACGTCGACGACAAGTTCGGCGAAGACCATCGGCGGCGTCACGATCGTGTGCCAGTAGCCGAGGATCAGTGAATGGATTCGCTCATCCTCCAGCGCCAGCTTGATCGTTGCCCGGTACGTCGCCGGGGGCTCACCGCCGGTGATGTCCACGGGGTTGCCGGCTGCCCCAAACGGGGGAATAAACTCTCGGAACGCCTTGTCCAGGTCGTCTGGCATTGCCATCAGCGTCAGCCCGTTGTCCACGCATGAGTCTGAGAGCAGCACGCCCGAACCACCTGCGCCGGTAATGATCACGACGTTTTCTCCCTTTGGCGTCGGCAATTCCGGCATTCCACGGGCAAACTCCAACATGTCACGCAACGTGTATGCCCGGATTACCCCCGCCTGCTCAAGGATGTCGTCATAGACTTTGTCGTTGCCCGCCAGGGCGCCGGTGTGCGAACTGGCAGCCTTTGCTCCAGCGGTCGTCCGCCCCGCTTTCAGAGCGATGATCGGCTTCTTCTTCGAGACTCGGGATGCAACCTCCGCAAACGCCCGGCCGTCCTTCAAGTCCTCGAAGTGCTGGGCGATCACCTGCGTGTGTTCGTCCTGCTCGAAAAACGTCAGCAGGTCATCCTCATCGATGTCCGCCTTGTTTCCCAGCCCCACAATCGCTGAGACACCCATCCCCGCCGAGCGGCTGAAGCCGACGATCGCCATCCCGATACCTCCCGACTGCGATGACAGTGCCACCTGCCCTTTCACGTCGTAGGCAGTACAGAACGTCGCACAGAGGTTCTTGTGTGTGTAGTAGAAGCCGTAGATGTTTGGGCCCATCAGCCGGATGTTGTATTCCCGGCCGATTGCCTGGAGTTCTTCCTGCGCGGCCACATTTCCCGTTTCGGCAAAACCCGAGGGGATAAGGATCGCTCCCGGCACGCCTTTCTCCCCACACTCACGTAGTGCTCCCGGCACGAACTGGGCGGGGATCGCGAACACCGCGCAGTCAACTTCCCCCTCGATTGCTTTCACACTCGGGTAGGCCTTGAGCCCCTCGATCTCCTCTGCCTTGGGATGAACTGGGTAGATCTTCCCCTGGTACCCGCCGTTGATGAGGTTCTTCATCACCGAGTTCCCGATCTTGCCTGCCTCCGCCGAAGCGCCAATCACCGCCACCGAGTCGGGCTTGAGGATCCGGTTCATCGCCGTCACGATCTCGGCGTGCGGCGGCCGGTACCGCTCGGTTGGCGGCTCGCCCACCGCGATGCGCACATCCACCGCCACCGCACCCTTCTCGTGCGCCAGCACCGGGTTCAGGTCCAGTTCCAGGATCTCCGGCAAATCCGTGGCTATCCGCCCCACCTTCTCGATGATGTCGGCAATCGCTGCCCGGTCCACGGGGCCTTCACCACGCACACCTTCCAGGATCTGCTTCGCCTTGATCGCGTCGAGCATTCCCGCCGCGTCGCTCTTCGACACCGGTGCCAGGCGGAAAACGACGTCCCGAAGCACCTCCACAAGTACTCCGCCAATCCCGAAGGCAACCAGCTTGCCAAAGCTCGGGTCGGTCACCGTGCCCACAATGACTTCCCGGCCGGCAGGGACCATCTGCTGCACCAGCACACCGTCGATGCGGGCATTGGGCACCGCCTTCTTTGCGCTGGCGACTATCGACTCGTACGCGGCTGCCACCGCGTCGGCCGTCTCCAATCCCGTCACCACGCCGCCCACATCGGTCTTGTGCACGATCTCGGGTGAAACTACCTTCAACACCACCGGGAATCCCATCGCAGCGGCAGCGTCCGCGGCCGAGGCCGCTGACGTCGCCAGTCTCTCGCTCGGCACGGGCACGCCGTACGCTTCAAGAATGGAGCGGCACTCTCCCGGCGTGAGGTACGCGCGCCCCTCGCTCCGTGCCGCTTCGATGATTGCCCGCGTGTCTTGCGTCGATGCCGTCGTCAAGTTCTGCCCCCGATGGTTGCGATTGTTGTGCGCCGCATGCTACCGGCCATCCCCGTTCTCCGCTCGACATAGCGCGTCGAAAACTCCGCGGCGGGCGGCGATGGTAAGCTTCGCTGAATGGGTGCGCCGCCACATTCGAAGGTTCGTCAGGATATTCGCGAACTCAATCCCCGCGTCATCGAGGCGCGACGCGAGTTCCATCAGCACCCGGAGCTCTCGTGGGAAGAACACGACACCCAGGTCCGCATCCTCCGCCGCCTTTCAGCTATTCCCGGCCTTGAAGATGTGAGGCCCATCGCCCGCACCGGCGCCACTGCGCTTGTCCGCGGTAACGGTGAACCTTGCGTCGTCTGGCGGGCCGATATCGACGCACTACCGGTTCCCGAGAAGTCTGGTCTGCCCTTCGCCAGCCAGAATCCCGGTGTCATGCATGCCTGCGGCCACGACGCCCACATCGCCATCGCTCTCGGCATCGCCGAGTTGCTGGCTGCCGACCCTTCAGCACTACCCGGTTCCGTACGCTTCGTCTTTCAGCCGGCCGAGGAATCCTGCGGGGGTGCCGAAGCCTGCATTGCCGATGGAGTCCTGGACGTACCCCACGTTGCCCGGGCTCTCGGCCTGCATATCAGTGCCGACCTCGCCATCGGGTCCGTGAATGTCGCTCCCGGCCCCTTCTTCGCCGCACCAACGACGTTCACGCTCGAACTATCCGGGCTCGGGGGTCATGCGGCCGCACCCCACCAGGCCGTTGATTCTGTTGTCGTCGCCGCCCACCTTGTCACCGCCCTCCAGACCGTCGTCAGCCGCTCGATCGCTCCCATGGAGACGGTCGTCCTCACGGTCGGCAAGCTCGAGGCCGGGTATCGCGGTAACGTCATCGCCGAATCGGCGACCCTCAGCGGCACTATCCGCACCTACACCGACGCCATGCGCGACCTCACGATCCGCCGGGTCGAGGAGATCGCCGCCGGCGTCTGCGCGGCCTTTGGCGCCAGCTTCACCCTTGCCCATGACACTACCTGCCCGCCGCTCGTCAACGACGATCACGTCACGAGCATCGTCCGCGCGGAGGCTGAAGCGTTCTTTGGAGCCGGCCACGTTGTCGCCGCTCCCAGCATGGGCGCCGAGGATATGAGCGTCTTCCTTGAAGCGCGCCCTGGCTGCTACTTCTGGCTCGGGGCCCGCAACGAAGCCAGGGAAATCGCTGGCCGCCACCACGATGCGGCCTTCGCAATCGACGAAGACGCGCTCGCCCTCGGCGTTGAATTTGGTGCCCGCGTCATCGAGGCGAATCTCCGCGACCTCGCGCAGTCCTAAGTCGCCACCGGGATCCGGAAAGCGATGGCTGCTCCCGTTGATCCCCCCTGCACCCGGATGCTGCCGCCGTGGGCCTGCACGATCCCGCGGGCAATGCTCAGTCCCAGTCCACTGCCGCCAAACTCCCGCGATCGTGACTTCTCGCCCCGGTAGAAACGTTCGAATACCCGGTCCGCGTCATTCGCCGGAATACCCTCTCCTGTGTCTCGCACCACCACCTCCACGGCCCCGTCCACAACCTGCGTGCTCAGCACGATGGACCCATCCGGTGGCGTGTGGCGCAGTGCGTTCTGGAGCAGGTTATAAAGAACACGTCCCAGCCGCTGGGCGTCCGCCTGCACGGAGCATCCCCCGTGCCGCTCGAACTCCAACCGGATCCCCTTTTGCGAAACCTGGGGTTGGAACGCGTCGACGGCCTCCGCAATGAGGTCCTCCACGTTCAGCAGTTCAAAGTGGAGGCGAAGCTCCCCGGCATCGATCGTGGCCAGCTCGAAGAGGTCGTCGATCAGGGCTGATGCGCGTCGGATCTCCGCCGCCGCCGTCGCAAGGTAGCGGTCCCGCGTTGTATCGTCCGTCACCACACCGTCGATCAGCGCCTCAATCGTCGCCCGCATCGCTGCCAGGGGCGTCCGGAGGTCGTGGGAAATCGCCGCAAAGAGCTCTCGTCGTGCCGCCTCGTTCTCAACCTGCCTCCGCTCAGCCAGCTCGAGCTTCGCTGTCATGGCATCGATTGCCCCGGCAATCCTGCCGATTTCATCCGTGCCCGGGTCGAGGATGCGCGTCGCCAGGTCGCCATCGGCCACGCGCTGTGTTGCCCCTTCGATTTCCGAAACGCGACGCCCGGTGTGACGGCCCATCAGGAATGCCGGTCCCGCCGTGGCCACAACGGAAAAGGCGAGGAGGACGAACAACACCTCAAGATCGTGGCGAGATAGGAACATCAACCCCGCCGCAACCCCGACATTGACCACCGAAAGGGCGAGGGCAATCACGACGAAGGTGACGATCTGGCCCGTGAAGGATATTCGGTGTGAAATCCGCCGCACCACCAGGGCCGTCGCGATGCCGAGCCCCGCCGTCCCCAGGAGCGAGACGGCCATGACGGAGAGGTCGCCCGCGGGAGGGGAATGCATCGCTGCTGCTGCTCCGGTCGCGAGCATCGTTGCAGCCACCGCCAGCGCTCCCGCCACTACCAGCGGTCGCAGCTCGCTCGCGCGGGACCCTGCTAGGCTTCCCATCGGTAGCCCACGCCCCACACAGTCTTGATATGTCTCGGCTCGTCCGGCGCCACTTCAACCTTCGTTCGCAGCCGCCGTATGTGAACGGTCACAGTGCTCGGGTCGCCGTGCCATTCGTACTGCCACACCTGTTTCAGTAGCTGCTCCCGGTTGAACACCTCGCCCGCATGGCTGGCAAGAAACCAGAGAAGGTCGAACTCCCTCGCCGTCAGGTCTATCCGCTCACCATTGCGCTCCACCTGCCGGGTCTTCGGGTCGATAACCACGCCGCCGCTGCAGATTCGTTCCCGCGGGGCCACCGCGGCGTCCCCGAGTGAACGGCGCAGCACAGCCTTCACCCTCGCCACCAGTTCGCGAGGGCTGAAGGGTTTCGCCAGGTAGTCGTCTGCCCCGGTCGCGAATCCCGCAATCCGGTCCATCTCGTCGCCACGAGCCGTCAGCATGATGACCGGCGTCCGCGAATGCTCCCGAATCCGCCGGCAAACCTCCATCCCATCCATGCTCGGCAACATCAGGTCCAGCACCACAAGGTGGGGCCTGAAGGACGAGAACAGCTGGAGCCCGCGAGCCCCATCCTGCTCGGAGCGCACGTCGTAGCTCTCGCGCTCAAGGTAGCGCGACACGACATCGACCACGGTCGGTTCGTCTTCGACCACCAGGATCCGCGTTTGTTCCACAGGGACATCGTATCCGGGGCGTAAAGGCCACGTTGTGACGAAACAATGAACGCCGATAGATTGCTGGGCCATACAGTCAGGCGTCGGTTATGATGAGTGCGCCCACCGGCGGGATTCGGGCAAAAGTGGTGCCAAGTGGCGGTCGAGCGTCAACGGTTCTGCCCTGTCTGCGATCGCCTCTTTAATGAGGGCGAGGCTGTCTTGCGCTGTACCGCCTGTGAGGTGCAGCATCACCCCGCCTGCTGGGTCCGCAA
>JAGQGZ010000089.1 GCA_020432105.1 Dehalococcoidia bacterium | reverse complement strand
ACCATGTCCAGCACTTCTTCCGCCCTCGCCTGGAGGATCTCGCCGATGTGCGCGAGCGGCACCTGTTTCACGGCCTGCGTACCGAACGCCTCGATTTCCACCATCTCGCTGGCGTCGTCGCAAGGGTAGGCGGCACCGAATTCGCATTTGGCGGCCTCGGCACTTTCCCACGGGCAGCGCAGCATTCGCGCAAGGTCGTGGGTGAAGTGCGAACCCGCGATCGGCAGATGCGCCGTGTGGGCCACGTATCCCTCGTCGTACACCACGACCGACGTCGTGCTTCCGCCAATGTCCACCACGGCCACGCCCTGCTGGCGCTCTTGCTCGGCGACCACCGCCGTCGCTGAGGCCAGTGGCTCGAGGATGATCTCGTCGACCTGGACTCCGGCACCCTCCACGCACTTCGTCAGGTTTTGAATGGCCGAAACTGAGCCCGAGATGATATGGGTCTCGGCGTCCAGCCGGCTTCCGTACATCCCGACCGGGTCGCTCACGAGGTCCGTTCCCTCCACCCAGTAACCCCGCGGCAGCACATGAAGGACCTGCCGGTTGGTGGGGATACTGATTTCCCCGGCGATCTCGAGGACCCGGGACTTGTCCTCCAGCGAGATTGGCCGGTGCCGGTCGGGGATAGTCACGATTCCCCGGTTGTTCTGCGCCTCGATGTGGCTGCCGGAAATGCCGACCACCGCACTCAGGATTCGCATCCCGCATGAGTGCTCCGCTTTTTCTACCGCCGTGGCCACGGCATCACGTGCCGACTGGATGTTGTCGATCACGCCACGTGAGAGACCGCTCGCCGGTGCCACGCCAAAACCCAGCACTCGCATTTCACCGCGCTCTCCCAGGTCTCCTACGATGACCGCGACCTTGGTCGAGCCCACATCGATGGCTGCTACTACTTTGCGTCGTTTCATTGGAGGGTCCCACTTTCGAAGTTCAAGGTCGTCACTGCAGCACCGGCCTGTTGCCGTGCCGCAAGTCGATGGAGGTGTATTCGAGCCCGCGCCGCTCAGCCTCAGCTGCCGTCGCGGCCCAGGCTGCAAGCTTGTAGCTCATCGCGCCGCTGTCTCCCAGATAGCCGACCTGCCCGTCGGCCGTTGTCACCTGTACGCCGGCCATCCCGAGGAAGCGGACCTCGGCAACGGTTGTGCCCAGCTGGCGGGGCAACCGCTCGAAGATCTCCGCCGCCGCGTCCACGGCCTGGTAATCCACTCTCTGCCCAAGCCCCACGGGCCCGGCCTCTTCACTCACGATGACGATCGCGCCGTCCGGCGCCGGGGCATCGATCACCACGCCGTCGCGGTCGATCGTGTACGCCAGGCCGTCCTGGACCCAGGTGCCCCATGCCTGCCGCTCGACAATCGTGATTCGGATGCCGTCCGGCCACTCGCGGTGGATCTCAGCGCGTTCAACAAGCGGCATCGAGTACAGCGTCCGCTGGGCTTCCCCAAGGTCGGCCGTGAACATGCGCTGGCCAAACAAACCTGTGCTGGACGCCACTTCTGCCTCGTCCAGCCGCTGCGTCCCTTCGATCCTGATGTTGCTCACTTCGAAGAACGTCGACGTCCAGGCCCAGTAGCCAATGCCGCCAAAGACAAAGGCAATGGCGCCCAGCACAGCCACCAACGCTGAACCACGTCCCGGCCGCCAGGCGATCGCCCGCCTGAGGATGCTCGGGCCGCCGGGGGGCGGCAGGGACCGTTGGCGGCGAACAATCGTCCCGCTCTTCTGCCCCACAGTTGGTCGCGTCCGCCGCACGATCGAACGGACGCCAGCTTTCTTCTTGTTGCCCCCGCGCCGAACGATCATGATCGGTTCTCCCGTTCATGTCGCTCCAACGCGAGATCGAGGATGCGAGTCAGAAGGTCGGCGTACTCGAGCCCGCTCGCCGCCCACAACTTCGGGTACATGCTGATGCTCGTGAATCCGGGGATCGTGTTCACTTCGTTTGCGATGACGGTGTTGTCCGCTGTCACAAAGAAGTCCACGCGTGCGTATCCTTCGCACCCCATTACCTGGTAGGTCCGTAGGGCAAGGTCGCGAACCCGCTGGCTCACGTCGTTCGGTAGACCGGCCGGGATGACCAGGCGCGTCGTCGACGATGCCGCGTATTTGCTCTCGTAGTCGTAGAACGTCCGGTCCGGGATGACTTCGCCGGCGACACTGGCCTCCGGGTGTTCATTCCCCAGCACCGAGACCTCGACCTCGCGTCCATTCACCGCAGCCTCGACCACCGCCTTGTCGTCGTAGTCGAACGCCATTCCCAGGGCGGGCCCCATGTCTTCGCGCGATTCTGCTCTTGAAACACCGACGCTCGATCCACCGTTCGCCGGCTTGACGAAGCACGGGTAACCGATGTTCGCCTCGATGAAACGCAGGGCGGTGTCGTCCTGTTCCCTCGCCTCCCACGCCCGGAGCACGCCGTAGGGCGCCACCGGGATGCCCGCCTCCTGGAACAGCGCCTTCATCAGCGCTTTGTCCATTCCAATCGCGCTCGCCGCGACGCCCGGGCCGGCATACGGAATACCTGCCATCTCCAGGAATCCCTGTAACGTCCCATCCTCTCCGTTCTTCCCGTGCACCAGCGGAAACGCCACCTCGCAGGTCGCCAGTGCGCCCAGCGCTGACCCCGCCTCCAACAAGGCCTTGCCGCCGTCGAAGCAGGTTGCATCTCCGTCCAGGCCATCCTGGGTTGCGATGGGGTCGAGCCACGAGCCGTCGCGCCCAATCGCGAGTGGTACAACTTCCCAGCGCGCGGGGGCGAGCGCGGCCATCACGCTCCGCGCGCTCGCCACGCTCACTTCGTGCTCTCCCGACTTGCCGCCAAACAGGACGGCCACGCGTTGCCTCATCACCAGGCCCCCACAAACCCGACTTCGCGCTGCAATTCAATGCCGAACTGCTCGCGCACCCGTCGTTCCGCTTCTGTGGCCAGCCAGTCGATGTCGGCCGCTCTTGCCGAACCGTGGTTCACGAAGAAGTTGCTGTGTTGTTCGGAGATTCCCGCATCGCCCCGGCGCTGACCCCGCATCCCCACTTCGTCGATGAGCTTCCATGCCGGGTGCTCGGGAGGATTCTTGAACATAGAACCCGCGTTGCGCCCACGAGGCTGGGCGGCCAGCCGTCGCCGGTCGAATTCTGCTACCTGCTCCATGAGCTCGCCCGGCACGCCGGGGTGCAGTGCCAGTTCCGCCTCCAGGACGACCTCCCCGGGCCGCTCTCGAAGCACACTTCCCCGGTAAACAAGGTTCATCTCGGCCGCCTCGTGCCATCGATCGGTGCCTTCCGGTGTCGTCAGCCGGACACGCGTCAGCACATCTCCCAGGCATCCCCCGTAGGCTCCGGCGTTGTACACCACGGCCCCGCCAATCGTCCCCGGAATACCTGCCGCCCAGGCGAGCCCCGCGATTCCACGCCGGCACATCTTGCGGGCAAAGGCGGCGAAGCTGACGCCGCTCTCAACCAGGAACCGGTGGGCTCCCTCTTCAATCTCCGTTCGTGCCCGGTTGTCGATAACCAGCCCGCGAATGCCGGCATCGGCCACCACGATGTTGCTGCCGCTCCCCAGCACAAAGCTTGGAACGTCAGCATCGCGAGCCGCCCGCACCGCTGCTGCCAGGCCCTCAGCGTCATGCACGATCAGGTGGACATCCGCCGGCCCGCCCACGCCAAACGTGGTATGCCGCCACAGTGGCTCATCGCGCCGCACTTCGCCGTGCACTTCCAGGCTCCTCGCCAGTGTCGCGAGCGCGGTCATCGCAGAAGCTCCAGGAGCTTTGGCCCCACCTCATTCACGTCGCCCGCGCCAATGGTGAAGACGACGTCTCCGGGCCTCGCGATCTCGGCGGCAATTGAAGCAGCGTCATCGAAATCGGCTGCGTAGCGCGCCGGCCTGTTAATCGCCCGCGCCAGTTCGGTTGCTCCGCGGCCCTGTTCTGGCTGCTCTCGGGCGGCATAGGTCTCGACGATCACGAGTTCGTCGGCCCCATCCCAACACCTGGTCCATTCGTCCCACAGGTAGGCGATCCGGCTGTAGGTGTGTGGCTGGTGCAAAACGACAATCCGTCGCCCGGGGAACCGCTGCCGCGCTCCCTCCAACACTGCCCGGACCTCGCTTGGGTGATGCGCATAGTCGTCCATCACCAGCACGCCGCCCGCTTCGCCGACTCGCTGGAACCGCCGGTCTGCTCCCGAGAATTTCGAGAGTGCCGCGGCTATCACGGAGAACTCCACGCCGGCAAGCAAACACGCCGCCGTCGCGACCAGCGCGTTATAGACCGAGTGCCGCCCCGACAGCGTTGAGCGCACCATTCCCAGCGTCTTCCCGTCGCGGACCACGCCGAAAGCGACGCCCTGGGCGTCAATGCTCACGTTGATTGCTCGCCAGGTGGCAGCGTTGTCGATGGCAAACGTCTCGACCGCGGCGCCGCCCTCGAGACGGCCAACCGCTTCCATCGCGCCATCGTCGTCGGCGCAGGCGAGAATGACACCATCGGGTGCCACCGTCCGGGCGAACACCGTAAATGCCTCGGAATACGCCGCGGTCGTACCGTAGTAGTCCAGGTGGTCGGCTTCGACGTTCAGGATGACACCGAGCCACGGGGAATACGCGTGGAAGGCACGCTTGTACTCGTCAGCCTCCACCACGCACAACGGTCCGCCCCAGGCTGCATGTCCGCCAAGGTCACGGCTCTCGCCACCGAGTAAGTACATGGGCTTCATCGCTGCTTCCCGCAGCACATAGGCAATCGCTGTGGAGGTCGTTGTCTTCCCGTGCGAGCCCGCAACAGCAATGACCCGCTTCCCCTCCATGAGTCTCGCTACCATTTCCGCCCGGAGAATCACCGGGATGCCGCGAGCCTCTGCCTCGGCAATCTCCGGATTTGTGTCGTCGGCTGCGGCCGTTGTCACCACCAGTGTGGGGTTGCCGAGGTTCTCCGCAGCATGCCCTTCAGACACCCGCGCCCCCAGGCCCTGGAGCTTTGCTGTGATCGCCGAGGGACGCAGATCGCTGCCGCTCACCGAAATGCCCTGCTCCATGAGCAACTGTGCAATCGCGGACATGTGGATGCCGCCGATTCCGACCAGGTGCACGGGGCCCTCAATGGCACTCATCGTGCTACCTCCGCGACGATCCGGGCGATATCCAGCGCGGCATCCGGCCGGTCCATTCGCCTGGCCGCATCTCGCATCTCAGCTCGCCGCTCGGCGTTGTCCAGCAGGCTGAATACCCTTGGCAACAGTTCGCCGATTCGCGACTCTTCCAGCATCTCGGCACATCCACCATCGACGAGCCACCGGGCGTTAGCTCGTTGGTGTCCCCCGGCAAATCGCCCGGGCACCAGCAGGGCAGGCAACCGCGCCGCCGGGAGCTCCCCCAGCACGCTGGCACCGGCCCGCATCACCGCCAGGTCGCTCGCCACCATGAGGTCCGGGAGGTCGTGACGAAAGGCCCCATGGACATAGGCTGCACGGCGATCCTCCGGCAATGCCGCTGCTCGCTCCTGTGCCTCCTCGCGGTCAGCGTCGCCGGTGATGTGCACCACAATCGCCCGTGTGGTCATCTCCGGCAGCGCCCGAAACAGCGCCCGGTTGATCGCCCGCGCCCCCTGGCTCGCTCCCGCCACCAGCAGCACCGGGTCGTCGTTCGCGCCCAGGTGCTGGCGGGTGGCCGCCCGGTCTGCCAGCCTGAACGCATCGCGTACGGGATAGCCGGTGACATAGGTCTTCTCGGGGGGAAGCAGGCGACGGGCCGCTTCCGTCGTCGTGGCGACACGCGTTGCCAGTCGCTTTTCCACACGCACAGCCCAGCCGGGCTCAACGTCGGGAAGGAACACGACCAGGGGTATACGCAGTACTCGCGCCGCAAGGCTCGCGGGAAAGCTGGCATAGCCGCCGGTACTGAGCACCACGTCGGCCCTGAAGCTCCGTAGCTTGCGCAACGCGAGCGCCGTCCCCTTCGCCAGCGACCCGGCCGCTTTTGCGAGTTGCCAGGGGTTCTTCCCCCGGACCGCGGCTGAGGGCACGGTCTCGAACACGAGCCCAGATTCCTCCACCAGCGTCCGTTCTCCGCGGTTCTCAGGCCCAAAGAACCGCGCTTCGAGCTCGGACTCCAGGGTTCGCAGCGCCGATACCACCGCGAGCGCGGGCAAAATATGGCCTCCGGTGCCGCCGGCCGTCACTGCAACCCTCATGCCTTTGCCCGCCTCACTACCCGCCGGGCGGGTTCGCGCACGCGGTCGAGGTAACTCGAGCTGTTTGGCATGTAGCGGGTGATGCTCAGCAGCACACCCATGGCCAGCATCACCGACGCGAGGGCGCTCCCACCGTAGCTGAGGAACGGCAGCGGCACCCCGGTCAACGGGATCGTCCGCGTGATCCCGCCGATGTTCAGCATCGCCTGGACAGCGATCCAGGTCGTGATTCCCGTTGCCACCAGGGTGCCGAAATCGTCCGGCGCCCTGCGGGCGATATGGTAGCCCCGCAACATCAGCGTCACGAAGAGGAGCACCACCATCGATGTCGCGATCAGCCCGGCTTCTTCGCCCAGCACTGCGAATACGCCGTCGGTGTGGCTTTCCGGGATGTAGAAGAACTTGCCACGGCTCGTGCCCAGGCCGAGGCCCGTGATTCCGCCGTTGCCGAGGGCAATCAGTGACTGGAGCGTCTGGAATCCCCTGCCGAGAGGGTCCCCTTCGGCGTCGAAGTACGAATACAGGCGGTCCAGCCGGTAACCCGCCGCCGTCGCAAGGATTGCCATCGAGATCAGCCCTGTGACACCGAGCGCTGTCATTTGCAGCAACGTCGCCCCCGCGACATAAAACATCGTCACCGTGATGAGCAGGATGATCAGCGTGGTCCCAAGGTTCGGCTCCAGGACGATCAGCACAGCAACCGAGCCGATGATCAGGACGAACGGTATTAGTCCCTCCTCCAGGCTCCGGATGCTGTTGCCTTTCGCCGCCAGCCATGCCGCCAGGTAGATGATCACTGCCAGCTTGGCGAACTCCGCCGGCTGGATGGTGTACGGCCCTGATCCGAGCCAGCGCCTTGCCCCACCACCCTCGGCGCCGATCACCAGCACCGCCAGCAGCATCAGGATCGTAAATGCCATGATCGGGACAGCCATCGACCGTAATACCCGGTAGTCCGACTGCATCGCCACGACCATCAGCACGAGCCCCAGGCCGGCCCACATCGCCTGCCGCAGGATGAAGTAGTTCGGGTCGCCATACCAGGCCAGCCCAATGACAAAGCTGGCGCTGTATACCGTGATCAGTCCCGTAATCGTCAGCACCGCCACGATCAGGAGCAGGGCATAGTCGGGCCGCCCGGCAACGCGCTCGCCCGTTTCGCGACGGCGGCTCATTGCGCTTCCTCCCGTTCGAACCCCGGAAGTGCTGCCACGAAAGCCGAGAACGCCCTCCCCCGAGCCTCGAAGTTCGGGTAGGCGTCGAAACTGGTGCCCGCGGGCGATAGCAGCACGACGTCACCCTTCCGGACGAAACCGGTCGCGGCCTCCACGGCATCCTCGAGCCCTTCCACCAGGGCGGATTGCGGCGCCTTCGTACTCAATGCGGCATGGAACAGTGGCCCCGCTTCGCCGAAACAGACAATTGCCCGTGCTCGTGCTGCAACCTCTGTGGCCAGTCCCTCCAGCGGCAAATTCTTCTCGCGCCCGCCAAGCAGCAGGACTACCGGTTCGCTAAATGCCCGGATCCCTGCGATCGTCCGCTCTGGTGAGGTCGCGATGCTGTCGTCGACCCACGTCGCCCCGTACGCTCGTCCGACGGATTCGAGCCGGTGGGCGACGCCCCTGAATGTCCGGATACCTGTCTCTATCGCTTCAACAGGCAGGTCCATCGCTGCTGCCGTGGCGCAGGCCGTCAGCACGTTCGCAACGTTGTGCTCTCCCCGAAGTCGCATTGCCGAGACAGGAAGTACCCCCGCCACGCTGCCGCCGCGGCGGATGGTAATCGTCGCACCCGAGATGTAGGCACCGTCGGTCCCCGGTGCTTCACAACGTCCGAACCAGGTCACCCGTGCCTGCGTATCTGTCGCCAGCATTCGGCTCACTTCGTCATCTGCATTGAGCACGGCGACCCCATCGGCGCTTTGACCCGCGATAAGCGTCCGCTTCAGGTCGACGTATTCGTCCCAATCGAACTGGTCGAGATGGTTGGGTGTCACATTGGTCAACGCCGCCACGTCCGGCGAACGGGTGACGTACTGCAGCTGTGTGTGACTGATCTCCAGCACCACCCATTCGTCCTCCGGGATCTCCTCGGCCCGTCCCAGCAGCGCGGTACCAATATTCCCCCCCAGGGTGTAGGAAATCCCGGCGGCTTTCGCCATTTCCCCAACCAGTGCCGTCGTCGTCGACTTCCCGCTCGACCCGCTGATCCCGCAGATCCGTCCCCGGCACAGCTCGAGAAACAGCTGCATCTGCGAAAACACGGGAATCCCCGCCGCCGTCGCTGCCTTCACTTCTGGTGAGTGCCGCAAAACCGACTGCGAGACGGCCAGCAGGTCGAAGCCTGTTGGCGCCAGCAATTGGCCGCCGGAATGGACGTTTCGAACGCCGTCAGGTGCACTCGCCCCTGCCGCCGCCAGCTGTTCCGGGCTGCGGGTGTCCGACATGGTCACTTCTGCCCCTTTGGCGAGCAGCCATGCCGCCAGGTCCCTTCCCTCAATGCCCATCGAGTAGACAAGGGCTCGCTTTCCCTGCAGGCGTTCGAGTGCCGGCATCATTCGGGCACCGCCAGGGCGAGGGCGACGCCGAGCATTGACGCTGCAATCGCAACTACCCAGAAACGGGTCACGACCTGCGTCTCGGCCCAGCCGATTTCCTCGAAGTGGTGGTGCAGGGGAGCACGCTTGAACACGCGCTTCCCTCCGCTCAACTTGAAATAGCCGATCTGGATGATGTTGCTCATCGCCTCTGCCACAAATACAAAGCCGATGAGGGGGAGCAACAGCCAGTGGCCGGTCATCAACGACACCGTTGCCAGGCCCGAGCCCAGTGCAAGGGCGCCCGTGTCTCCCATGAAAATCTGGGCAGGGTGAGCGTTGTACCAGAGGAAGCCGAGGTTCGCTCCCGCAATAATCAGGCAGAACGTTGCGACGAAGTCCTGTCCCTGGATGAAAGCGATCACGCCATACGCGATGAACGCCACCAGCGTCGTACCGCCGGTGAGCGCATCGAGTCCGTCGCTCACCGCCACCGCTGCGCTTGTCGCGATAATCGTTAGGAAGGCAATTCCCAGGTACCAATATCCAAGCTCATACGAGCCCTTCCAGGGGATGTTGATCGACTCGACCTCCACCAGGTCGTAGAGCACCCACGCCGCGACCGCCGCAACCACCGCCAGGAAGAGCATCTTGAAGCGCCACGTCAGACCGCCCCGGACTACGCGAATCTGCAGCGTTCCCAGGTCGTCCACGAACCCGGCGGCCCCGGTCACGACGATCATCCCTACCGGCAGCAGGATCGAACGGTTCTCCCACCACTGCACAGAGAGTCCGCTCGCCGTTATCAGCAGTGTCGGCACCCAGATAACGAAACCGCCGAACGTGGGCGTCCCTGCCTTCACCTGGTGGCTTGCCGGCTGGTCTTCGCTGATGCTCTTACCCGCCTTCGCCTGGCGCAGGTAGGCGACAATCGGCAGCCCGATGATCAGGGTGACAATGAATGCCGCGGTGCCGGAGATGAGCGCGTTGATCACGACTGCGCCCCCAGCAACGGCAAGATTTCTTCAAACGCCTGGCTTCGCGATGCCTTCAGCAGCAGCGTGTCGCCTGGCTGCAGTTGCTCTCGCACCCAGGCGGCGGCCTCGTCACGGTCGGCAAACCACCTTGCTCCGGACAACCCTGACCTCTGGGCCGATTCGATGAGCACCCGGCATGGATCGCCGGTGGCCGCCAGGACGTCGCAGTTTGTCGCCGCCACCTTCCCCAGCCTGCAATGCTCGGTTTTTGCGGCAGGGCCAAGCTCAGCCATCGTGCCGAGCAACGCCAGTCGCCGCCCTTGCACCAAACCCAGCATCTTCAGCGCACCTTCCAGCGACGCAGGGCTCGAGTTGTAGCGATCATCCAGCAGGGTTGAGCCATTGTGGCCGGCGCGCCTGGTCATGCGCCCCTCGTACCTGGCGGAGTTCAGTGCCTCCACCGACGTATCCATATCGATGCCCAGGGCTGCGGCAACTGCCAGTGCGGAGAGTGCCGCCGGTAGGGTGTGGGCTCCCGGCAGTGGCGACCGGGCAGCAATGCGTCGCCCTTCGAAGGTCACCACGAACCGGGTCCCGTCGAGGCCCTCCGGTTCGATGCCGCTCGCTCGCAGGTCTGCATCTTCGCTGAGCCCGAACGAGATCACCTCGCAACGAAGCTCATCACGCACGCCGATCACGCGTGGGTCGTCGGCATTCAGCACCGCCGTGCCCGTGGGTGCCAGCCAGCGCGGCAGTGCAAGTTTCTCGGCTGCAATCGCCTCGATGCTGCCCAGCTTCTCCACATGGGTAAGGCCGATGTTGAGCACTACACCGATCTCCGGCCTTGTGAGTTCGCACAGCTCGCCAATCTCACCGGGACGGTCCATCGCCAGTTCAAGCACGGCGACTGCATGCTCCTCGCGCAATGTCACCAGGGCCAGGGGCAGACCTTCCAGGGAATTGAAGTTCTCCTTGCTGCGGTGCACCGGGAAGCTGCCTGAAAGGACCGCCGCCGTGAGTTCCTTCGCCGTTGTTTTGCCCACCGTTCCCGTGATGCCGACCACCCGTGGCTCGCAGTGCCGCAGCCACGCCTCGCCCAGTTGGCTCAGCGCTACCCGGGAGTCGGGCACCACAATGATGGTGCGTCCGGGCCATTCCCCTTCAGCCTCGCGTTCGCAGATTACTGCGGCCGCACCGTTCCCCAGCGCCGCTTCGATGTAGTCGTTGCCGTCAACGGACTCACCACGGAAAGCTACCCACAACGCCCCCGGTGTTACCTGCCGCGAATCCGCAAATCCGTCGACCAACTCACTATTCGAGCCCGCAGCCACCCGGTAACCGAACTCGCGCATCACGCGTCCCGCGAAACCTGTCGTCATCTGGCTCACGGTTCCCTCGCAAACGATGCTGCATCCGGAACAACATTCAGATAGGCGAGAGACTCGTCCACGAGCTCCGCAAAAACCGGCCCGGCCGCTACCGTTCCGGTCTCGAAATCAGCGTTCTCATCCAGCTTCACCAGCACGAGGACTTCGGGATCGTCGACCGGTGCAAAGCCGATGAAGCTGGCCACATGCTTCTCCGCATATGCCCCATTCGGGATGGCAACATT
>JAGQGZ010000088.1 GCA_020432105.1 Dehalococcoidia bacterium | reverse complement strand
CCGCACCCGACGCGGGCAGTCCACTCCCCGATGGGAACCTCAGCGACGACGAAGCATTCGTCTCCTTCGTGCTCGACGACGTCCAGGACTTCTGGGAGGGTCTCTTTGCGGATGCTGGCCAGGCCTACGCCCGGGCCCAGCTCGTTCTCTTCTCAGGCGCTGTCCAGAGCGGATGTGGGGCAGCGTCCGCCGCAACGGGACCGTTCTATTGCAGTCTCGACCAGCGTGTCTATCTCGACCTTGACTTCTTCGACGAACTCCATCAACGCTTCGGTGCCCCCGGCGACTTCGCCCAGGCCTACGTAATCGCGCACGAAATCGCCCACCATGTCCAGAACCTCACCGGCGTTAGCAAGGTGGTCATCGATCAGTCCCGCTCGGACCCTTCGCAGCGCAACGACCTCTCGATCAAGCAGGAACTCCAGGCCGACTGCCTTGCCGGTGTGTGGGCCTATTCCACCTACAACCGCAACCTGCTGGAGTCCGGCGACATCGAGGAAGGCCTCGGAGCGGCCGCCGCTGTCGGTGACGACCGCATCCAGGAAACGGTGACCGGACGTGTCGACCCCGAGTCGTGGACCCACGGATCCAGCCAACAGCGCGTGGAATGGTTCCAGCGGGGCTTCGAATCCGGTGACTCGGGCCAGTGCGACACCTTTGCGGAACTCGACTGATCCCCGCCGGCCGTAGGCGGGTTCGCGATTTCACGGCGTCCCATCCGAGAGCTAATTAAGGTGAAGCTCGTCACCTTGAGACCTTGGCCACGAAACAGTCCACCTTGCAGAAGCCGGGGTGGGGCGTCGATCGGTTCGGGCTGAGCTTTCAGGCCCGCCCCTTCATGGGGCTCGATCTTTACCGGCTCATTCCCCAACTACGCCATCTTGCCTGTTCGTGCCAAACTATTGACTGCGGATCCGGATCGGCGACCCCGCTCCCGGGCCGTGTACCTATTGGGAGAGTGCTGCGTGATAATTCGCCCGCAGATGTTGCGACTGATGATTGCCTTCGGGCTTGTCGCAACCGTCCTTTTCGCCACCGTCCAGTCAACCTATGCCGCCAAGGGGCGCCCCGCAGGCAAAGAGAACACGGTTGTTCTCGTCCAGAACCTCGGCAACCAGCCCGCCGACATCGCCCTCGATGTCTATACCCCCGGTGGCCTCCTCGTGAAGCCCGCAAGCCGCGTGACCATCGGCGTTGCCCCCGGTGCCACCACCCAGTTCCCGCAGGCGGTCAATAACGGCCTCGTCGCGGGTTTCCGGGGCTTCGGTGTCATCTCCGCAAGCCAGCCTGTTAACTCCATCATCGTCCGTGACATCCTTCGGCCCACCGCCACTGCTGCCAAGTCCTACTCGCTCGTCGGTGCCACGGCTGACGGCGGGCACACACTTGCCATGCCGCTCCTCCTCAATGAGTTGCTCACCTTCGATTGGAACTCACGCATCTCGATTGTCAACGTCGGCAGTGCGCCTGCCTGCGTCGTCATGACCTACTACCTGCTGCCCAACGCCGGTGGCTCCACCGGTAGCAACCCGCAGACCGTCGAAGACAATGGTCCAGGCTGTCTCGGCGGCGCCGGCTATACCGTGAACGGCGGCTCCCAGTTGACCTTCAGTCCGGAGCCCGGCGACACGAACTTCCCCGCCAGCACCTCCAACAACCAGATGGCCGCCCTGGCTGTCGTCCGCAATGCGGCGGCAAACAACACCATCGCCGCCACCGTCGAGATCTACCGGTCCGATGGGAACCGTCTCCTCGGCTCCTACAACGCGCCGGTCTACAACCCCGACGATGCAGCCAACGATGATGTCGGCACCGATGTCGTGCTCCCCATCGCGATGAAGAGCACAAGCGGCTTCTACACCGTCGCCGGGATCATGAACCTCGGCCAGTCTGCTGCCGACGTGAAGATCACCTACGAAGGCCAGCTTGCCGACGGCACCGGCGTGAGCAACACCACGGAAGTTACACTTCCTGCCGTCCAAAAGGCCGCATTCCACTCCACCTACCAGGCTGGTACGAATGTCCCGCTCGGCTTCGTCGGCTCGGCCCGGATCACCTCGTCGCAGCCCCTTGCTGTCGTTGAGATCCGGGGCAAGCTCACCTCTTCCAACCCGCCGGGTGATGCTGAGCCTATCTACACCGCCGTCAACGGCGTGCCGATCGAGCGGGCCGCCACCAAGTGGACCGCCCCGCTCTACTTCCGCCGGTTCGCCCCGGGCCCTCCTGGGACTCTCGGCTACAACAGCTGGGTCCAGGTCATCGTTGCCGATGGCACAACTGCGGCGGTCACCCTGCGATTTGCCGGGGACCCCACCTCCGGTTGTCCGGTCGGCCCCTATGAAGCCACGTTCAACGTCACCGGCAGCCGCGTGTTCTACGCCAACCTCGATGCAGATAACGGGTTCCCGGTTGGCCAGACACCAAACTGCTTCTTCGGCGGCCTAACCGTCACCACCTCGAAACCGACGATCATCATCAACCAGGTCGGCGCCGATAAGTTCCCCGGCGGCGACTCGGAAGGTGTCTCCAACTCCTTCCCGGCGAACTAACGAAATCTTAGTCAGCACTCACGGAAAGTGGGCCGCATTGCGGCCCACTTTTTCGTACGCTGGGGACAACGGCGCCGATACTTGTCGGCTCCGTCCAATGGGCGTAGACATTCAATCTGTACGCCCCGTTCACGGACTCGTCAGCGGGTGCACCCGCTCCATCACCAGGAGGTCCAATGCAAGCACGCAACTACGTCGCGCCTTCATCTATCGATGAGGCCGTCGCCGCCCTGCAAGCCGGTAACGGCGCCAATCGCGCCTTCGCCGGGGGCACCGACGTAATCATCCAGGTTCGCGAGAACCGGCGCGCCGTCGATACCCTCGTCGATATCAAGTCAATCCCCGAGTTGATCGGGATCACCCACAAGCCTGACGGCGGCCTTCGGCTGGGGGCTGCCACTCCCTGCGCCCAGATCTACCGGGATCCCCAGGTCAAGGCCCGGTTCCCCGCCCTGGTCGACTCGGCGTCGCTCATCGGCGGAGTCCAGATCCAGTCTCGGGCAAGTCTTGGCGGCAACCTCTGCAACAGCTCACCTGCTGCCGATTCCATCCCCACCCTCATCGCCCTCGGTGCCATCGCCGAGATTGCCGGACCCTCCGGCCGCCGGAATGTGGCAGTCGAGGACTTCTGCACCGGCCCCGGTCAGAATGTCCTGCAGCCTGGCGAGCTCCTCGTCGCCCTGGAGTTTCCCTCTCCAGCCGCAAACTCCGGAGCGGCCTTCGAACGGTTCATTCCCCGCAACGAAATGGACATCGCTGTCGTCAACGCTGCCGCCAATATCACGCTTTCGGCCGACGGCTCCACGTTCCAGGCTGCTCGCATCGCCATTGGTGCCGTTGCACCGACGCCTCTCTACGTCGCCGCCGCTGGCCAGGCACTGGCGGGCAAGCCCGTCAACGACGACAGCATCGCCGCCGCGGCCGAGGCCGCCCGTGCAGCCGCCACGCCTATCACCGATATGCGCGGCTCGGCCGCTCAGCGTAAACACCTGGTCGGTGTCCTCGTGACATCCGTCCTTCGAACTGCTATCGATCGAGCGAGGGGATAATGACCCAAAAAGTAGTTTCTACCACCATCAACGGCGAGCCCGTCCAGTTCCTCAGCGAGCCAGGCGGCAGCCTCCTCACTGCCCTCCGCGATGAGCTGGGGCTCACCGGCTCCAAGGAAGGCTGCAACAACGGCAACTGCGGCGCCTGCAACGTCGTGCTCAACGGCGAACTTGTGAACTCCTGCTGCGTCCTCGCCATGGAAGTGGAAGGCGCCGATCTCCTCACCATCGAAGGTGTTGCCCAGGGCGACCAGCTTCACCCACTGCAGAACAGCTTCCTCGAGAATGCTGCCCTCCAGTGTGGCATCTGCACCCCAGGCTTCATCGTCGCCGCAAAAGTCCTGCTCGAAAACGAGCCGGACGCCGATGAAGCCCGTATCCGTCACTGGTTGGCAGGCAACCTCTGCCGCTGCACCGGCTATGACAAGATCGTCCGCGCTGTGCTCGACGCTGCCGAGCAAATGCGCCAACCCGCCGCCACCTAGGAAAGGAAGGCACCAATGGTCACCAAAGATCGGTCCAGTTTCAAGGTAATCGGCACCCGCCCCCTCCGCCCCGACGGCATCGACAAGGTCACGGGTCGCGCCCAGTACGGCGCCGATATCCGCCTCAGCGGCACGCTGAGTGGTCACATCCTGCGTAGCCCCCACGCACATGCCGTCATCAAGAGCATCGATACTTCGAAAGCGGAGAAGCTGCCGGGCGTCAAGGCTGTCGTCACCGGCGCCGACCTCGTGCTCCCGGGTAAGACTCTCGACGAACTTCCCGACCTTTCGGCAAACGTCCTCGCGGGACGAAAAGCACTCTATCGCGGTCATGCCATCGCTGCCGTCGCCGCCATCAACGAACAGGTTGCCCGCGAGGCAACCCGGCTTATCGAAGTAGATTACGAGGTCTTGCCCGTAGTCCTCGATGTCCGCGAGTCGATGCAGCCCGGCGCCCCCATCCTCCACCAGGCCATGCGCACCCGGACTCCCTCGGGCCCCGGCGACGCCCCATCGAACGTCGTCGCCCATACGCAGGTCATAAATGGCGACATCGAAGCTGGCTGGAAGGATGCCGTTGAAATTGCCGAGGGCGACTTCTCCACCAGCATGGTCCACCAGGGATACATCGAGCCCCATGCCGCCACCGCCACCTGGAACAGCGATGGCCAGGTCACCATCTGGTCGTGCACCCAGGGGGCATTCCCCGCCCGTGAGCGGACATCAACGATCCTCGGCCACCCGATCTCCAAGATAAAGGTCATCCCCACCGAGATCGGCGGTGGCTTCGGCGGCAAGATTGGCGTCTACCTCGAGCCCGTCACTGCCCTCCTTGCCCGCAAGACCGGCAAGCCGGTCAAGATCCAGATGGACCGTGACGAGGTATTCGAGGGCACCGGCCCCACGCCCGGCACCTCAATCCGTGCAAAGCTCGGGGCAACGAAGGACGGCAAATTCGTCGCCTTCCAGGCAGACCTTGCCTACGAAAACGGTGCCTATGGTGGCTCCGCCGCCAACTACGCCACGATGTGCATCACCGCCCCCTACGACATCCCCAACTTCCACCTCGATGCCTTCGATGTGGTCGTCAACAAGCCTCGCACCCAGGATTACCGGGCGCCCAGCTCACCTGCCGCTGCCTTCGCAATGGAACAGCTCATCGACGAGCTCTCCGAAAAGCTCAACATCGATCCCCTCAAGCTGCGACTGATGAACGCTGCCCACGAAGGCACACGTGGCCCAACGGGCATGCCCTACAAGCGCATCGGCCATGAAGAGATCCTCGAAGCTGCGATCGACTCACCCCACTACAAGTCTCCGCTCGAAGGACCGAACCGTGGTCGCGGTGTCGCTTCAGGCTTCTGGTTCAACGTGGCACTCCGCTCGTCGGTCAATGTCTCGGTGCAGCCCGACGGCACGGTTAACCTCATCGGCGGCAACACCGACCTCAGCGGTACCCGCGCATCGCTCGCGATGCAGCTCGCAGAGACCATCGGCGTTGCCTACGAAGACGTTAAGCCCACGGTCGTCGACACCGACTCCGTTGGCTACAACGACGTCACCGCGGGCAGCCGTGTCACCTTTGCCACCGGCATCGCCGTACATGAGGCCGGGAACAAGCTCATCAAGGAGATGACCGGCCGCCTCGCCGAGACCTGGCAGGTCCCTGTCGAGGACATCGAGTTCGAGGACGGGACATTCAAGACCAAAGATGGCGCCAAGTCCGGCACCTTCAAGGAGATCGCTCAGGCCGTTGTGGGTCGCGGCCCCGGCCTCACCGCCAGCGGCTCGGTCAATGCAGGCTTCCTCCAGGGCGGCGCCTTTGCTCACCACATCGTTGATGTCGAGGTCAACCCCGACACCGGCAAGGTCAACATCCTGCGCTACACGGCCATCCAGGATGTCGGCACTGCTGTGCACCCCTCGTACGTCGAAGGACAACTCCAGGGCGGTGCCGTCCAGGGTATCGGCTGGGCCCTGAACGAGGAGTACTACTACGACGAGGAGGGGCGTATGGTCAACTCCAGCTTCCTCGACTATCGCATCCCAACAACCCTCGATGTCCCGATGATTGACACCATCCTCATCGAGGTTCCCGATCCTCTTCACCCGTTTGGCGTCCGCGGTGTGGGCGAACCCCCGATCGTTCCCCCGCTCGCCGCTATCGCCAACGCCGTCGCCCGTGCTACCGGGGTACGCCAGTATCAGCTACCCATGTCGCCGCGGCGCATTCTCGAAACCACCAAGGACGTGGTCTAGCCGCGCCGATGGCCACCGTCCATATCGGCGCCGCCCTTCGAGGCGAAATCGGCGGCCTTGCCCAGGTGCAGGCCGCCGGTTCAACCCTGCGCGAGGTCGTCCAGGATCTCGAGCGCCAGTTTCCCGGTTTTGGTGCACGGATCATCGACGCGGCCGGCATCCGGCCCGAAGTGATGGTTGCCGTGGCCAATGACGAAGTCCGCAGTCCGGACGTCGCCGTTGGGCCCGAAACCGAGGTCTATATTCTCCCTGCAATCGCCGGGGGCTGAGTCCCCCCGGCATTTGCCTGAATCTCGCCACTGCCCACAATTGAGAGCCGTGGCGAGGCTGTGGCTTGCTTGAATCCCTGGCCGCTGCGGGCCTGATTTTCAGTCTCCGCTGTTTCGATATTTCGCTGGGCACAATCCGAATGGTCTTCGCCGTGGAAGGCCGCAGACGGCTCGCTGCCCTCTTCTCTTTCGGCGAAGCCTCAGCCTTCATCGTTGGCGCCGGCATAGTCCTCTCTGGTGCCCTCGACCCGATCAAGATCATGGGCTACGCAGGTGGGTACGCCGCCGGTACCGCCCTGGGCATCACGGCCACCCGGTCGATGGGCCTCGGCATGGCCACCGTCCGAATCGTCTCGCCCCACGGGCCGATCGGGATTGCCGACGCCCTGCGGCGAGAGGGATACGTCGTCAATACGTTCGATGGTGAAGGCGCCGATGGCCCCATCCGCCTCATCTTGCTCAACGTGCGGAAACGGCAAATCGCCAGGGTCATGGCTGCGGCCGCCCCCTGGGCCGAAGACTGCCTGATCACCGTTGGTGATGAACCAGTCGGTGCTGGACTGTTCCCGGCTATCCGGCCCCGCGTCTAGCTCGTCGCGATCCCGAGCGCAAACAACAGGCCGAACACCAGGTTGAAGTTCGCCGTCGCTTTCAGCGACGCGTTCAGCGCCCGTCCGGTCGTTCCGTCGACAACCGGGCGGGCCGCTTTGGCCAGTGGCAGCAAGGCCCCAAGCACCAGCAACACGGGCCAGCCGAGGGGGCCCAGCGGCCACCCCGCCAGGGCGACAACAAATGCGGTGCCCACGAGGAAGCCGTACCACCGCCGTGTCCAGAGATCCCCCATCGCCACGCCGAGCGTCCGCTTACCGGCTCGGCGGTCCGTTGCGATATCTCGCAGATTGTTTACGACCAGGATCGAAGTCACCGTCGCACCCACCGGGATTGCCGCAACCCACGCAAAATCGGGGATTGCTTCCGCCTGCACGAAGACCGTACCCGGAACCGCAACGAACCCGAAGAATACGAACGTGAACAGATCCCCAAGCCCGTGGTACCCGATCGGCCAGGGGCCACCCGTGTAGACGATCGCCCCCCCAATGCAGGCGAGGCCGGCAATGATGATCGGCCAGCCGCCCGCGTATGCCAGGTAGATTCCGGCCACAGCCGCCATCGCGAATACCAGCCACATGCCGGCCACCACCTCACGTTCGCTCAGCATTCCCATCTGCACTGCCCGCGGCGGGCCCAGCCGTTCAACCGTGTCTGCCCCTTTGCGGAAGTCGAAAACATCATTGGCGAGATTTGCGCCGACCTGCAGGCAAAGCGCGGCAAACAGTGCAGCCAGCGCCGGCAGAAGCTCGAAGCTGTCGTAGCGGATGGCTACCCCGGTGCCGACAGCCACCGGCGCCACCGACGCCGAGAGAGTGGGGACCCGAGCTGCCAGGCGCCATGCCCGCAACTTGCTGATCGGTGCTGCCCCGACAGCGGCAGTCATCTGCGTTGACCCACGAGCACCTGGATTGCGCCGCCCATCAACGGCCTCCTCCACACATTGTCAAATCCCGCTCCGTGGAACAGCCTCGCGAAGCCGCTGGCATCCGGCAGGTAGGCCCCGCTGCGCGAAAGGTAGCGATAGGCATCGCGATCGCCCGACATGAGCCCTCCGATCACGGGCATCAGTCTCGCGAAGTACAGGGAGTGACCCAACCGGAGGGGAAGCGAGCGTGGTGTATCGATCTCCAGTATCGCAAGCCTCCCACCGGGCTTGAGCACGCGTGCACACTCGCCGAACACCGCCTCAAGTCCCGTGAAATTGCGCACCGCGAAGCCCGAAACGATCGCGTCGAAATAGCCATCGGCGAAGGGCAACGCCAGTGCGTCCCCACGGACGTAGGCACCCGAATCCCTCGCCCGGGCTTCCGCGACCATCTGCGCTGAGAAGTCGAGGCCCGTCGCAGCGGCCCCGCGGCTTGCCGCCAGCCTGGCAAAGTCGCCGGTACCGCAGGCCAGGTCCAGGACGCGGTCGCCGGCAGCCACCCTGGCCAAATCCAGTGCGGTCCGTCGCCAGCGGTTGTCCATGCCCAGCGTGAGCAGGTGGTTCATCCGCTCGTAGCGGGGAGCCAGCCGGTCGAACATCTCCTCGACCACCGCAGCCTTGGTTTCCGGAGCCGGAAGTTCAGTCACACCCTGCATCGTGCCACGGCGATAGCTTACCGGGCGGTAGATTGTCTTCCCATTCGGGGAGTTCAGGCTCTTCCCCGTAAGCACGTCCCGTCCCAATCTCAGGAGTCATCCGGCTTGGTTCCGTCACTGAACGGCCGGCAAATTTACACGATGGAACGATTGGGAGGGATTCTCTTGTTCAACAGTCAACGAGCCCGGTGGCTCTGGCTTATCGCATCGCTGGCGATCGTTGCCATGCTCGCCATCGCCTGTGGCGATGATGACGACGACGACGACACCGACGGCGGCAATGGCGATGGGGGCTCCTTCGAGACCGTTACGGTCGGCGACGGCGCACCCATCAAGATCGGCATCTCCACCATCCTCGCTGGCGACCTCGAATCGCTCGGCGTCCCCATCGCCCAGGCCGCTGAGCTGGCCGGCGAAGGCGTCGAGATCGAAGGCCACGCCATCGAATTCATCCGCCGCGACGACCAGTGCACGCCCGAAGGAGGTGCGAGCGCCGCTTCACAGCTAATCGAAGAAGGCGTCGTTGCTGTCGTCGGCCCGATCTGTTCGGGTGGTGTGATCGCCGCCCAGGACCTCTATGAGGCCGCCGGCATCACCCACGTATCGCCGTCCTCGACCGCCATTGCGGCCACAGCTCCTGACCGCGGCACACCGTACGGGACATTCTTCCGCGTCACTTACAACGATGGGATCCAGGGTCCGGCCCAGGCCGAATTCGCCCTCAACGAACTCAAGGTGACCAACGCCTACATCGTTTACGACACCGATGCCTACGGGTCCGGTCTCCGCGACGCCTTCGGTGACGCCTTCGAAGATGGTGGCGGCACGATCTCCGGTAAGGAAGGCTACGAGAAGAAGGAAACCAACTTCCAGTCCATCGTCACCAACATCCAGGGGTCGGACGCCGAACTGGTCTACTTCGCTGGTTTCTATGCTGAGGCAACACCGTTCCTCCAGCAGCTTCGCCAGGTAGACAAGGACATCCTCTTCCTCTCCGGTGACGGTGTCCGCGACGACGAATTCCTCGCAGGCGCGGGCGCTGATGCGGAAGGTGCCTACCTCTCGCTTCCTTCGCCGGTGCTCCAGGGCGCGGTCTACGACGACTTTGCCAGCCGTTTCCAGGCCGCCACCGGTGAGGCTGCATCCGATAGCCCCTTCACCGCGGAGGCCTTCGACGCCGCTACGGTCATCATCAAGGCGCTGATGGAAGTTGCCGAAGCCGACGGTGGTGAGCTCAAGATTGACCTCGGTGCACTAAACGAGGCAATCGCGAACACCAAGATCGATGGTGCCGTAGGTGCCATCAGCTTCGATGAGAAGGGTGACAACTCCGGCGGTGAAACGCCCGTAACCCTCTTTGTCGTGAAGGACGGCGAGTTCGTCGCCTACGAATAGGCGATCCTGATTCGCCTTCATTGACCTCAATCGAAGGAGGCGCCGATACTACGGCGCCTCCTTCGTGTGCGAGGGGGATACTGACAGCCGGTTTTCTATGCAAGTCTTTTTCCTCGCCTCCGCCAGCTTCTGGTTCGACCAGACCGTCAACGGCCTCACCAGTGGCAGCATTTACGCGCTCCTCGCTCTCGGCTACACGATGGTCTACGGCGTTCTCCAGCTCATCAATTTCGCCCACGGCGAAGTCTTCATGCTCGGGTCCTTTGCCGGCTACTTCGTGATGGTTGGCTTCGGCGGCGACGAGATTGCCGGACCCATGATCGCCGTCTCGATCTTCTGTGCGATCATCGTCGCGATGGCAGCTTCCTCAGCTGCAGCCGTCGCAATCGAGCGGATCGCCTACCGTCCGGTCCGCAACGCCCCACGCCTTACGGCCCTCATCAGCGCCATCGGCGTCAGCATCTTCCTCCAGTTTCTTGTCCTCGATATGACCAGCGCCAAGGCCAAGTTCTACCCGGCCATCTTCCCCGAGGGGTCGGTCGGCGTTAGCGACTACCAGGTCAGCTACATCCAGCTCTTCCTCATCGGTGCATCGATCGTGATGATGCTCTTCCTCTACGTGGTCGTGCAGCGCACCTCGACCGGCCGCGCCATCCGTGCCGTTGCCGAAGACAAGGACAACGCCGCCCTTCTCGGCGTAAACGTCAACCGGACAATCGTTATCGTCTTCATCCTTGGTGCCGCGATGGCCGCTGTCGGTGGGGTCCTCTGGGGTCTCTTCTTCCGCGGTGTGCGGGGAACCATGGGTTTCTTGCCCGGCATCAAGGCCTTCACCGCTGCCGTGCTTGGTGGCATCGGCAGCATCCCTGGCGCTGTCGCCGGTGGCTACTTCCTCGGCCTGGCCGAAACCGTCGGGCGCGAAATGCTCACCCGGCTCCCCGGCGTCGAGTTCGGCAACGAATGGCGTGATGTCATCGCCTTCAGCCTTCTCGTTCTTGTCCTCCTCTTCCGGCCCACCGGCATCTTTGGCGAACGGACCTACCGCCGTGCCTGATCGGTTTTCCGCCGGACGCCTGCTCCTCACCCGGAGCCGCTGGCTCAACCAGTCACTGCTCCCGCTGCTATTCATCGGTGCGGTCCTCCTCGTCCCCGTCATCCCGTTCTTCACCGACCCCTGGATTCGTGTGCTCTTCCTGGTCGGCCTCTACGTTGTCCTCGGGCTTGGTCTCAATGTTGTCGTCGGCTTCGCCGGCCTGCTCGACCTCGGCTACGTCGCCTTCTTCGCCACCGGCGCCTACCTCATGGCCACACTCACTTCCCCCGGTTCACCCATCGGCCTGTCGGCTAACTTCTGGCTCGTGCTCCCACTGGCGGTAGTGCTGGGTGCCCTGGTGGGGCTCCTCCTCGGCCTCCCCGTCCTTCCCCTCCGGGGAGACTACCTGGCGATCGTTACGCTTGGATTCGGAGAGATCATCCGCCTCCTCATCACCAACGTTGAGGGCGTCACCAACGGCTCGCAGGGCCTCAGCGCCATTGCCTCCCCGGATCTTGGATTCCGGGAGGTCGACGAG
>JAGQGZ010000087.1 GCA_020432105.1 Dehalococcoidia bacterium | reverse complement strand
ATGCTTGCCAACCTGAGGCCAGGCGACGAGTTGCGAGCAGGACGCCACGAAGCATACGGCGAATACACCGTGGGTAGCTGGATCGAGCACTGGGTCGAACACGACCGCATCCATATCGCTCAGATCGAGGGGATGCTGGGCGAGACCCTGGCCAGCATCATGGAGCGCCGGGCGCAGGAGCGGGATTAGCAAGAGGCGGAACCGGGGAGTTCGGCGAGCAGCGCCTTGGACGGAAGCTACACCGGGGATTCTGAGATGATTGAAGACGCAGCCATGAATCGAGCTGTGTTCGACCGACGATGAACGATTCGAACGATGGGTCCGGCATCTGGGCGTTGGGGCGATACTGGACGCCGCTATGTCCACCTGACACCACGCCGGAAGCGGCAGCGGCGCAGCAGCGTGCCTGGGCCAGGCATACCGGCGAGGAGCGGCTGACGATCTGGCTGAAGCGGATCTGGATGATGAACGAGTTTCGCCTGCAACGCCTTCGCGAAATGAACCCCGACAAGGATGAGCCATTCGTCCGGCGGCTCTGGTTGGAGCAGACCTATCCGGGCGAGTTCAGCGAGGGACGGCTGGAGGCGTTCGAAGCTTCCTATCGCCAGATGCTGGAAGGGGCGGGGAGCGGCGAGCGGTCCCTGGAACGCGCGGGCAGGCCGAGGGCCAGGCGAAGTAAAGGCCGGGGGAACCCAAACGGGGCGGCGGACGTCTCTTAGCTATCGGACAGCACTCTTCGGCTCTACCATCCGATGGGGTGTTGTTTGGCCGCACTGCGTGGGGAGGCGGCATGGAGGAATGCGCTGATGTTAAGAAACCTGGCCACCCTGGTCTTTGTTGCGGCACTGTCGGCCACGCTCATCGCGTGTGGTGGCGATGACGATGACGACCCAACGGCAACGGCAACCACCGCGGCAGACACTGCAACAAGCACCGCCGCGCCCGCGACCGACACGCCCGTGGCAACCGCAACACCGGATGACGGTGACGGGCTGCCAGACTTCGTAGAACCCGGCGCGGTCGAGGGGGACGATAGCCTTGAGCCGGAGGGCATTCCCCAGGTGGTGGATGTCCGGATCGGCCGGAACGAAGGCTACGACCGCATTGTTTTCGAGTTCGAAGAGGACGAATTGCCGCCGTGGGAAGTGAAATACGTTGCCCAGCCGGCCGACTGCGGAAGCGGTAAGCCCGTGCAGGTGGGCGGCACCGGGAACCTGCAGGTGAACATGTTCATCGCCCAGGCTCACACGCCGGAAGGTGAGCCGACGATCGACAGCAACGAGATCGTCGTGGACTACCCGGCGATGGTTGAGGGCGTGCAGAGCTGCGATTTTGAGGCGCTGGTGACGTGGGTTGTGGGCACGAACGGGACGCTGCCGTTCCGGGTGTTCACGCTTACAGAACCAACGCGGCTGGTAGTCGACGTCGAACATCCGTAGGGGCAGGCGCTAACGAACCGATAACCGGGCAAGGGTGGACAATCGCTCCACCATTCTGCCCGGAGATAGCCATGCCCGTACCGTTTTCGATGCACACGCGCCACCACACGCCGTTCCTCGCTCTTGCGAGCCCATTCGGGCACGGCTCATTCGGAGCGATCGCGGAAGCGACTGCCCGGTTCTTCGGAACACCGGCATATTTGATTGGGCAATCGCTGGTGGTAGTTGGCTGGATCGTGTTCAACGCAATCCAGGGAAATGGCTTCGACCCGTACCCGTTCATCCTTCTGAACCTGGCATTCAGTCTGCAGGCGGCCTATGCGGCACCCCTGATTCTGCTGGCTGAGACGCGACAGGCCGAGCGCGACCACTACTGGGGTGATGCGGATGCGCGGCACCGGGAAGAACTCTCGGATCGCACGCTGACCCTGCTGGAACAAAACACGGCACTCACCGAGGCGGTGCACGCCCTCTCAATCCGGATAGAAGAGCTGACTACGCAGATCCACGGGAGAGTTGTAGGGGGTTAGCGGGACGCAGGCTCGGAGATCGAGCGGCAGAGACTTTCATGCTCAGCAATCGGAGAAACGGTGGAGGTCGACTCCAGGGGAGGTTGCCGTCGCTCCCGGTCTACGGCTGCGAACTCTTGCGGACTGAAGACGGCCCTGGGGCGGCGCGGAGCCAACGCCTCTCGTCGCCGTGCTTATCGGTCCTCCGGGCGCTCCGAGGAACTGAAGGGGTAGCGAATGCGAAAGTCCTCAGCGACTTCCTCCATCGTTGCCCACCGCACACCTTCGTGGCCGTTTATGTACTCGATCAATCGCTCCAACATGAGCAGGACCTGCGGGCGCCCGGCCACATCAGGGTGGATGGTGAACGGATAAACAGCGTAGTCGAGCTCGCGGTACATCCAGTCGAACTGATCGCGCCAGAGTTCCTCGAGGTCGCGTGGGTTGATGAATCCATGGCTATTGGGGACCGTCTTCATGAACAACATCGGCGGCAGGTCGTCCATGTACCAATTCGCGCCAATCTCCACCAGATCCACTTCGTGTCCATGTTCGAGCGGGTGCATCCAATCCGCCGCTGACTTTGAGAAGTCAATATTGGTCCAGCGGTCGCCCACGCGCGCGTAGAAAGGCACGAAGTCGCGATAGGCTTGACTGTGGTCGTAACGGAGCCCGTTCTTGAGAAGCAACTCGGCGGTGACTTTGGACATCTCCCACCAGGGAGCGACGTATCCACGCGGATGGCGACCCGAGATCCGTTCGACGAGTGCGATAGACCGTTCGAGGACGTCTTCCTCTTGTTTCGGCGTCATCGAGATCGGGTTCTCGTGCAGGTAGCCATGAATCCCGATCTCGTGACCAGCGTCGACGACTTCCTGTACCTGGCGCGGAAATGTCTCGATAGAGTGGCCCGGGATGAACCAGCTTGCCTTGATCTGGTATCGCTCAAACAGTCTCAGTAATCGAGGAACCCCAATCTCGCCCGCCCATATCCCACGCTGGATGTCTGACGGCGAATCACGACCACCATAGGAACCGATCCATCCGGCTACTGCGTCGATGTCGACCCCGAATGTCGCGAGAATTTGTTTCCCCATGTCCGGTCTCTCCCTCCACGCCTGGGCGACCCTGGGCGACCGCCGCGCGTGGGTGCCTTGCCAGATAGGGATTATATCCGCCAATCAACGGCAGAACGCCTAAGGAACCCACATGTGCTCGCAGCAAGGCAGGCGATGGCGAAGGCAAGAACGTAGAGGTGGCTGCGGTCTTCCAGCCGGTAGGAAGCGAACATGGCAGAAACGGATCAATCCGATACCGGGTGAGGGTGACCACGGAGGCAGAGAGTGGGGTCAGGCAGCGGTGGACCGGGCGGCACTCATAACCACCGTTCCGTTGGTACGGAGTACCGCCCGGGCGGACTCGGCGAGCCGTTCGTCGACGTTGGCCGTGGGCAGATCGAATTCGAACTCCTGGCCCTCGGCGTCGTGGACAATGAGGCGAATGGGGTCCTTGCCGGGGGCATCGTTGAGCAGACTCATGACTGAGCGAAGCAGGGCCTGGTCGTGCACTTCGTTCTCGGTTTCGTAGATGGTGATGACGAGACGAGCGGCGTCGCCGTTGATGGGAGGTGAGACGGCCGGCGAGGAAGCCTCAGTGGTGGGGCCACCACTGGCGTAGCCGTTTTTCCCCGTGGGGTACCCGTTGGACGGGCGGCCGTTGGGAGGGCCGCCACCCTGTTGAGGCGGACGGCGGCGGGGCCTGTCTTTCTTTGCCTCGACCTGCCATTGCTCGGGGGCGAAGCCGACGACTACACCCTCGGCACGGTCGAAGCGGGCAGCCTTGCGCACGCTGAGATTGACCCGATCGGCACGTTCGCGCGCCTCGACGGAGACGATGAGCACCTGGCCCTCGGCCCAGATCTCCTCGCCATGGGACTCGATAACGTCGTTCCAGACGGTGAGTTCGACTGTGCCCGAAAGGTCTTCGAAGTTGAGGATGTAGAACTTGCGGCCATCGCGGGTTGAGCGAGCCTGGACGCTGCTTACCATGCCGCCGAGGGTGATGTTCTGGCCGATGATCTCCATTGAGACATCGGAGATGGAGTGGCTCACGTAGCGGGATATCTCGGCGGCAGCGGACCGGAATGGGTGTTCTGATACGTAGACGCCGAGGAGTTCCTTCTCCCAGGCGAGCATTTGTTCGGAGGTGACCTGGTGGGGTTCCAGCTCCAGGGCTGGCATCGGTGCGTCGACCTCACCGCCGAAGAGGTCGAACATGGTCGACTGGCCGCTATCACGCAGTTCACGTTCACGGCGGGCGAGGCTGATCAGGCGCTCGGCGTTCATCACCAGGGTGCCGCGTTGCTGGCCGAGCATGTCAAGGGCACCGGCCATGGCGAGGTGCTCGATGGAACGGGAGTTGGCGCCGCTGAGGTCGGCGCGCTTGCAGAAGTCCTCGATATCTTCGTACGGGCCGCTTTCTTCGCGGGCGGCGACGATGCCTTCAACTGCGCCGGAGCCCACATTCTTTACGACGCCGAGTCCAAAGCGAATCGCCAGGTCGCCATCGGCGAGACGCTCGACAGTGAAGTTGTCGTGGCTCTTGTTCACGTCAGGAGGCAGCACCTGAATCTCCAGCTTGGAGCATTCGGCGACGGCAGCGGCGATGCGGGCGTGGGTGTCCGGGGAGTTACGCGTGAGCCGGAGGACGGCAGTCATGTATTGCACGGGATAGTTCGCCTTGAGGTAGGCGGTCTGGTAGGCGATGTTGCCGTAGCACCAGGCATGGGCCTTGTTGAAGGCATAGCCGGCGAAGGGTTCGATGAGGTCGAAGACACGGGTCGCCTCTTCGGCGGTGTACCCGTTCTTGAGGGCGCCGGCGAGGAAGCTTGATCGCTCGGCCTGCATGATCTCGGCTTTCTTCTTGCCCATGGCTTTCCGCATGACGTCGGCCTGGCCGAGCGTGTAGCCAGCGAAGCGGCGGGCAATGAGCATCACCTGGTCCTGGTAGACGATGACGCCATGCGTTTCGTCGAGGACCTCTGCGAGGTCAGGATGGGGGTAGGTGATCTCGATGTTGCCGTGCTTGCCATCGATGAAGCGGGGGATGTGCTGCATGGGGCCGGGACGGTAGAGAGCGACCATGGCGCAGAGGTCAGCGATGTTTGTGGGCTGGAGATCCTGGATGTAGCGACGCATGCCCGACGATTCAAGCTGGAAGACGCCGAAGGTTTCGCCGCGGCCGAGCATTTCCATGGTCGGCCCGTCACCATCGGGGAGGGCGAGAATGTCGATCTCTTCACCGGTAGTTTCGGCGATGAGGTCGACGGCGAGCCCAAGGATGGTGAGGTTCGAGAGGCCGAGGAAGTCCATCTTGAGGAGGCCGATGCTGGCGACCTGGTCCATGGCGAACTGGGTGGTCGGTATGCTGGTTTCGTCGCCACGGGATGGGCGCTGGAGCGGCACCTGCTCGATCAGGGGTTCGCGGGAGATGACGATAGCGGCCGCGTGGGTGCTGGCGTGGCGGGCAACACCTTCGAGCTGCCGGGCAGTGTCCATCAACCGCTGGACGCGCGGGTCGGTGCTCATGTACTCCCGGAGCTCACCGACCTGCTCAATGGCGTCGTCGAGGGTGACATGGAGGGTGTTGGGGATGAGCCGGGCTACGCGATCGGTGTCGGCATAGCTGAGGCCGAGGGCACGGCCGACATCGCGCACGGCGGCCTTCGCCCCGAGCGTGCCGAAGGTGATGATCTGGGCAACGCGGTCTTCGCCGTAGCGTTCGTAAGCAAAGCGGAACATCTCATCGCGGCGATCGTCGGCGAAGTCGAAGTCGACGTCGGGCATTTCGCGCCTTTCGAGGTTGAGGAAACGCTCGAAGACGAGACCGGCTTTCACGGGGTCGATATCGGTAACGCCAAGGGAATAGAGAACGAGCGAGGCCGCCGCCGAGCCGCGAACGCCCATGCGGATGTTTCGTTCGTGGGCGAAGTCTGCGATTTCCTTGACGATGTAGATGTAGTCGGTGAAACCGGTCTGGCGAAGGACGTCGAGCTCGTAGTCGAGCCGCTCGTGGAGTTCCGGCGTTAGGTCGCTCTGGATACGGATGGCGAGGTTCTTGCGGCAGAGTTCGGCGAGGTACTCGCTGCTGTCGCGGCCACCGGGAATGCTCGGGGCGGGGAGCTGCTGGCGACCAAACTCGAGGTTGAGATCACAGGCCTCGGCTATAAGCTGTGTGTTGGTAACGAACTCCGGGTTGTCGGGGAAGAGTGCGGCCATCTCGGCTTCGGAGCGGATGTGGTAGCCATCGCCATCGATCTTGAAGCGATCCTGCTGGTCGACGGTGGCGTTGGTACCAATGCAGAGGAGGGTGTCGTGCGCATCGTGCTCGGAAGGAAGCGTGAAATGGGAGTCATTGGTGACGACCACGGGGATCTGGAGTTCGCGGCCAACGTCGGCGATGAGCGGGTTGATCCGCGAGAACCGCTCGATGCCGTGTTCCTGGACTTCGAGGTAGTAGTTGCCGTCGAAGACTTCGCGATACCAGCGGGCAACATCGAGAGCCCCATCGCGGTCGCCCTGCTCGAGTCGCTGGAAGAACTCACTGCTCGGGCAGCCGCTAAGGACGGTGAGGCCCTCCGAGTATTGCTCGAGGAGCTCCCGGTCCATGCGCGGCTTGTAGTAGTAGCCCTCAAGGTTGGCCCGGGTGACGAGGGCAAGGAGATTCCTGTAGCCCGTGTTGTTTCTCGCGAGGAGGACGAGGTGGTAGGGCTGGTTGTCGCCGCGCTCACGGCTGTGGCGAGTGGTTGGGGCCACGTAGGCTTCAACACCGATGATCGGCTTGAGGCCACGCTCGCGAGCGCCTTTGTAGAAGTCGATTGCGCCGTAGAGGGCGCCATGGTCGGTCATGGCGACCGATTCCATACCGAGTTCCTTCACGCGATCGAGGAGGGGGCCGATCTTCGACATGCCGTCGAGGAGGGAGTATTCGGTGTGAGTGTGTAGATGGGTGAACATATCGGCCGGGAGGAGAAGTCTACCCCCATTGGTGGCCGAGGGGGAGCCTCTGGCGGGTGAAGATGGCGACTTGTGAAGGCGGAGATGCCGCCGCTGCGAGCCCTTTCGACATGCTACATTCGTGTGGTGACCACCGGCCAGACGCTCATTACTGCTGAGCAGTTTCTTGAGATGCCCGAGCCCCGCGACGGCGGCAAGATGGAACTCGTCCGGGGGGAGGTCGTCTGCATGAGTCCAGTTGGTGCGTTCCATTCGGCAGTGGCCCGCCGAATCGGTGCGTGGTTGGGATTGTTCGCCGACGCTAATCGCCTCGGCGCGGTTGGTGTCGAGGGGGGATTCCGCCTCGCAGTGAACCCGGACACCGTTTTGGGCCCGGATGTGCATTTCACCGAGCAATTGCCGATAGTCCACCCACAATTTGTCGAGGGCCCGCCGACGCTGGCGGTCGAGGTGGTCTCGCCGAATGACCGGGATTCAGAAGTGCAGGGGAAGGTCGATGCCTACCTGGCCGCCGGCTCGGCACGGGTGTGGGTGGCGCGACCTGAGCAACGAACAGTCACGGTGTTCCGGGCGGACGGAACGGTGCGAGTGGCCCGGGCGGGCGACGTGCTAACGAGTGACGACGCAGCATTCGCCGTCGACGGCTTCGAACTGGCGGTCGGCGACATTTTCGCCAGCTAATCTCCGCTTCCCTGTATCCTCCGTCCGAACGGAGGAGTGCCCATGAAAGTCGGAGTTCTGCAGTTCTTCAGTTGGCCGGAACGCCGGTTTCCGCTGGGCGAGGTGTACGAGCGGGCGCTGCAGCGGATCGACGTGATGGACGAAGGCGGCTACGACGCCGTGTGGCTGGCCGAGCACCACTTCAACACGTTCAGCGTCTGTCCCTCTGTACACATGATGGGCACGATGGTGGCGGCGCGGACGAAGCGGCTGCGGATAGGTATGGGTGTGTCGCTGGCGGCGTTCTATCACCCGTTGCGACTGGCGGAGGAGGTGGCGCTGCTCGACCACTTCAGCGGCGGGCGGGTGAACTGGGGCGCCGGGCGGGGGTTCGATGCAAAGGAGTTCAAGGCCTTCGGTATCGACCGGGAGGAGAGCTATCCACGCTTCCGGGAGCATTTCGAGATCGTTCTCGAAGCCTGGAAACAGGAGCGCCTGACCTACAGGGGTCAATTCTGGGATTTCGAGGGGGTGGAGGTGCTGCCGAAGCCCCTGCAGGAACCACATCCACCGGTCTGGGTCGCCGCGTCGACGCCGGGGGCCATCGAATGGGCGGCGAAGCAGGGACACACAATCATGATGGACCCGCATTCGGCGCACGCGGATATCGCGGCGAAGCGAAAGCTGTTCGAAAACACACTTAGCGGCGCGGGACATTCGATGGACGGCAGGCTCATTCCCATGGCCCGCCTGATGGCGATCGGCGAGACCGAAGGCGAAGCAGAAGCGATCGCCCGTTCGGGAGCAAGCTGGACGGTGGGCTCGTATATGCGGCCGAAGAGCGCCCTGGGCAAGAGTGACACGCTCCCGGCGAACTCCGAGTCGATGTTCGTGGATGAGGCGCAACAGAAGGCCGCCGAGCAGGACCCGGTCCAGCGGTACATGGACAGCGTCGTGGTCTACGGGACGCCTTCACAGGTGGTGGACAAGCTGAAGGCGATGGAGCAGGAGCTTCCGATGAATTACCTGCTGGTCTCGCCGCTCAGCCACAGCACGTTCGAACTGTTTACGAAGAAGGTGCTACCGGCCCTGGTCTAGCGAGCCGGGGAGAAGTCGGTGGGACGGAGGATGCGGTTCTCGATGTGGTGGACGATGGGGCCGTCCGCTTCGGACTCGGCGCGAACCTTCTGCCACTCCGGATCGGACTGGAACGCTGCCCAGGCTTTGTCGCGCTGACCGAGGTCTTCGAATCCAACGATGTACCAGAGTTCGTCACTGCGACCGCCGATGGTGTTGGTCCAGTAGCCGATGTTGGTGATGCCGTGCTTCTCGAAGAGGCGTGTGGTGTGGTCGCGGAAGCGAGCCATGAGGGCAGGGAGCTTTCCCGGATGGACGGTGTAGATGCGCAATTCATGGATCATGGGAGCATTATGGGGCAACGGCCCCCGCCTATTGCAGTTGCTGCCGACTGCTGCGCCTCCGAGTTTCGGGCGACGAGGCCCAGGGGGATGCAGGCCTCGCCGCTGCAGCTACGGGGTCGCTGTCGCCTCGGCGCCGTCATCCCCGGCGAGTCGCTCAAGCTCGGCGTCGATAACTTCCTGCCAGCCCTCGAAGCTCGCGGGTGCACCGCCGGGGAGGGGAACGCCGTTGAAGAGGAACCCGGGTGTACCACTGAGACCAAACGAGCGCGCGGTCGCGGCGGAGTCTTGCACCGTCTCGAGAGTGCTGCTATCGGCGAAGCAGGTGTCGTACTGGTCGAGGTCGAGTCCGACGTCGCCGGCGAAGCCCCGCAGGGCATCGTCGGAGAAACGACCGACGTTGTTCTTCTCGTTGCTGGCCTGACCTTCTTTGGCCTGGAGGAGGAAGAGTTCGTGCTGCATTTCCCAGAACTTGTCCTGCTGGGCGGCACATTCCACTGCCTTCCCGGCAGCCACTGACTCGAGACCGAGGATGGGGAAGTTCTGGAATATCAATCGCACCTGACCGGACTTCACATACTGATCGATGATTCCCGGCTCATTGCGGGCGGTGTAGCTGAGGCAGAAGGGGCACTGGAAATCTTCGTACTGGGTGATGGTGAGGGGGGCGTCTTCGCTGCCCACGGCGTAGCCATCGGCCATATCGGAAGGGAAGTTGGCTTCGGCAGCGACGAGCAGCTCGACGAGGCCGGAGTCGTCCCCATCGTCGCCGGAGATCGTGGCAATGACACCAATCCCAACAACGAGGATCGCGACGAGGACCATGGCAATAAGGATGAACCGGCCGGAGAGGAAGTCACCAGCGCCACCACCACCGGAGCCACCCGGAGAGGGCCGGCGGGCTGCGGTTGGGCGGCTGGCGCCGCCACGTGGGCGGCGCGACTGTTCACGGCGAGCCTGACGGTTGGACATGTGGGGCTAAGACCTTCGATAGGGTTGGGACAGAGCAGGGCAAAGCCTGCCCGGCTGCAAGTGTGCAGGATAGCATCGACCGTGGAACGGGACACGGCAGAGGGTGAATCTGAAGGAAAGGTTCAGGCGTTAAGGAAGCGGTTGACGTGGCTGATGAAGACGCCGAACTGGTCGTGCTGGACCCAGTGGCCGGCACCCGCGATTTTCACCACTTCGACATCATGGAAGGGGCTGGTATCAAGGTCGTAGTTACGGCGGCCCCAGCTCTCGTCACCCCAGAGAATGAGAATGGGACAGCGAATCTGGTTCCAGAGGTCGCGGGCGTCCTCCATGTTGAATTCGTAGGGAGACCCTGCGCGGGTGAAGTTGTCGAACTTCCAGGCGAGCCCGTGCTCCGTCTGACGGGTGCCTTCGACGGTGAGGTGGCGGGCCAGCTCGGGTGACAGGCGCCTGTTCGCGGCGATCATCCGCTCGGTGGCATCTTCGATGGTGGAGTAGAAGTGCGGCTCACGGGTTTCGAGGGCGCGCATACTTTCGACCCAGCGCCGCATACGCGTGTGGGCCGGCTTCGGGGCCCGGTCGGACCAGCCAAGGCCACCAAGGCCTTCGATGGTGATGAGCCGTGATACTTTCTCGGGAAATGCCCCTGCGTACTGGAGCGCAACACCGCCGCCAAGCGAGTGGCCGACAACGACATAGGGCTCGCGCCCGATGTGTTCGCCCAGGGCGTGGATATCGAGGGCATAGTCAATGATCGAGTAGTCGCCGCCGACGGCCCATTCCGAGTCGCCATGCCCCCGAAGGTCAGGAGCGTAGACACAGTAGCGGTCGATGAGCGCGTCGGCAGTCTGATCCCACGAACGAGCGTGGTCGCGCGTGCCGTGGATGAGTATGAGGGGCGGCAGGGAGGGATCCCCGTACTGGAAGTAGCGCAAGGTGAGCCGCTGTGAGGCGTAGGTAAGTGGGACCGGAGTTTGCATCGGAGGGAGTGTACCGGTTGTAGAGCGCGCGGTTGCAGTCCTAGGTGGAATCCCTGCTTTTCAGACGAGGCCGGAGGCCGATTATTACCTGTGGGATTGGTGCCTGAAGAGGATTTGGCCGGGAAACGAGCGGAGCGGGAGACTGCGGCGCTGTATGCGATTGCGCGGCTGCTTGCCCAGCGCAATCGCCTTTCCGATGTATTTGAGCAGGTCGTAGAACAAATGGCCGGCCATGTTGGCCTGGACTTTGCAGCCCTGATGGTGCTCGACACCGAACCAGATATGGACCGGGTTGTGGGATGGTACCCGGGGGATGCGATTGAGGAGCCAGAGGGCCAGGTGTACCGGCGCACTCGAGCGCGGCAGATGCTGGCGGATGAGTTTCCTGATGGGGTGCAGTGGAACCTGGGCGAGACGTTCGGTGAGGCGGAACAGCGGATGGCCGAGGCGGGCCTTGTGGTGGCGTGGTCGCTGCCGCTGATGGATGGCGACTCGTACTACGGGAGCATCACGATCGCGAGGCGGGAGCCGGAGCCCTTCAAGGTGGGAGAGACCAGCTTTCTGCGAGCAGCGGGGGAGCTGCTGGCTGCGGCCGCGAAGGAAGAACACGCTATCTGGCGAGCGGCGCGCGAGGAAGCACGCAGTCAGCTTCTGAACGAACTGACGATCCTCCTGAACGAGGGCAGCACCGTCGAGGAGTTGTTTAGCGCGATGGCTGCCCTGCTTTCGCGCGCTGTGACGTTTGATGGCGCCGGATTGCTGCTGGTGAACGAGGAGAATGCACTGGAGCTTGTGGCGGCGGACCCACCCCAGCTGCGGGATCGGCTGCATGAGCTACGGGTCGACGTCGAGATACCGGAGATCAAGACGGCCGGCCGCTGGTTGCA
>JAGQGZ010000086.1 GCA_020432105.1 Dehalococcoidia bacterium | reverse complement strand
CCTCGCCTTCCGGGGGTCGCCTACCCGACCCGGGAGCAGCCGCGCAGGTTCTCGATAAAAAGACCCACGCCACTCCCAGAGAACGACGACGACATCGCATTCGCTCCGCTGACCATGCTCTCGGCCTGGGTCCACGCTGGCGCGATCAGCAGCGAACGGCTCACGCGCATCTACCTGGACCGGCTTAAGCGGTACGCGCCGGTGCTGGTCTGCGCGCCGGTCATCATGGAGCGCCAGGCGATGGCCGCCGCCCGCCGGGCCGATAAGGAACTGGCTGCCGGGACATACCGGGGGCCCCTGCACGGCATCCCCTGGGGGGCCAAGGACCTGCTCGACTCGAAAGGCGTGCCCACGCAATGGGGCGCCGAACCGTACCTCGGCCGTACGCCGGGATCGGACGCCACGGTGGTCGAGCGGCTACGCGAGGCAGGCGCCGTGCTGGTTGCGAAACTGAGCCTTGGCGCCCTCGCCATGGACGATGTCTGGAACGAGGGTATGACGAGGAACCCGTTCGACCTCGAGCAGGGCTCCTCCGGGTCCAGCGCGGGTTCGGCCTCGGCAGTGGCAGCGGGACTTGTGGGGTTTGCGATCGGTTCGGAGACGCTCGGCAGCATCGTCTCTCCGAGCGCGCGTTGTGGGACCGCCGGTCTTCGCCCAACCTTTGGACGTGTACCCCGGGGCGGTGCGATGCCGCTCTGCTGGAGCATGGACAAGTTGGGGCCGATGTGCCGCGGCGCGGAAGACACCGCACTCGTGCTCGCGGCGATTGGTGGGTACTCCGTGGCCGCCCAACGGCGGGACCCGGCTCTGCTTGATGTCCCTTTCAATTACAACGCCCGGAGCCGTACCAAAGGGTTGCGAATCGGCTACGACGCCACCGAATTTGGGGCCAAAGGGCAGGCGAAAGACCGCCACGTGCGAACAATGCTTGCGGAAGCCGGGTTCGAGATGGTGCCGGTGAAGCTGCCGGCGATCCCATTGCGGCCGCTGTACCTCGCCCTGCTTGTCGAAGCAGCAGCCTCGTTCGATGAGCTGACACGGAGCGGAGCGGACGACCAGCTCCGGCGTCAGACCGATGATGCGTGGCCCAACAGCCTCCGGACGATCCGTTACCTGCCCGCGGTGGAATACATGCAGGCACGGCGCCTGCGGCGGCGGGCAATGGAGGCCATCCACGACCTGTATGAGGAGAAGGGGCTTGCCGCCTACCTGAGCCCCGGCTCCCTCGGTGGAATGCTGGCCTTGAGCAACTTCACGGGGCACCCAGCGATCACTGTACGGACAGGATTCGACGAGACCGGCCACCCCCAGGCAGCGACGCTTACCGGGCGGCTGTTCGACGAAGGGACGCTGGTCCGGATGGGAACGGTATTGGAGAAGGCAGCGGGCGTCGCCGGTGTACGGCCCGAGCTGCCGGCGTAGGACCAGCGCAGCACCAGTCCTGGTTTCTGAAGGGCCACTTCGTGGAATCCCGGTGGCGATGAAGGGGGGATCCGGGGAACAGCACGTGGCCATCGGGTGAACAGGAGGTGACAACCGCCCATTTCAGGCCCAATCGCTAACTTTGTATATGGAGTGTTGGTAGCCGTCTGGTGGATGTTCTGGGGGCAATCAGTTGAGAGGTAGCCAACAAGTGAACGAGTCCCCCCGGATCATGATCGTCGACGACCGCAGCGAGAACCGCACCGCCCTTACCGAAGCCTTCGGGCGCTTTGGTCTCCGGGTGGCGGCAGCCTGCCGGCACGGCATCAATGCCCACCAGGTCGCTGCAGAGATCAAGCCAGACATCGCCTTCGTGGGAGTCGAAGAGCCACTCGCCCGCACAATCCTCACCGTCGACTACATCCGTGACCTGAAGCCAGAGACGATTGTCGTCGCCTACTCAACCCGCAACGAAGCCCCATTCGTGAGGCGAGTGATGCAGTCGGGTGCTTCGAACCTGCTCCATGCGCCCCTGAAGCAGAAGGACCTTGACGCGGCGGTCGAGAAGTCGCTGGGTGACTTTGCCAGGCGGCAGGCAGCCACCGCCAGCCGGGGATACGCAGGTGGCACCGTCTACGCGATCATCGGCCAGAAAGGCGGCATTGGGAAGACGACGCTGGCGACCAATCTCGCCGCCGTTCTCGCAAGCCAGAGCCACAACAGCGTCCTCCTTATTGACCTCGACACACGCTTCGGCGATGTCGCCGTGATGATGGACCTGGAGGTGGAATTCACGGCGGCGAACGCCGCCCGCAGCCTTTCAACCATCGACCGCGATACGTTCCGGGCCATGCTGCAACTTCACGAATCGGGCGCTTACGTATTGCCCGCACCGGCCCGTCCGCGCGACTGGGTGGAAGTGCAACCCCACGACCTTGCCAACCTCATCGAATACGCCGCGGCGCTCTTCGACTACGTGATTGTCGATACACCTGGCACCCTGGACGAAGGCGTGGCGGTAGCGATCGAGAAGGCTTCGCAGGTAGTCGTTGTGACCAGCCTCGACCTGACAAGCGTGAAGAACACGAACCTGCTGATGGCCTATATGGAGGGCCGGGGTGTGGAACGCGAGCAGGTAACCATGACGGTGACGCACAACATTCGCGGCCAGAGTGTGACGACGGGTGATGTTGAGCACCTGCTGGAGACAGCGGTCGACTTCGAGGTTCCTTTCGACCAGGACGTTATCAAGGGCAGCCAGAGCGGCCGGCCAGTAGTCGTCGAGAACCCGACGTCGCGTGCCGCCCACACCTACGCGGCATTCGCATCGCACCTTACCGGCGAACGATACGAAATGCCGGAAGCCGCACCCGCAGCCAGCCTCCTGGCGTTCTTTGGCCGGGCACGCCGCGAGCGGACGCTGGTGGGGGCGCATTAGTCAGCGAAGGAAAAGGCGCTCTGTACCTCTCCCGCCTTTTACTTTTGAAGGGGCCTCGCAAGGGCCCCTTCGCTGTACCTTGCGCCGTCCCACCGGACACGCCCCCGGGATTTCGCCAGCACACCATTGGTCGTGCGACCGAGAAGCTATGCCAGGCAGGTGCGAAGGAGGGACTTCCACCGCGGGATGTCGACCTCCCGGCAGACAGTGACCGCCCTGGCGAGCTCCCAGGCGGGGCCAGGGTCCCGGCGGGACGCGACGTCGAGTGCGTCGACGACGGTCATCCCGCGCGTCAGTTCGCTGGTGGTCTCCACTTCCACGAGATGTCGCGAAGAACGGATGCAGATCTCCGGTTCCAATGCAACGGCCATGGCGACCGGATCGGGGAGGGTTATAGATGGGACGCCCTCCATATCCGCTATGGCCCTGATCACCGCCGCCTGGCACCCAATGGCGAATTTGGCGGCGGGAGTACCCAGGGCCCGGAGCGCTTCGTACTCGTCCTGGCTGAGACCAGCGTCCCCACGGCAGAGCTCCCAGCCCACCATCTCGACGGAAAGGCCGGAGCGAAAGACGATGGCTGCGGCATCGGGGTCGACCCAGATGTTGAACTCGGCAGCAGGGGTGACGTTCCCGACCGTGTTCGCGGCACCGCCCATGACGACGCAGCGGCCAATGCAGTCGACGATATCCGGCGCTCGACTGATCGCAAGCGCGACGTTCGTCAGCGGGCCAAGGGTGACCAGCGTGCAGCCGGGGTTCGCTCGAACGAGGTCGATCAGGGCGTCGGCCCCGTGACCGGCCTCGGGAGTCCGGGAAGGTGGCCCGTAGCCTGCGTCACCAAGGCCATCGACGCCGTGGAACGCCTGGGCGGTGGAAGCGGGCCTCAGCAGCGGTCGGTCCGCGCCTGCCCAAACCGGCACATCCACGCCTGCCACTTCAAGCGTGAAGAGAGCGTTGGCCAGGCACTGGTGGAGGGGCACGTTGCCGTGGACTACGGTGATACCGGCTACCTCTACGTCCGGGTACTGCAACGCCATGAGGATGGCGACGGCGTCGTCGCTGGCGGTATCGGTATCGATGATGAAGGTACGGACCATCTCAGTACGGCAGGCCGGGCAGGCCGTTCAGGGTCCGGACGTAGCTTGCGCGGCCCAGGTGTCCGTTGCCGTGGCCGATGAGCCCGTGGCCTATCGCCTCCATCCGAGGAACTTCACCCCAGGGACGAATGGTCATGACTTCGGACAGGTAATCCTCCGACATCGCGGCGATGCGGGGGACCACCGATTCGGCGACCGCAGCGGAGTAGCGCTTGAACTCATCGGGGCCCGGGAAGCGGAGGCTGTAGGCGTCGTCAGGGTCCATGCCGGTGCCCTGGTCGACCCTGGGCAGGTCCCACGCTTCGTGAAAGGCGCCGGTGAGCCAGGTGGGCTGCTCCCGTTCGAAGACGAAGTGGATGATGTTGTCGACGGTACGAATCACATGCCAGACATCGAAGCCGAGGGAGTTGGTGAGCCCACCGCGGGTATCGCTGATCTGTTCGGCCGATAGGCCATCGACAGCGAGATCGCAGTAGTGGAGCAGCCGGGCGACGAGTGCCGATTGCTGAGCGGCGATGGTGGGCGGGTTGCCCATCCCGGGGAGATTGGCCATGGGGGTCCTCCAGGAGGATCGGGTGTCGGGGAAGCTTACCTGAGCGAAGGCGTGTAAGAAGCCGGGGGTTCGGCTGTCCTACCTGCAAGAAACGGGCAGGAGGAAACGATGAACGCTCGAGAATCCATGAGATTTGTGATGTTTGGCGCCGCTGCGGCGCTGTTCGTTGCCGGGGGCCTGACGGTCGGCCAGATGATGGGTGCCCGGCCCTTGCAGAGTGTGCAGGCAGCACCCTTCCAGGCGTTTGACTACGTGACCCAGAAGTCAGACCCGCCTTCGAATGATGAGAAGCCAGGCGCCAACGACAGCGGCGACCCCGGTAGCGAGGCCGATCCGACGACAACTCCGGTTGACCCGACGGTAGCCCCGCCGACCCCGTCGACTGGCAGCATCGGAAGCGGGAGCAGCGTACCGACCGCGGTGCCGCCAACGCAAGTGCCGGAAGACGAGGGCAGCGCGGACCCGCCAGCACCGACCGAGGAGCCTGCGCAGCCCCCGGCCCCACCAACCAGCGAACCGACCACGGAGCCAACTACCGAACCCACAGAGGAGCCGGAAGACGCTGCGCCTGAGGTGACACCTGAACCGGATCCCGACCCGGAGCCTCCCGCTGGCGGCGGAGTCATCCAGCTGGATCCGTGCATCCTGAATCCTTATGGTCCCACCTGCGACGGCGGCGTGAATCCGGTCCCGCCGCTCCAGTTCCACCCGTGCACCTGGACGGATGACCCGTGCCCTGGCGAGGAACCAGAAGACGGACCGATCGTGGTCGTCCCGATCAACCCCTGCCTGCTCGTGGACTGCGAAGAAAGCATCACCCCCAGGCTCCAGGTTGGCCCTATCATCGAACCGCCAGTGCCGACGTACCAGTTCATCCTCCCCTAGCGGCACTCCCGCCGGCACCGGGGATGGAAGAAGGGGCTCCGTTGGAGCCCCTTCTTCGCTGTCCATCTCGTGACAGGCGTATTAGACCTCGAAGAGGAACTCCACCTCAACAGGGACGCCGCGGGGCAATTCAGCAACGCCGACGGCTGCGCGGGCATGCTTACCGGCTTCCCCGAACAGATCGATGAGGAGCTGACTGGCTCCGTTCACGACGGCCGGTTGGTCGGTGAACCCGGGGGCACTGGCCACAAATCCACCAATCCGGACGACCCGCTTCACGGCGTCCAGGGAGCCAAGCTCCCCCCTGACGATGGATAGGGCGTTGATGGTGCACTGGCGTGCATGAGCCTGGCCTTCTTCGACGGTGACATCCTTGCCGAGGTAGCCCGAGGGCATCTGACCGTCCTTCGAAGGGATCTGGCCGGAGACGTAGAGCAACGACCCGGACCGCACGCAGGGTGCGTAGAGACCGGCGGGCGTGGGTGGCGCCGGTAGAGTGATTCCGAATTCGGCGAGCTTTGCTTCGGCGCTCATTCCGCGTCTTCTCCCAGCAGGCGCTCCACGACCGACTCGAATTCCTCGTTGCTGAAACACTCGATAGTGATGCGCGCGCCCTTCTTCTGGGGCTGCACCGACACCCGAGTGCTGAGGGCGCGACGTAGCCTCCCCTCAATGTCGGCCACGGTGGCGTCCCGGCGGTTGGGCGGCGGACTGGCCGGCACGGCTGGTTCCGGGCGGCTAAGGGTCCGGCGAACCAGCGCCTCCGTTTCCCGAACACTCAGGCGGCGTTCCACCACCTGTTTCCAGGCGTCCAGCCGCTCCTTGCCCTCGGCAAGACCGAGCAGCGCGCGGGCATGACCCTCGGAGATCTCGCCAGCGACCAGGCTGCGCCGGATCTCGGTGTCGAGCTGGAGGAGACGGAGTGCGTTCGCCACGGCGGCGCGGCTCTTGCCGACCCGGCCGGCAGCAACCTCCTGGGTGAGGCCGTGCTCATCGATAAGGCGCCGGTAGGCCTGCGCTTCTTCAATCGCGTTCAGGTCCGCCCGCTGGATGTTCTCGATAAGTGCCAGCTCAAGGAGTTCATCATCGGCCGCCTCGCGGGTGATCACGGGAACGGCGTCGAGTTCGGCAAGGCGGGCCGCCTGGAGGCGGCGTTCACCGGCGATCAGGCGGAAATTGCCGTCGCCGTCGCGAGTGACGATGAGCGGTTGGATGATGCCATGCTGGCGGATCGAATCAGCCAGTTCGCGCAGCTTCTCAGGTTCGAAGTGCGTACGCGGCTGATCGGGGTTCGGCGCGATCAAATCGATGTCGATGTACTCCGGGCCACCCCGCTTCGAAGTGGGCAGCGGGGCGTCCATCGCGCTTGCACCCTCGGCGGGCTGCGGTTCACCCGCCGGAATAAGGGAGCCAAGCCCCCGGCCGAGTCCTCGTTTTGCCTGCGTCATACGGCTACTCCTACGCGTTCCAGTAGTTCTCCGGCGAGGTCGTCATAGGCGGTGGCCGAACGGCCACCGGGTTCGTACATGAAGATCGATTGGCCGTGACTGGGAGCCTCGCTGAGGCGGACTGCCCGGGGCACGACGGTGTCGAAGGTACGGGCGAAATGTTCTCGCACCTCATCGGCAACCTGTTGCGAGAGCCGCGTGCGCACGTCGTACATCGTCAGCAGCACCCCGAGAACGGTGAGGCTCGAGTTGAGGTTTCGGCGCACCAGGTCCAGCGTTTCGGTGAGGCGCGTAAGCCCTTCGAGGGCCATGTATTCGCACTGCACGGGGATGATCACATAGTGGCTCGCGGTAAGCGCGTTGATCGTGAGGAGACCGAGCGACGGCGGGCAGTCGATGAAGATGAACTCGTAATCGTCCATCGCCCCGTGAATGGCGGCGGAGAGGCGACGCTCGCGGGCCATCGCAGGAACAAGCTCGACTTCGGCCCCGGAAAGAGCCCGGCTCGAAGGCACAAGATCGAAGCCTTCCGACTCAACCCGCGTGATACAGGAGGAGATGTCGGCCTCTTCGATGAGCGCGTCGTAGATCCCCGGGCTCTCCTCACCATCGACCCCGACTGCGCTCGTTGCGTTCGACTGCGGATCGAGATCGATGAGCAAGGCGCGGTGGCCCCGGCGAGCAAGTGCCGCCGAAAGCGACACTGCCGACGTGGTCTTGCCGACACCCCCTTTCTGGTTCACGAAAGTGACGACTTGAGCGCTCATGCTGCCCTCCCTGCAATACGGTGGCGGAGTTCGTCGCGGGTAGCTGCGGCCCGAAGACCTTCTCGTTCGACAGCGATAGACCCGGCGGCCAGCCCCCAGGTCATTGCTTCTTCCAGGTCGCCCGTCTCGGCGTAGCGAAGAACCAGCGCTGTGGTGAAGCAATCACCGGCGCCCGTCGGGTCGACAACGCCGCCGGTGGGGATTGCGTCGTAGTCCTTTCGGCACTCACCGGAAAAGAGCGAGGCGCCACGATCGCCGTGGGTGAGAGCTACGATCATCCCGGCGGCGGCAAGTGCCAAGGCAAGTCCCATCGGGTCGGAGCAGTCCTCGTCGCTGAACACGGCCATCGTTCCCGGCTCGGCGAAAGCCATCGCTGCCGGCAATGCGTCGTCCCGAGGTCGCACGTGGCTTTCACCGTCGCGATCGCGAAGCACTCCCTGGAGGGAAACGGCCCGCACGCGTACCACGCCCGGGGGCCAGCCGCTCAGTTCACGGAAGGCCGGAGCAAGGAGGAGAGCCTCACCGGCGCCGGTATATCCCGCGAGCCGGGCATCAAGCGGCAGGCTCTCGCCGGTCATCCGTTGGCTCCGGGTGTGCCCGTCGTAGATGTTCTCGAAGATCGGAAACGTCTCGACTACCGGTCCCAAGAGATTGACTCCCTCGATGGCTTCCGGGGGAAATCGGGCAGGGAGATGTGTCACCAGGTCGACGCTGGCTTCGAGGGCGATGGCCGCGCGCGCGCAATACAGCGCCGGTCCACCAGCCACCAATTCGCCGCCGGGGAGGCGATCCTTGACCACGTTGCCCGCAATGACGATCTGCGTGATGCGCCTCCTCTCCCCCGCTTAATCGCGGGGCAGTATCACCACCTTGCGATTTTCGCCGTCACCGGTGCTCTCGGTGACGACCCCCTCGTCTTCGGCCAGCGCAAGATGCACAAGGCGGCGGTCGGCAGGAGTCATAGGCTCGAGCGTGATCGGATCGCCGTACTCCTTAACGCTCTCGGCCATACGCATAGCCTTGCTGACTATCTCCTCCTCCCGGCGATGGCGGTAATGCTCGGCATCGATGGTCACGCCACCCTTGCCGGGGTAGCGCTGGCCAAGCATGAGGTTGACCAGGTACTGCAAGTTGAGCAGCGTTTCGCCCCGGCGCCCGATGAGGACACCAAGATCGTCACCACTTATGTCAATAACTGCCAGGGCGGACCCTCTCCCATCACCCGGCGTCATCGGTTCGCGAAGGCTGATCTCGGCGTCGATTTCGAGGATGCGGAGGAGGTCGTCGACGACACCGGCCGCGAAGTCGACTTCCTCGGCATCAATGTTCGGCTCGATGACTGGTTCGTCTTCTGCGTCACGCCGTTCACGTCGTTCGCGCCGTTCCCCGGAGCCTCGTGATTCACCCCCGCCGGGCCTCCCGTTGCGGGCTCGACCCCTCGACGGTGATTCGCGGCGTTCCCCGGAGCCGGCCGAGCGCCCCTCGTCGCTGTCTCCGTTGCTGCGAAGGAAGTCGGCCTCGGTCAGTTTCGGGCTGGCGGTTTCGACAAACCCGTCCGGGGTGGTCTGCCTGGCGCCGCGGCCACCGGGCGTACGGCCGCTTCGTTGGCCACCACCCTGGCCCCCGGAACCGCCGGCCGACCGGCCACGTCCACCATTGGAACGGCCGCCTCGCGACTCGGTAGTGGTGCCGCCAGCGTCATCCCGAGATCTGCCTCCACGGCCACGACCGCCTCTGCGGCGGCCACCATTCCCATCGCCCTTTTCCGGGCTCTCACCTTCGAGCCATTCCACGCGGACGATGGCGTCTCTGCCACCTCGCCCAAAGAGCAAACTCCTCTTGCCCTCATCCAGAACGGTCATCTCTACCTGCTCGCGGCGAGCCCCGAGCTGGGCAAGGGCCGCTTTAAGAGCGTCTTCGACGGTTTTGCCGCTTGCTTCGGCCTGGTCCATTTGCTGTCCTCAATTCCCGTGAGGTAGAGGTATCGTCGCCGCCGGACCCGGAACGCCGTCCGCGACCTGCGGGGCGCGGCGTTCTTTCATCGTCGGGTGGGGCGGGTCGCTTTGTTCCTCTGACCTTCACTAAAGGTTCCATGTTTAATTGTGGTACGCCATATGTGACGACGTTGAATACTACGCCGACAATGGAGTTGACGACCCAGTAGAGGCTCACGCCGCTGGGGAAACTGAGCGCGAAGAACGCGAACATCGCCGGGAGCATCCACTGCATCATCATTTGCTGCTGCCGGACGCGTTCGTCGTTCATTGCGCTGGGCGAAACGGTGGTCTTGGTCTGCAACCAGCTGGTGATACCCACCAGGCCCACCATCAGGAGTGCGGGCTCGCGCAAATCTAGCCCGAGGAAAGTCTCCTCAATCGGCACCGCGTGCTGAATGTAGGAGAAGTCGTAGAGGCGGGCGGAAAGGTGTTCGAGCGCCTCGGGCGAGGCCGGGAGCGTGAACCGCACAGCGTAGAAGAGTGCGATGAGGACCGGCATCTGGATAAGCATCGGACCAAGGCAGCCGATCGGATTGACGCCGGCCTCCTTGTAGGCCGACATCAATTCCTGCTGCCGGCGCCTGGGGTCGCTGTACTTCTTCTGGATCTCCTGGACCATCGGCTGGAGTTCCTGCATGGCCCGGGTCTGGTGTAGCTGCCGCAGCGTCAGGGGGAAGGTGGCAATCCGAATGATGATCGTGAAGGCGATGATGGCGAGCCCGAAGCTACCCCAGAGCAGATGCGTCAACAGGACGAGGAAATTGACCATCGGGTTCAGCAACAGGGTGCCGAAAATCTCCCCGATCACGATGTCCCGCCGATCGGGACTTCAACCACCGAGAAATTCGATGGATCGGCTTTGAATAGCCGTCCCTTTGTCGTCACGACGTACGCTACCCCGTCGCGCCCAACAACATTGGCGCGAATCTTCCCCGCATCGACGATGGGCACCCGATTCCGAATCTGACCGGTCTCACGATTGACGAAGCTCACTGCCGGGCTCTCATCGGCGAAGATGACCCATTCACCAACCACAGCGGGCCCCGACTTCACACGGCCATCCGTCTTCTCAGTCCACTCTGTCTTCTGAGACGTTATGTCGAGTGCAAAAAGAGACCCGTCGAAATCGCCATAGTAGGCGATACCTGCATCGATCGCAGGCCGTGTCCATATCCAGCCATTGGCCGGCACTGACTCGCCAACCTGCAAGCCAGTCGCTTTTTCGACGATGAACACCTCCTTGCCAAGAGTTGCGACGAAGAGCGTTCCATCCGACGCGGACGCCAGTTCGGCAATTGCGCCGGCCCCCGCTTCGAACGGCTGTTCCCAGACCTCTTCGCCGGTCGCCAGGTCGATAGCGCGAAGCTTGCTATCCATCGTGCCGACGTAGACGACTCCGCTCTCCACAATCGGCGTTGCCCAGATACCGCGGTTCGACAGGCTCAGGCCGTCGCGAGGCCAGCCTTCGGTTGGACGCCCATCTGCCGCATCGACCGAATACAGGAAACCTTCTGTAGTCCCGAATACCAGGCGGCCCTGCGAAAGCACAGGACCGCTGACAATACTGCCCGAAACGCTTACCTGGCCTTCCGTAGACCACCGCAAGCGGCCATCGCCTCGTCCGATGGCATAGATGTCACCCTCATAGCTACCGATGTATACCGTGTCGTCGTCGACCACCGGCTCCGAGTAAACGGAGCGAAGCTTGATATCCTTCTCAGACGTGAGGTTCTCATCTGGGAACGTCCAGAGGACAACAGCCGATGTGCCATCGTAGGCAACAGCGCTCAACTCCTCCTTGTCGAGGAAGAGGAGAATGTCGTCCCCTTCGAACACCGGTGGGGCCCAGCCTTCAGGGTTAGCAACACCGGCGCAGCCCGCCGCAAACAGGGCGACGGCAAGGAGGAATACACCCACAGCCAGGAGACGGGGCTTCATTGGCTGCAGGGTAACAGGAGATCACCTGACGTAACAGAGACTCCCAGGATCAATTGTGATAGTGGCCCCAACTTGGGAAAGCTACTCCAATTTTCCAACCGCAACCCCAGATGTTTCACGTGAAACATCTGGGTGGATCCCCTAGGGCTTGCCTTCATCTCCACCAGGCCGGCACCAACTCAAAGGTCTAAGCCCCCGAATGTTTCACGTGAAACACTGACGCGGAAGTACCGGCATGTACTTCCCGGCTTAGACCAAAGCGCGCCCGTACCGGCACACAGGACAGCCAGCACCCACTTCGTACGTATCATCCGA
>JAGQGZ010000085.1 GCA_020432105.1 Dehalococcoidia bacterium | reverse complement strand
CGGGCCTCCACGGGCTGGTTGCCCGCTGGTGACCTTTCCATGTCACGGCACCCCGCCCAGGTGACGGCCGTTCAGAGGATCTACCCTGCCGGAACCTCCAGCCCGAGCCCGCGGAGGAATGCCGTTTGGTTCGGCTCGCGTCCCAGGAACTCTCGCACCATCACATCGCCGTCAACCGAACCGCCACGGCTCAGCACCGTTGCCCGGTACTCCTGCCCGGTCTCCTCATCGAGCGGATCGGACGCCTCGAAACGCGTGAACATATCGTCACCAAACACGTGCGACCAGAGGTAGCCGTAGTAGCCGGCGTCATAGCCAAAAAGGTGCCCAAAGCCCGATTGAAAGTGCGTGCCTTCGGGGAACGGCCAGCCGGTAATCGGGTGCAGTTCCTTCACCGTCGCTGTCGAATCGCCCTGGAACCCCTCGCTGTGCAAGGTGAAATCGAGCGTAGCGAAGAACAACTGTCGCAGCGTCGCAACCCCCGACGACAGGTTCTTCGCTGCCACCATCGCGTCCAGCATGGAATCCGGGAGCGGCTCGCCCGTTTCGTAGTGCCGGCTGAAGCTGCGCAACACATCCCGGTCCCAGCACCAGTGCTCCAGCATCTGCGATGGCGCCTCCACGAAATCCCGCTCGGTCGCCGTCCCACTGAAGCGTGCGTACTTCGCCCGTGTGAGCACCTGGTGGAGGATGTGCCCGAATTCGTGGAACAGCGTCTCCACCTCCGAATGTCGCAGCAGCGATGGCGTTTGGGCCCCCGGCCTGGTGAAGTTGGCGACAATCGCACTCACCGGCCGTTGGTAGGTTCTGTCCGGACGTTGCCGCCCGCTGCGGATGGTGAAAGCGGCAGCGTGACCGTAGGTGTTCGGCCGGGGAAATAGGTCCATGTAGAACCGCGCGATCGGCTCGTCACCATCTCGTTCGTAAACGTCGAAAGCCTCTACGTCCGGGTGCCATACAGGTGCCGAAACCTTTTCAAACCGCACGCCAAGCAGCCGCTGCGTCACTGCGAACAGCCCCTCAAGGCAGGCATCCAGCGGGAAGTACTTCGCCACTTCAAAGTCGTCCACCGCGTACTCGGTCTTCAGCAACCGGTTGTTGTAGAAGCGCCAGTCCCAGATTTCGACGACATCTGTCCGACGGTGGGCTTCGCTTGCCCTGGCAAGTTCCTCGCGGTCTATCGCTGCCTTCGGCTCTACCTTCTCCCGCAACTCGGCGAGAAACCCGCGGACAGCTCCCGGCTCCTTCGACATCTTCGTCTCGACCACGTAGGCCGCCCATGATGGATACCCCAGCCGCCCCGCGATCTCCGAGCGGACCGCGATCGCCTCTTCCAGTCGCTGCACGTTTTCTGGTCCGCCCTTGCGCTGGTCCTTGAAAAACAGCTCTTTGCGCAGCGTCGATGATTCGGCGTTGGCCATGAACGGATGGAGGTCCGGGTACTCCAACGAGACCCGGTAGAAAGTCTCACCGTCCCGCTCCAGCGTCTTGAGCCCATCAATGTATGACTCGGGGAGCCCCGCCAGATCCCTCCGGCTCACCTCGATCCCATCGTCCCAGTCGTCGATCGCGTTCCGAAAGTTGTTCCCAAGGTCCACCAGCCGGTCGAAGAGCTTGCGAACCTCCTCGCGTTCATCGGCAGGCAATTCGAAGCCGTTGCGGCGGTAGTCGCGCTGCCAGAACTCCAGTAGCCGCGCCTCTTCTCCGCTGAGCGTCGTCACCTCCGGCAGTGCTGCATACTCCTGGATCGCCGCGTACAGGTCCTCCCGGAAGCCGAGCCCGACCATGTACTTGTCGAGCTTCGCCTCCCATTCCCGCGCCGCCCCCCGCAGAGCATCATCGGAAGATACATACGACATGAACGCATATGCCCCCGACACCTGCCCCAGGGCATCCATCGCTTCATCCAGGGCAGCCATGGTGTTCGCGAACGTGCGTTCCCCGGCGGGGATCGCGATCACACCGGCAATGGCGTCATCGCTCGCCTGCATCGCCCCTTCGCAGGCAGCGGCAATCGCCTCCGGGGTCAGGGCAGAAAAGTCAATGGGTCGAAGGTCATCGGTCATGCCGACAGCCTAGCTGAGTCGAAGTCCGGCCGCCGGTCAGTGTTTTGTAATGTTTGACGGTCGGGTGTTCGCGGTTGCAGTGCAAAGCGGCGGTACGCGACGCAAGTCTATGCGAGCCGAATCGCAATACCGTTCACATCCAACTGTAGGATGATGCTTGCATCATTAACGACTACTACCCATCGACCGGCTGGCCAGTGACCTGTTCTTGGTAGAGCTTTGTGCCGCCACTTGAAGGAGTGTCTGAGAATGACTTATCGACAGGTACAACCGTCCTCACCATCGCGCCGGTCTGTCGCCTTAGGCATTGCTATTGCCGCTGTGGTCGGCGTCATGGTGGTGCTGGCCTGGGACATCGCTTCCGGCTCCGATGACCTCGTCGAATCCGTCCACAACGAGTGGGCCTTCCACTATGACATCGATTCGGCAGTCGCTGACGCCGAGTGGATCGGCCGGGTTCGACTGATCGATGAGTCTGTTGCCCATGGTGAATTGTCTGACAATGGCAAGATTTGGGCGCGCCGCGACTACCTCGTCCGGCGGTTCGAGGTTGTCGAGGTGTGGAAATCCCCAGCTGGTGGGCCCGGGCCTTCGGGCACACTCGTCATGTATGCCACCGTAGCAAGCACTCTCACACGCGACGGCGCGTTCCCCGATTCTACTTTCGATAATCAACTCGTACCCCTGGAGGTCGGAGAGGAGGTTGTGGTACTCGCCAGGCGGTACACCGGGGAGCTCGGTGTCTCCGATCCTCCGCCAGAAGTCTGGGACATGCCCTTTGAACCTGCCCTCGCGCGGGTTAGCCCTGATGGCCGGATCGATTGGCTCGTGACAGACAACTACCGCTCGGTGGTAGCTGAGAATGGTATAGAACTCGCGCCGGGCTCCGAGACGCCGCTTGAATCGATCAGCCTCACCGAGTTCGTCGAGCGCATTCGCTGATCCCATGTAGCGTGTTCTTCCATGCTCTCGCTCGGCGTTACTAACCGTAGCAACGCGAAAGCATGTTCCTACGCCGGGTTCGCCCTCAGGTGCGCCAGCACCGCATCCACAACCTCTTCCGGCTTCTCCTGCACCAGCCAGTGGCCTGCATCCAGCTCCAGGAGCCGGTACGACCCCTTCATGTACTGCTCGCCATCGACGACCCCCGTCCGTCCGATCGCACGATCCTGGTTTCCCCAGATCAGCAGCGTCGGCGTCGTCACCTCTCCGAAGACGATCTCCTCGTTCGCCGGGTCGATCCCGTTGCTTGCCCGGTACCAGTTGAACCCCGCGGTAAGCGCTCCCGGCTGCGACATGACTGAAAAATACTCGGCCTTCTCAGCGTCATCGCTCGCGCTCCAGACACCCTTGAGGACGGCCCAGTCGTTCGCCATGAACGCCGCCTCGGCCGCACCTTCCTGCACGAAGAGCTGAACATACTGGCTTCGCTGCGCCTGGTCCGGATCGTTCCGTATCGCCGTACCGAACGCCTGTGCGTGCGGCACCGAAAGCGCCGTCCAGCTCAACACGCGCTCGGGCATCGAGCACACGTAGGCCCACCCCGCCAGTGCCCCCCAGTCGTGCCCAACCAGGTGAAAGCGGTCTGCACCCATCCAATCCGCGAAAGCACCGATGTCCTCCGCGAGCCTGTGGTACCGGTAGTTCTCCACTCCCTCTGGCCGCGCGCCGGGACTGTAGCCGCGCTGGTCCGGTGCAAGACAGCGATATCCCTCCCCTTCCAGCCGTTCCATCAGGGGGATGTACATGTGGGACGTCTCGGGGAACCCGTGCAACAGGATGACGGGTTCCCCGCCACCCCCGGCCATCCGTGCCCGGAAGGTCATACCGTTCGCTTCGATCGTTGTCTCAGTTACCGGCATGACCTTCCCTCAGCACGTACTTACCGCGTCAGCCAGGCGAACTCTTGCGGCTTCCGCTGCGATTGAGCGTCGATCATGATGTTCACGATGTTCGGCTTCGGATCCGCGAGTGCCTCCTTCAGCGCCGGCTCGAGCTCCGCGACCTTGGTCACGAAGTACCCCTTGCCGCCAAACGCCTCGATCACGCGCTCGTAGCGCGCGTTTGGTGTGTATGCCGACGGGGGGACGTTCTTCGGATCCAGCTCGTCCGGTCCACCGCCGATCCCGTTGTTGTTGATGATGATGAACGTGATCGGCAGGTTGTAGCGGCAGGCCGTTTCAACCTCCATCCCACTGAATCCAAACGCCGAATCGCCTTCGACGCACACTACCTTCTTGTCCGGGTTGACCACGGCCGCAGCGATGGCCTGACCCAGGCCTACACCCATCGTCCCGTAGGTCGCCGCATCCAATCGGTGCCGCGCATAGAAGTTCGGCAGCACCGTCCGGCCGATATCCATCGTGCTGGCGCCTTCGCTGCTGATGATCGCGTCGCGCGGCAACATGTCGCGGATCTGGCCGAGGACGCGGTAGTAGCCCATGGGCTCACTGTCGTCCTTGTAGCGGGACGCCACATTGGCCAGGTTTTCCTCCGCCTTGTTCTGGATACCGGTGCGCCACGTGGTTTCTGCCGGGTATTGCCAGGGGTTCTTGTCGAGGGCGTCGTTCAGCTGCTTCGTGATCGCCTTGGCATCACCAACCAGCGCCACTTCGGTCGGCACGTTCGTCCCGATCTCCTCGGCGTTGATATCGAGCTGGATTACGCGCACGTTCTCGTTGAACCGCGGCGGCAGACCAAAGTGCATGATCCAATTCAGCCGGGCCCCCATCAGGAAGATGAGGTCCGTGTTCTGCAGGGCGTAGCTGCGCGCCGGCGCCACCGACAACGGATGGTCGTCGGGAATCACGCCCTTGCCCATCGGCGATGCCAGGTACGGCAACTGCGTCTTCTCGACGAACGCCCGAACTTCATCCTCGGCCCGCGCATATGCTGCACCCTTGCCGACGATTACCAGCGGCCGTTCTGCCGACTTCAGCGCCGCGAGTGCTGCGTCGATGTTCTCCTGCGGTGTCGTTGTCCGCGGTGCGTCGGGGCAGCGGTTCTTCCAGTCGACCTCATCCTCGTCGCAGGTGCCCGTGATAATGTCGCCGGGCAGGTCCAGGTACACCGCGCCGGGCTTGCCGTAGATGCTCGATCGTACTGCCTGCTCCACATAAAAAGGTAGTCTGCGTACGCTATCGGGGCGTGCGGCGTACTTGGAAAACGGCCGCGCTGCCTCGATCTGTGGCGTCTCCTGGAAGGCGCCGGAACCGTTCTGGTAAGAGTCGTTCGCGCCGCCGAGGAGGATCATCGGCCAGGCATTCGCCCAGGCGTTTGCCAGGCCCGCGATGCCATGGACCATGCCGGGACCCGATACCGCAAGGCAGGCCCCCGGGCGGCCGGTCATATAGCCGACGGCGCCTGCTGCGTAGCTGGCCGCCTGCTCGTTCCGGAAACCATAGAACTGGCCGCCCTCCCGCTGGAAGGCAATCGCAATCGGCACCACCGGGATACCGACGATTCCAAACATGTAATCAACACCCTGCTCACGCAGGCTCCGCGCAATCAGCGTTGCGCCATTTACTTCCGCCATGGGTGGCTTCACTCCCTCGTTCGTTATGAGCGGAATCATACGGACAAGCGGCCAACGCTGCTCTACGGCTCTTCTTGCGCTTTCGCAAAGCTCGCTGTCGTGGCTGTGGTAATTGATCTCCTCCTCAGCCTCCGTCGTGCCATCCGCGAGGATATCCGGAGGAACGTTCCGTATCTTCGTCGGCGCGTGGGCTGACTATCGCCGCCGCGGACCCACCGCCCATTCGCTACAATCCCGCCAAACCCCTCGCTTTGGAGGCCATCATGCCCACTCCCGCCCGCGTCGTCGTTGTCCCCGAAGGCCAGGACCGGCCCACCCTGCGCATCGACGAGGTAAGCCTGCCGGATCCGGGCCCCTACCAGGTGGTGGTGAAGCAGTTCAGCTCCGGCATCTGCCATTCGCAGTTGCACCAGATGCACCGGCCGCGTCCAGCACCCGTCGTCCTCGGCCACGAATCGACCGGTGTCGTCCTTGCGAAAGGCAAAGAGGTAACCCATGTGAAGGAAGGTGACCGCGTCATGGTCACCTGGGTGCCCCGCGACGGTGAGAACAACAAGCGCCAACCGATCGGCGCCTCCATCGATCTCCCCAACGGCACCACCGCAATGGGCAACGTCTTCACCTGGGCCGACCACACGATCGCCGATGAGCAATATGTCGTGGCGATGCCGAATGACGTCCCCACCGACGTCACCTCGATCATCGGCTGCGCGGTGATGACCGGGTCCGGGGCGGTGTACCACACCGCCGGCGTGAAGAAGGGTGAGAGCGTCGCGGTCTTTGGCGTCGGCGGCGTTGGCCTCTCCGCGATCGCGGCAGCAGCGGTGGTGGAAGCAAGCCCGATAATCGCCGTCGACCTCGATGATGAGAAACTCGCCTTCGCAAAGAAGTTCGGTGCGACCCACGGTGTAAACGCTCGCAACGGCGACCCCATCGAGCAGATTCGCCAGCTGACGCAAAGCGACAGCGAGTTCACCCTCCAGGGTGCGCCGGTCGCCGGTGTCGACTTCGCCTTCGATTGCATCGGAGTGCGCCAGACCATGGAACAGATCCTGCCCGCCGCCCGCCCCGGGGTGCTGGGCCGGCGGACCGGTGGGATGGCGGTCCTCGTTGGCGTACCGCAGACCAACGTCGAGATCGATGCCCGCGACCTGCTCGTGAACGAGAAGAAGTACATCGGCAGCATCGGTGGCTCCTGCCGCCCCGACCGCGACTTCCCGATGTTCCTTCGCTGGTATAAGGAAGGCGACCTCGACCTCGATGCCCTCGTGACGAAGCGCTACAAGCTCGACGACATCAACGAGGCAACCCGGGCCCTGGAGAGCGGCCAGATCGCCGGCCGCGCCATCATGGAATTCTAGGCTTGGGCTCCTTACTCCACAGCTGAGTACGGCAGGAACCCATCCCGCCATACTTCGAATTCCTCATAGAACTCCTCCACCGTCTGCCCGAACGCATCGGCGAAGGACTCCTTCCAGGTGAGGTCGTCTCGGCGACCGGTGCAGAAGGCCCGGACCTCTTCATCGCTGTTGCCCGCCATCAGGCGTTGGGCGGCGAACGACCAGAGCGCGTACTGGGGACGCGTGGGAGCGGCGTAGAGGATCTCCTGTTCGCTGAGTGGCTCGTGGATCGGTGAGTCCTGGAGTTCGACCTGGCGCTCGGTGCTCGCAGCGATGCGGTCGACGAGCCCGGCGTCGATGATCGCTTCGTAGCCGTACCATTCGGCGAGCCCCTCAAACAGCCATTTGGGTTCGCGGTAGCAGAAGAGATCGTGCTGCCAGACGTGAAAGTATTCGTGCGCGAGAATCTTCAGCTTCAGGTAGTCCGGTGACAGCGCCACCCACGAGTCCGACGCCGCGTTGACGCAGATTTCGTAGCCGATCGCGCTCGCACCGCTGATGCAGACCCCGGCGTGGGCGATGTGCACGAACACGGTTCGCCGGGATCCGCCGCCAAACTGCTCGTTCGCGTATTCCTCGCCGATAAGGACGCCAAGCTGGACGAGTGCCCGCTCACGCTCGGTGATGTCGCTATCGGAGGTGAAGACGACGCTTGGAATGGCTGTCGCCGTTGGCGTGGCGGTCGGCGGTTTCGGGGTGGGCGTCTTCACCGTTGTCGGCGAAGGCAGGGCCGTTCCGGCAGCAGTTGCTGTGGGCGCGGCGGTTGCCGAGTCGGTGGGCGAAGGAGATGGTTCGGCGGTCTCACGAGGGGAGCAGGCAGTCGCGACGGCGATGACCAGTGCAGCAAGAATCGCTAGGGATCGCATCAGCGGCGGCGGATACCGAGATAGGCGAGCACATAGATGCCGGCGAGAGCGAAAGCCGTCACCATCCAACTCACGGGAGTCGGCTGTGCGGCCACCTGGGAACTGGAGCCGAGCGCGATAGCCCTGCGTGCCTCGTGCCCGTCCCCGGCAAGGGAGGCGCGTGGCTCAGGACCGCTCACAGCACTCCGGCTCAGATCACCGGTAGCGATGGGCGTCGCCGCCGACTCACCCCGGCGCAGGAGCCTGGCCCGGAGGCTACGGAGTTTCGCAGCGACGGTTTCGAATTGGGAGTCGGATGCGGCGAACGGCCACCCGCTGCGGACCTCGTGGGTGGCCCGAGCAACTTCGGCGCCGAGGAGCATGACCTGGGCACTGAGGTAGATGAAGAAGAGGAGGATGATGATGAATCCGAGCGATCCGTAGGTCGCGTTGTAGTTTCCGAAGCTGGCAACGTACCAGCTGAATCCAACCTTCAGGGCCTCGAAGACCACGGTCGCAACCATCGCCCCTGGGAGGGCCGCCCGCCAGGGAACTGGCTGCGCCGGGACGATCCCGTAGAGGAGGAGAAACGTGGCGGTGGAGATCGCCGGCGGAATCACAAAGTAGGAGACAACGAGACCGAACCGCGTTATCGCCTCGGCGTCCTTCGGAACGATCTCATCGACCACTCCGACGATGAAGGTGATCGCGAAAGTAGCGGCAATGCTCAGAAAGAGGAGCAGGGCGAAGACCATCACCAGGCCGATATCGATCGCCTTGCCGGCGAAGAACGAGCGAAGTTTCTCGCCGCCGAAGACGCCGTTGAGGGCGAGGCGGACAGCCGTGAACAGTGCGCTGCCGGTATACAGGGCACCGAGGATGCCGAATATGCCGAGGGTCCCCCGGGCGTTCGCGATCGAAACGATGATGTCCTCGAGATCCTCCGCGCCGCTCTCCTCGTCCAGCGGGATTTCATCGATGATCGAGTCGATAAAATCCTGGCGGTCGGCCTCGTTCTCAAGCATGAATCCGCCAACGCTGAGAGCGACGAGGGCGAGCGGGAAGATCGAAATAAGGGCGAAGTAGGTAATCCCGCCGGCGGCAATGCTGCAGCGGTCGCGTCCGAAGGCAACACCGGTGCGAAGAGCGACCTCAACCACCTGTTTCACGCGTACTGGTACTTGCATAGCCTTGAGTGCCGGCAGAACTCGCGACCGGCGTCTATAGCCTATCGGGAGGCATCCCGGGTGTCGCCTGGGATTGGGCCGGGTGGCCGGTTCGCATGATTGTTCGCGGCAGGCATACGACTACACTATCGAGCAACAAACGAGATGGCTGTGATGACGGCAGCCAGGAATGACAACGATGCAACCAGGCGCCGACTACCAACCGCTGGCCGAAAGCATGACGCAGCGGCAGATCTACCTCTTGCTCTTCTCGCTCATGATCGGGCTCTTCATCGCCGCCCTCGACCAGACCGTTGTCGCCACCGCTGCGCCGAGAATCGTGGCCGAACTCGAGGGGTTCAACCTCTTCAGCTGGATGTTCACCAGCTACATGCTCACCTCCACCATCGTCATACCTCTCGTCGGAAAGCTCGGCGACCTCTATGGCCGGCGGCTCTTCCTCGTCTCCGGCGTTGTCCTCTTCATGCTGTCTTCGGCGGCCTGCGGCCTGGCCCCGTCGATGGAGGCCTTCATCGCCTTCCGGTTCATCCAGGGCCTCGGCGGCGGCATGATTTTCGCCTCGGTCTTCGCCACCGTCGGCGACATGTTCGCGCCGGCCGACCGCGGCAAGTACATCGGCTTTTTCACCGGGACATTCAGCCTGGCCAGCATTTTCGGTCCACCCCTCGGGGGGTTGATCACGGACGCGCTGTCGTGGCGCTGGATCTTCTACATGAACATCCCTGTTGGCCTTATTGCGATCCCCGCGATCTACATGAATCTCCCAACAAAGGCGAAGGGGCTCAAGGTCAAGATCGACTATGTCGGTGCCGCATTGCTGAGCGCCGCGAGTGTCTGCTTCCTCCTCGCCATGGTCTGGGCCGGTGCTCAATACAGCTGGGGATCGCCGCAGATCGTCGGTCTTCTCGCGGCCGCTGCGGCGCTGACGGTACTGTTCATCGTGCAGGAACGTCGGCACCCCGAGCCGATCCTCCCGTTGCATCTCTTCCGCAACCAGGTCTTCCTCCTTTCGAACCTCGTAGTCTTCACCTTTGGCCTGGGCGTGTTCGGCGCCTTCCAGTACCTCGGCCTTTTCCTCCAAACAGCGCTCGGCCTGAGCGCCACCGGGTCGGGCTTCGTGATGATGCCTCAGAGCCTCGGTGTGTTGGCCACAAGCATCGTTGGGGGCCTGGTCATCTCCCGCTCGGGCAGGTACAAGGTCCAGACAGTTGGCGGCGCGATGGTCATTGCCGGCGCGATGCTGTTGCTGCGCACGATCGATCAGGACAGCCCTCGCTGGGAGATCTCCGCCTACATGTTCGTCATGGGCCTTGGCTTTGGCATCGTCCTGCCGACGATGTCCCTCGTAGTGCAGAATGCCGTGTCACCCCAGTACATCGGCGTCGCCTCCAGTTCCAGCCAGTTCTTCCGCCAGATCGGCGCCGTCATGGGGATCGCCATCTTCGGCGTCATCCTCACGCATTCCTACGAGTCTGAGTTCCGCAACCGGATGCCCGGCGACGACCGGGCCGCGATCGAAGCGGTAGACCCTGAAACGCTCGTCTCACTCGACGATCCCACCCTTCGCCTCAACGCCCACGAGTGGCGCCCTATCGAGGCCGAGATCACAGCCCTCGCAGGTGGTGAGGCAATCCTCGCTCGCGCCACTCGCGCCCAGGATGAGTCCGTTTCCGTGGCGACCCAGAACATCTTTACGGTTGCCCTCGTCGCCGCCCTGCTCTCCGCCCTCTTTGCCTTCCTCATGCGAGAACTTCCGTTGCGCCGCGGTAGCCCTCAGCCCGTGAGGCCCGTGGGTGGACCGCTACCCGCTGGTGGGCCAGCGGTTGCCGTGGCTTCCGCCCCCGCTACATCAGATGCGGAAGTAGGTACAGGCGGCGCCGGCAGCGCAGGCTAATTTCCCCGGGTGGGTTACTCCCACCGTTTTCTGTGCAGGCAGGTGCAACGAGGTAGCCAGCCGGGGAATGCATGGTGGGCGGTACTGGATTCGAACCAGTGACCTCTACGATGTCAACGTAGCGCTCTAACCAACTGAGCTAACCGCCCGCGTCTGAATTCACAGCGTAGCTGGACTGGATGTTGGCCGCTAGAGGTGTGGCAGGGGCTATACTCTCTTGCAACAGCGACGACCGGGACGAGTAGGCTCCAACGTACAGAGAGACGCGCCAGCGGCTGAGAGCGCTTCAACGGTAGCCAAAAACCACCCGCGAGCCCGCATCCAAAGCGCCCCGTGGCGATAGGCGTGCGCGACTGGCCCCGTTAGCGGCCGCGATGAGTTCACTGCCACGCAGTGGAGAACCCGGGTGGAACCGCGGGAAACGTCTCCCGCCCCGGATGATGACGAATCCCACCCGGAGCGCGTGTCATGTCCGAGCAGTCCGTTGGTATTCGTTCGCCGCGCTGGCGAACAGGGGCGGCGCGCGCCCACACTACCCCGCTCCTTCTCACGACCAGACAGTTCGAGCCACAGATGAAGGAGACCCTGGACAATGTCCGTACCCATTGAAGAGCACGTTGACCTCGCTGCCCTGCCAAAGGCAGAGCGGCTATCGCGGATGCGTCACTCCGCCGCCCACGTCTTGGCCGAGGCCATGGTGGACCTCATGCCTGACGCCGAGCTCGGCATCGGGCCGCCGATCGAAAACGGCTTCTACTACGACTTCCGCCTCCCCCGTTCGCTGACCGAAGAAGACCTCGCCTGGCTCGATGAGCGGATGCGGAAGTCGATCGCGGCCAACCACGAATTCCAGATGGCCGCGATCACCCGGGACGAGGCTCAATCGCGCTGGAAGGACCAGCCGTTCAAGCTCGACCTCCTCGCCGAAATCGAGGACGGCAACATCACCCAGTGCACGCATGCCGAGTTCACTGACCTCTGCCGGGGCGGCCATGTGAACCACACGGGTGAGATACCGGCATTCAAGCTCGAGTCGATTGCCGGCGCTTACTGGCGTGGCAGCGAAAAGAACCCCCAGCTGCAGCGGATCTACGGAGTCCTCTTCGAAACGAAGGAAGAGCTGGAAGCGTACGAGCTGCAACAGGAGGAAGCCCGGCGGCGCGACCACCGCCGTATCGGCCGCGACCTCAAGTTGTTCGACCTCATCGACGAGATTGGG
>JAGQGZ010000084.1 GCA_020432105.1 Dehalococcoidia bacterium | reverse complement strand
ACCCCCTCATCCGTTTCGCGAGCACAGCGGTCGAACGACTCGACAAGGAGCGCTGGCGCGTCACTGGCGACCTGACCCTGCGTGACGTCACCCGCGAGGTCGTCCTCGACACTGAATTCGAGGGCCGGGGTCCTGGCATGGAGGGCGAGGAGCGCATCGGCTTCACTGCCCACACCTCGATCAACCGGAAGGACTACGGGCTTGCCTACAATGCAGTCGTCGAGACCGGTGGCCTCGTCGTCAGCGACACGGTCCGCATCACGCTCCACGTCGAAGGCGTAGCCGCCGGCTAGTCCATTCCCCACAGGAGGGCCCGCTCGTTGATCGAGCGGGCCCTCCTGGGAGTCTCCAATGTTCACCATCAAGCGCCTCAACCACGCCGTCCTTTACGTCCGTGACGCTCAGGCAGCCTTCGCTTTCTACCGCGACATTCTCGGATTCGAACTTGTCGAAGCGATGGGCGACCGTGCCGTTTTCCTGCGCGCGAATGGCAGTGACAACCACCATGACCTTGGGCTCTTCGGCATCGGCGCGGGCGCTGCTCCGCCCGGTAAGGGCGACCGCGTCGGCCTCTATCACCTGGCCTGGGAAGTCGAAACCATCGAGGATCTCGCGAACGCTCGCCAGACTCTTGCCAACGCAGGCGCTCTCACCGGGCAGTCCGATCACGGCAACAGCCTCAGCCTCTACGCCCGGGATCCCGATGGCAACGAGTTCGAAGTCTTCTGGATGGTTCCTCGCGAGGAATGGGCGTCCCGCGGCTTTGGGACCAAAGCACTGGACCTGGAAGGCGAGATCGCGCGCCGTACCGGGGCATAACCGGTGCCCGGCAGGGCGGTGCGGACTCTCGATTCCCGGCGCGGAGTCGATAGTAATGGTGTAGGGGGGTGGGGACAGCCCCACCCCCCTAAGGTCGCCAATCACGACATGATTACCGCTGCCGTCATCGACAACGACCCCCGCCGGAGAGAGCGCGTCGCCACTACGCTTGACCGCCTGGCAGCCGTAGTCCTGGTTAACGCTCCCCTTGGCATCGTCGGCTCCCAGGCGATATATGAGACGGAGCCCACCGTTGCCTTCGTCTCCTTCGAGGAACCCTTCGCCCGGTCAATTCAGGCAGTGGCGCACGCGTCCGTTGTAGCGAGGGTCATTGCCTACAGCAGCCATTCCAGCGTGGATATCTATCGCGCGGCGATCCGCTCCGGCGCCCACGTCGTGCTCGATTCGCCTCCCCGCGACGCCGACCTTGAGCGGGCACTTGCAGAGGCGTCGCCCCATCCATCTCCCGCTCCCGGCGGGTCCCCTGGCAACATCCTCACAGTCGCCTCAGCCAAGGGTGGAACCGGGAAGTCGACCCTTGCCTCCACGCTCGCCATGTTGCTTGCGACCGAACATGCCAGCACCGTCTTGCTCATCGACTTCGCACTGGAGTTTGGCGATGCAGAGCTGCTGCTCGACATCGCCGATGGGAACACCACCGCGCGCGCTGCCCGCCAGGTCGCTCGGTCCGAAATCGAGGAGTTCCGCGAATCCCTCGGCCATCACGAAAGCGGCGTCTTCGTCCTCGGGGCATCGCGACGATTCGACGGACGCCTCAACACCGATATCTCTGAACTGGAAGGCCTGCTCGACCTCGCCTCTCGCACCTTCGACCACGTCATCATCGACACCGCCTCGGTTTTCGACGATCGCCTCTTGCTCGCCGCTGACCTGGCCGATCTCCTCCTCATACCGGCCACCCCCGACGTCGTGACCCTCGCCAACACCCGGCGATTCCTTCACAGTCTCGAGGGCGAAGGACTGTTCGCCGCTGGCCAGGTCCCTCTGCTCATTGGCACCGCCCCTTCGTCGTCCGTGGCGCCGGTAGATGCGGCTGAGATCCTCGAACGTCCGGCGCTCTGGGAAGTGCCGTTCGACCCCCGGCTCCCTCGGGGTATGCACGCGGCCGTTGGTCGCAAAGGGCGAAGAGGCTCGCCTGCGCTACGGAGCCTTGCCGCCCTTGCCAGCCGCATCGCCAACGAACCCGCAAATGTCGAACGGCGCACCGCTGTTCGTCCCGTTCGGCAAAGAATCGACACCGCCCCGGCCGATCGGCTCCGGTCGTACTTCGGCCTCCTGGACGTTGAGCCTGAGGCAGTCATCGACGCCGTCGCCGGCAACGAGACTTCGCTCGTCTACAGCCGGGCAGCGAGCGCCAGGGTCTATCACCAGTCCGTTTGCACCCTCGCCGGGCGCATCAGTGCCGCCAATCGCACCACGGCCACCACTCCGGCCGCCGTACCCACCGCGCTCCGCCCCTGCCGCGTGTGCACCCCCGCCGACCTCGCCGCCTAGACGTACTCCCACTCGCCCCGGTCTCCGCCATATCCGCGGCTGGTACAATCGCATCATGGGTACGAAGGAATCACTTCATACTCTGGTGGACGCGCTCACGGATGAAGAGGCCGACCAACTCCTTGAATTTGCATTGATGGACCTCGGGCCAACTGAACCGTTGAGCGAGGACGACATCGCCTCAATCCGGCGTGGTCTTGAGGATGCCCGCCTGGGACGTACCCTGACCACCGAAGAACTCCTGGATCGGCTTTCCAAACGGTAGATGCGGCTCGTCTGGACGAACCATGCCGCCGATGAGATGGAAGAGATACTCGTCTACCTCTTGTAGCTCCCCGGCTGGCCGACCACTCGTCTCCGATCGATCCCGTCCTGTGGCATACTCCCGGCGATGCAGTCGACATTGCCGGAAGGCATGGTCACCCTCCTTTTCACCGACATGGAGGGGTCGACGGCGATCGCCAGCGACCTCGGTGAGGAAGCGGCCCAGGTTGTTCGGCGGCGTCACTTCGCGCTGGTCCGAGAGCAGGTGGAGCGTTACCGCGGCCGGGAAGTGAAAACCATGGGCGACGGCTTCATGGTCGCCTTTACGAGCACGCGGAGAGCGGTGCAATGCGCGGTGGAGATACAGCGGGCCGTCGAACGAGAGCGGGAACGAAACGCTGCTACGCCCCGCGTCCGCGTGGGGATAAACGCCGGCGAGGTAGTTCAGGACGAGGAGGACCTCTTCGGACTGATGGTGAATGCCGCAGCCCGCATACAGGCCCGGGCTGCAGGCGGTCAGGTACTCGTGAGTGAGTCAGTCAAGATGCTGCTTGGCCCCGCCAGTGGGATTGAGTTCATAGATGTGGGTGAACACGAACTGAAGGGGTTCACTGAGCTCTGGCGCCTCTTTGAGGTGCCGTGCGAGATAGGTAGTGGCCGTGCGAGCCCGCAGGGCATCTTTGTCGGGAGGCAACCGGAGCTTGATCACCTCCAGCGTTACCTCGACGCCGCACTCGAAGGACGGGGTTCGGTTGTCGCTGTGGTGGGTGAGCCGGGCATTGGGAAGACGCGGCTGGTTCGCGAGTTCGCTGACTTCGCAACGCGTCGTGCCGTCCAGGTTCACTGGGGCACCACCCATGAATCGGCCGGCGCCCCTGCCTTCTGGCCGTGGGTTCGCGCCATCCGGGCACTGAATTCAGCCATCGATATCGAGCCGTTGCAGTCGTATATCGAAGAAAAGGCCGAAGAACTCGTACGTCTCTTTCCGGAGGTCCGCACCGTCGTCCTGGACCTGCCTGGGCTCGGGGATCTGCCGACCAGCGAGGGTGAAAGTGCCCAGTTCCGCCTCTTTGATGCCATCACCGGTTACCTGAAGAAGGCTGCTGAGATTCAACCCCTCGTGATTGTCCTCGACGACCTGCATTGGGCCGACAAATCGACGTTGCTGCTCCTCCAGTACATAGCAAGCGAGCTTGGCGACTCACGCATCCTCATCGTCGGCACTTACCGCGATGTCGAGGTCGGCCGCCAGCACCCGCTGGAGGCTACGCTCGCACACCTCCATCGCACTAGCCGCTTTCACGTCGTCGACCTCAAGGGCCTCGACGAGAGCCACGTCCGCGACTACATCAACCGCGCCTCTGGTGCCCGGTCTTCCGCTGAACTGGTCGCCGAGATTGTCGCCCAGATAGACGGCAACCCGTTCTTCCTGGGCGAGGTCGTAGCCCTGATGGCCAGGGAGGGGACGCTTACTGCCGGTGGCGCCGTCACCATCCCTCAGAGCGTCCGTGCCGTGGTGGGGCAGCGGCTGAACAAACTCAGCGAGGACTGCAACGAGCTTCTTCGGATCGCCTCCGTGGCGGGCCGCCAGTTTCGCCTCGATGTTCTCGCTGAAGTCAGCGGTAAGGACGAAGACACTGTCCTCGATTTCCTCGACGAAGCTGTTGACGCCCGCGTTGTCGATGAATCAGTACGTATTGGCGAATACCAGTTTCACCACGCACTCATGCAGGAGACCCTGCTCGACGAGCTCTCCACCAATCGCCGGGTACGCCTTCACGCCCGTGTCGCCGACGCGCTGGAGCACAGGGATGGTGATATTCCCGATCGCGCCGCTGGGCTCGCGTTTCATTTCGGAGAGGCGGTGCTCGTGGGGAAGGAATATGCGCGCAAAGCAGTGAGCTACTTCGTGACCGCGGCCGAACACGCCGAGTCCCACTTTGCGTGGGGCGAAGCGGCCCGGCTCTACGAAAGGGCGCTTTCGATTGGAACCGATGAACCGGACGCTCTCGCTGGTCGAGATATCGGGTACCTATACCTCGCACTGAGCCGCAGTGCTCAGTGCGGAGCTGAATATCGAACCGCATGGAAGGCGATCCAGGTCGCAGCGGTGTTGTTCACCGAGCGCCGCGATGCCAGGGCGTTCGGCGCTATTGGGACTCAACTCGTTGCTGGCGGGGTCTGGTATCCGACTCGAACGGCTGTGGAGATTGTTTCCAGCGGCCTCGAATTCGCAGGCGACGACCCCGCGCTCCAGATTCCGATCCTGGCCGCACTCGTCTCCGGCACACTTGGCAGCGCCCAGAGCCGGGCGAAGGTAGACAAGTACCTCGCAGGATTACGGGCGGCCGTGGAGGCAACGGGCGACCAGCGCGGAAAGACATTCATCCGGCTGCGCGAAGGTCTGAACCATCTCATCGATAGCCAGTTTCAGGAGGCTGTCGCCAAGTTCACCGATAGCCCGAGCCCCACGGAAGCGACGCCCCTCGTTTGGGGCCTGACAATGGCCGGAATGCTCGACAAGGCGGAGTCCGTGTTAGGGGAACGGCTCCAGAGGGCGAGGGAGGAACGCTCCCAGTTCCTGCGCGAAAATCTGGCTGCCTATCTTGCGAACCTGGCACTTCTGCGGGGCAGGCGAGAACTATATGAGACGCTCGCGGCGGCTGAATCCGCATCTGCAAGCTATGTCTGGGCAGCCTGTCGCAGCTTCGATTCGCTGGTCACGGGCCGAATTGACGACGCGCTCGCCCAACTTCCAGACGTCGACTTGCTGAAGGGGATTGGACAACAGCCGTGGCAGGCGCGGGCATTCAGAGCGGGCGTTCGTTGGGCGGCGGGGCGGCACCCCGACGCTGCCAGCGAGTGGCGGCGGGCCCTGGCTGACGCCGATGCCCACGACCCGGAAATGTCCTCAGACTTCACGAACGTCTTTCACTGGGGCTGGGTGGTGGGCTACCTCGACGAAGCGGGCCCGGCTCTGGTGGAGACCAATCAGGCACTACTGATCCGGGGCAACTTCCGGGACGGTGGCATCTGGGAGGACTTCTTCGTTGCACCGAACCCTCCTATCTGCATGCTCCGGCTCGGCGCACACTGGCTGGTGACTGGCGGCGAAGTCGAGGCGGGCAAGGCCCGCTACCAGCGTTCGCTCAACTGGTGCCGCGAGCAGAAACTGCCACTGGAGGAAGGACGTTCTCTCCTCGGTCTTGCAGAGGTTGCTGAGCTTGAGGGCGACCTTGCCACGGCACGCGAGTATCTGGGCCAGGCACGGCGTGTCTTCGAACGGATTGACGCTAGATACTTCGTTGGGCGAGTGGATTCTCGGGAGGGCCGACTCTCCTAGCCCACCCGCTCAGCGTACTCCGAATAGCTCCCCTCATAGGTCGTGAGCTCCCCCTCATTCACCTCCACGATCCGGTCGACCAGGCGGTCCAGCAGGTAGCGGTCGTGGCTGACGAGGATGATCGTGCCCTCGAACGCATCGAGGGCCGCTTCCAGCACTTCGGCGGCGGGAATATCAAGGTTGTTCGTCGGCTCGTCCAGCAACAGGCAGTTGGCACCCATCTGCATCAGGCAGGCCAGCTGCACGCGGCTCTTCTCCCCACCGCTGAGCCGGGCAACGGGCTGTTGCATGGCGTCGTAGGGCAGCAGGAAGCGGCCAAGAATGGCGACTGCATCGCTCTCGTACATGTTCTTCGTCTCGCGGACGGCGGCCACTGCACTGCGACCTGGATCGAGCGTTTCGTGTTCCTGGCTGTAGTAGCCAAAGCTCACGCTGGGCCCCACCCAGACCTCGCCCTCATCCACGGCCATACGCCCCTGCATGAGCTTCAACAACACTGACTTCCCACTGCCGTTGGGGCCCACGATCCCGACGCGCTCGCCCTTCATCACGGTGAGGTTCGCGCCGGCCAGGATGATCGAGTCGTCGAAGGCCTTGTCCACTTCCCGGAGCTCGACCGACTTCTGACCGCCGCGGCGTGAGGCCGTGAAATGCAGCGACATCTTGCGCCGCTCCATCACCGGCCGGTCGACTTTGTCCATGGAGTCGATCTGTCGCTGCTTGTTGCGGGCCTGCTTGATGTGGCGTTCGTCGACCACAACCCGCGCCCACTCCTTGAAACGCACGATCGCTGCTTCGAGTCGGGCGATCTCCTTCTGCTGGGCAACGAATTGCTGCTGCTGGCGGATGAGCGCGAGCTCCTTCTCCGTCGCGTAGGTGGTGTAGTTCCCCTCCCAGCGCGTGAGTTTCGTGCCGTCCCTCCCGGGGTCCATCTCGACGATGGCCGTCGCCACCTCGTCCAGCAGGTAGCGGTCGTGGGAGACCACAACGACGGCGCCGGCAAAGTCGACGATCGCCGCTTCGAGCATCCCCTTGCGGCGAAGGTCCAGGTGGTTGTCCGGTTCATCAAGAAGCAGGAGGTCGGGCTCGGCCAGCATGCAGCGGGCAAGGCCGATGATCTTCCGTTGCCCGCCGCTAAGCGTGCTGGTGGGCACTTCCCAGGCATACTCCTCCAGGCCCAGCGTGCGTAGCAGCCCTTCGGCCCGGTTCCGAAGCATGGATGCCCCGGCATCTTCATAGAGCTGGAGGAGGCGGGCGTGTTCCGCCAGCACAGCATCGAAGCGGGCAGCGTCCGCGAGGATATCGGGATCGGCCATCTGGCGTTCGGCTTCACTGAGTTCGCGTTCGATCGCCGCGATGTCCTCACGGCTGGCCATGAGGATCCCCAGGGCGGTCTCATCCGCCGAACCCGGCAGCTCCTGCTCCAGGTAAGCCACCGACAATCCCCGCCGCCAGGTAACCTCCCCCTCGTCAGGCAGTTCGACCCTGGCCAGCAGACGCAGCAGCGTGGACTTGCCGCAGCCGCTGGGCCCGACAAGGCCGATCTTCTCTCCGTCGTCGATGGCCCAGGAGATGTCGCGGAAAACGGTACGCCCGCCATAGACGCGTCCGGCCGATTGAAGACTCGCGGTAATCACAATGAATTAGCGTGCCAGATAGGGAGCTACAGGGGGAACCGGGGGTCCCGGGAGCGGGTGCTGTGCTGGCCCTTGAGCCTGGTGGTTATCGTCTGGTCGGCCTCGTTGTGGGCGCCGCCTGCAACCACGCGCTCAGCGGCCTCCGGGGCCGGGAGCGGTCCGGCGGCGGTTCCTGGCTGGCCCGCAGAGGCCCGTTCACCACCGCGGAAGAAGGTGGAAATCACGGCAAGGCCGGTGACGCCGCCGGCAGCAAGGAACGACCACTGGATTCCCTCGAGCAGGGCGTCGGCAGGCAGGTCTGCCGCGTCCACGCCCCCGACGCCCGCAGCTGCTGAGCCGACACCGACGAGTATGGCGCCCGACATCGCCAGGCCGGCCGCGTTTCCGATGTTCCGCGAAGTAGCCGTGGCCGCTGAGGCAGTGCCGAGCATACTGCGGCTCACGCTGCCCATGATTGCGCTCGTGTTGGGCGCCATGAAGATCGACGTGCCCACGCCGATGATCGCCAGGCGTGCCACAACTCCGGTCACCGGTGTGTCCATTTCAAGGGTGGCCAGGGAGAGCAGACCAAGCATCACCAGTCCGGTGCCGATCGTTGTCTGGTAGCGGAAGTTCCAGCGGTCGCTGGCGTAACCACTCGCAGAACTGAGCAGGAGCATGAGCAGCGGGACAGTCGAGATGATGAGGCCCGTCTTTGCCGTCGAGTACCCCTGGATCTCCACGAGGTAGAACGGCATCAGGAAAATTGAAGCTGACTGACCGAGGAAGTTCAGGACGAGCGCCACCACCGATGCTGAGAAGGTGCGGATCTTGAAGAGCGGCAGCGACACGATTGGGCTCGCCGTCCGCGTCTCGATCCGGAGGAACGTGACGATCGCAACGGCACTGAGCGCGAACAGCCCCAGGATGACGGGAGATGTCCATCCCCAGGAGTCGCCCCGGTTCACGGCCAGGAGTGCACCGCTGAGGGCGAAGAAGAGGGCGATCGCACCTGGGATGTCGAGCTTCTGGCCGCTCGGATCCTTCTTCGGCTCGTGGATGAAGATGAAGGCGGCGGCCATGGCCGTGACCCCGATCGGTACTCGCAGCCAGAAGATCCAGTGCCAGCTAAGGCCGTTGAGGATGAAGCCGCCGAAGATTGGCCCCGACATCAGCCCGGCCCCGACGATAGCGCCCATCGTCCCCAGGGCTCGTCCTCGCTCGTTGTCCGGGAAGGCGTCGGTGACGATGGCATTGCCGTTCGCGATCGCGAGCGCGACCCCGATCGCCTGGAAAAAGCGGAAGGCAATGAGCTGTTCGATGTTCTGGGCAAACCCCGCGGTGGCCATGCCCGTGGTGAAGATCACCCAGCCCAATACATACAGCCGCTTACGGCCGTAGAGGTCGCCTGCCCGGCCAGCGGTGAGCGTAAGGCCTGTAACCACGAGGTTGGAGGCGAGCGTGGCCCAGAGCACGGTGTCCGGGGAGCGGTCGAATTCCTTCGACAGCGTGGGCATGGCCACGTTCACGATGTTGAAGTCCATCGTGGCCATGTAGGTGCCGAAGCCCACGGCCAGGAGCACCCGCCACTTCAGTTCCATGGGTGGATGGTGGGGCGGATTACCTGTGGGTGCAATCTAGCGGGTTCCGGGCCGGTGGCCCCGGCAGGCAGCAGCATCACGGGGCTTCACTGCTTCGTCGCACCATCCGTGGGTCACGGCCGCCTGCACATCGCGGCCGCAGTTCCGGTCGCCCAACATCAGCGGTGGCTCCCGGCAACGGCACTAGGGTTTGACCGCGACGATGTGGTAGTGCGTTCCCGGGTCCACTTCGCTGTGCTCCAGTTCGAGGAACTCGAAGTCGACAAACCCGGCATCCGCAAAGGCGCGGCGCCACGTCTCCCGGGGGTGGGCCCCGCCAAAGTGACGGTCGTGGACAGCCCGAACTGAACCGTCAGCTTCGCGAAGGAGGTAGGCGAAGTCGAAGGCGTAGAGCGGTGGTTCGAGGCCGCTCCGGTGCGACCATTCGATGTACCGGAGGCCACGTCCGTCGGGCCCATCATGGCCGCCGTCGGAGTAGCTGTCCTTCCAGTCCTCCGCATAGTCGTCGGGAGCGAACAGCGCGACACCACCCGGTTCAAGGTGTTCGAAAGCAGTGGCCACCGCCTCCCGCACGCTCTCCTCGTCGACCAGGTAGCTGACCGCATCGTGGGCGAAGACAGCATCGAAGGTGCGGCCAAGTCGCAATCTGCGCATATCGCCCTCGATGTGTTCGAGCTCCGGGTTCAGGTTCTTCGATATGGCCAGCATGTCGGCCGAGAGGTCGGTGAGCGTCAGGGTGAAGTGGGCCTTCATGTGGGAGGCGTTGTTGCCACCGCCACTGCCCAGTTCGAGCACCGTCCTGATCGGGCGCTCGGCCTTTTTGACCAGTGCCTTCCGGTAGATCTCCGCCTCCTCCTCGTAGTCCTCAGGAGCAGTGAGCAGGTGGAACCAGCCGGCGAGTTCGGAATAGAGGAGTGGTTGAGCGTCTGACATTTCGAGCACAGGGTACCAGCGGCGGCGTCGACGGTGTGACAGGCACGCTCGATACCCGGGGTGGGCGGCTTCGGTCATGCCATCACCCCCTCCTGTATCGTGGCGGCATCAGCTTCGCGGAGATAACCAACCACCATGAAGATCGCTATTGGCTTCGGTGCTGCCGGCCGCAGCAACGACTGGGAACGCAACATCGAATTTGTCCAGGAGGCCGAAAAGCTCGGCGTCGAGCACGTCTGGACGGCTGAGACCTGGGGCTTCGATGCCTCCACCCAGGCCGCCTTCGTCTGCGCTCGTACGTCGCGAATCCAGGTCGGCACCGGGATCATGCAGCTGCTCTCGCGTACTCCGGCGATGCTGGCGATGACCGCACTCAGCCTCAACTCCATGTCGAACGGCCGCTTCATCCTCGGTCTTGGCGCCAGCGGCCCCCAGGTGGTCGAGGGTTGGCACGGCCAGCCCTTCGAGCGGGTCATCCCTCGAATGCGCGATGCCATCGCCATCATCCGGATGGCCATGCGCGGTGAGCGGGTGGCCTACAAGGGCTCCTATTACGAGCTCCCCCGGCCCGGCGGCGAGGGAAAGGCCCTGAAGACCAATGCCGAACCGAGCGAGGTGCCGATTTATCTCGCAACGCTGAGCCCGAAATCTCTGGAGCTCACCGGCGAACTCGCCGACGGCTGGGTCGGCACCAGCTTCATGCCCGACCACGCCGACGTCTTTTTCGAACACCTCAAGAAGGGCGCCGACAAGGCCGGGCGATCGCTAGCCGAGCTCGATATCCAGGCCCCCGGCGGTGCCGTCGCTTTCGGTGACGACGTGGAGAAGCTGATCCCACCCCGCAAGCCCGGTCTCGCCTTCACACTCGGCGCAATGGGCAGCCGCCAGCACAATTTCTATAACGCCGCTTACCGTCGTGCCGGCTTCGCCGATGAGGCAACACTGGTCCAGAAGCTGTGGCTGGAAGGCAAGCGCGACGAGGCGGTCGCGATGGTACCCGATGAGATGGTCCAGCTCACCAACCTTCTCGGCACCGAGCAAATGGTCCGCGATCGCCTCCGTGTCTACCGCGACGCCGGCGTCTCGACGATCCGCGTCCAGCCCGAAGGCTCCACCACAGCAGAACGCGTCGAGAACCTCGGCAAGGTCGTGAACCTGGTGCGTGAGGTGAGTGCCGAGAAGGCGAGCGTCTAGCCGAATGTTGTTCCGGGCCCTTCCGCATGGAACGTCTTGAGCTGTTCGACCTCTCTGAGCGCTTCATGGAACTGGTCAACCCGACATCGCCCACGAAGGTCATTGAGGCCGGACGAAGCACGACTATCTACGTGTTCCTCGCAATGACACTCGATGCCTGACCGTCAGTTCGCCGACCCGCACCTTGCCGCACTCTACGATCCCCTCGTGGGCCGTGAGGCACGCGCAGACTTCAACTTCTATCTTCCGCTCATCCTCGCTGCCGAATCTGTGCTCGATATCGGTTGTGGAACCGGAGCATTACTCCATTGGGCTCGCGAACGCGGCCACGCCGGACGCCTCACCGGCCTCGATCCCGCGGTGGGTATGCTCACGGTGGCACGGACCCGGGACGACATTGAATGGATGCTCGGTGATCCCTCAACGCTGACTACTGACCGGGAGTTCGACCTGGCCGTAATGTCCGGTCACGCCTTCCAGGTGTTCCTGGCAGACGACGAACTGCAGAATGCCCTGCTCGCGATCCATCGGGCGTTGCGACCGGGTGGCGTCTTCGCCTTCGAGACCAGGAATCCCGCTGCCCGGGCCTGGGAGCAGTGGACCGCCGGCCACAGCCTCACGTTCACTGCCCCCGATGGCAGTCAGGCCGCCTACACCGCCGAAGTGGAAGAGATCGCGGGGGAAATCGTTCGCTTCAGGGCTTCCTACACAAAGGATGGCTGGGAGGCGCCGGAGTACAGCATGAGCACGTTGCGCTTCCTCGATGCCGGGCCGCTCAACGCGTTCCTCGTTGCGGCCGGATTCGAAGTCGTCGAGCAGTTCGGCGACTGGGACCGGACGCCCGTCTCGCCAAGCAGCCCGGAGATCATCACCCTTGCAA
>JAGQGZ010000083.1 GCA_020432105.1 Dehalococcoidia bacterium | reverse complement strand
GGGGCGGGGTACTCACCGCCGGGCAAGCGTGGTGTCGAGTGTGTCCATGTTGCCGTCGACGACCATAGCCGCTACGCCTACGATGTTCCGCGCCGCTTTCTACTTCAGCAACCCAGAGTGCTTCACGCCGCACGTAGGCGATCAGCGCGCCATCGGGCGAGAACGGCGTGGCACCGCTGAACTGGACATCTCCGAAACCGGGATCGATGAGGGAACGCGTGTCCTTGGCGCTTTGTTCTGCGCGAGGAGGGCACGGCGGTAGGAAATCGAGAGCGTCGCCAGGGGGAGGCCAGCCTGCAAGCTGGGCGAAGTCGCGGACCTGTCGCTGGGGCGCCTGGTCATGGCCGACCCTCCAGGAGGAGACAATTATCATCTCCTCCGTCAAGAGCCCGGCCTACTTGACGGGCCGTTATTCCAGTTATCGTGTCGTCACAGATACGAAATGGGGGAAATGGAGCGGGAGACGAGGGTCGAACTCGCGACATCCTGCTTGGAAGGTAGGCGAACCTCCCCCCGGTCTCACTCCAGATTCAGAGATGAGACCAAGGCGATACCAATTTCAGCCGATTCACAATGTGGGGTGAAAGTGGGGCGAATCAGCCCCTAAATCACGATCTCGAACCTACCGAGTAGGGCGGCGCCAACGGCGCCGCGCCGAACCCGAAGCTGCGGTAAACCTGCGGTGAAACCTCGGTGAGATCCGGACGATCGGTGGCGACCTTCAAGCATGCCCCAGGTCCTCGATGTCCAGGTCCTCGAGCAAGTGTTCAAACTGCTCTCTCGGCCCTTCCTCACCCATCGCCCAGCTGGCGGCGGCGAACTGCACGGCCGCAGGGTCGTATGCCGGGCAGAAGCTCGCAAACGACTCCGCTTCAAGGGCGCGGACGAGGTTGGGTAGCAACCGTGGATGGTGATATTCGTCCGGCGGGCGCCAGGGCAGCCTGGCATCAATGAGCCGGCAGGGAACCCGGCCTCGGATTCGGGAAGGCAAGCCCCAACAGTAGTCGGTACCCAGGCGCAACCGCCGCCAACTCCGGTGACAGTCCAGCATGCTCAGTAGTCGAATCGCCTCGCTCCCGTAGAGCACCACCCCGTCGATCTCCAGGGCCGAACCTCGCCAGTTCACTACCAGCCGGAGGAGCCGTTCCGCCGTCGCGTGCGACTCGATCGTCAGGTGCACCTCGTGCCGCACGCGACCGTCGGTGAACGTTCGCGTGTACGTCGGCATCTCGCTGGCCATGCGAAGCGCCTCCCGGTAATGCGGCGAGGGCGAGCGTTCGAAGGTCAGGCGGCAGGGCGGGTCGGTGGGGCCATCCATCGTCTGCAATGACCGCTCTGGCGCCCACCGTTGTCAAGCCCTCAGAACGGCGACGTAAACGACCACTTCATGCATCGGTCGACCGCCATCGACATGGCGACCACAAGATCCACCGGGATCCTCGTGGAGCGTTTGAGGATCCGCATGCGGTCGTCCTGGTCAAGCTTCACGTTGGCATTGAGGAGGTGCTGTCGAATCTCCGGAGGGTTGCAATGGACGATGTTCCCTCCCTGGATCATGTCGTAGAGGCGCTTATCGGCTCGCAGACGGTCGGCCCTCTGCTCGAATTTATCGACAAAGACTCTATGCCGGGTCACGGTCCTGAGGTCTTGAGCGAACTTGCTCATGTCGGTGGGGTCGTAGACGACGACCGCCACTCCGTAGTTCTTGACCAATTCTGCAATCTCCTCGAGAGGTTCGTTGAAGTCGATCGCGCCTCCCGGAGGAGCTTCCCAAACACCCCACCAGCGGACGGCGACGGTATCCTTGGCCCGGGCTGGATCCCAATGGCGGGTCACGCCGACGATCGCAAACGTATCGTTCCTGGCGGCAGCGTCGATGCCAAGGACGAGGCGTTCCTTTGGGTCGAGAGCGGGCACGTCCGCCGCCAGGGCATCCCAAAGCCTTATGTCGATATATGCTTCCTCTGCCTGGGTCCACTGGTTCAGATGCAGGCGCTTATACTGACTGGGCCGAAGCGTCTGCTCCTGCTCCCTGTAGTACTCCTCGCCGGCAGTGCCCTGCTGCCACGGCATCCGGCGAGCAACGAGCCCCTCGTCCCAGTACATGACCATGTTGGCCCGGTCGTTGAGCCAGATTGGAACTCGGTCGTGGGGTCCTGATGCCTCCTTGAAGGCATCCAGCCCGCATCCCGTCAGGGCGTCCAGCTCGCCGGCAGTGAGCTGGCGACCGGCCATGCCGGTCTCGTAGAGGTCCCGCAACAGATCGGATTGGCCCTCGTAGCCCGTCGAGGTCTCCACGAGGCGGATCGATTCGGTCGTCGGTACCGGTGTCATCTCCTCATAGAACCGCAGCAACCCCTCGGTATCGAAGCCCCAGAGTTCGGTCCAGGCCGTGAGGCTGGGATTGGCGCCCGCTTCTCCGCGGAAGTCACTGGCGATCGCTTTGATGAACGTCCCATTGCTATGGCGGAGTTCATGTCCCGTGATGTTCCATGAACCTTGAGCCTCCGGATCCCAGTTGATGCTCTTGCGAATGGCGTCGAAGACCCGGTTCGTCGCCTGGTCGCGGTCGTTCGCCGCCAGGTAGATCTCACGGCCACCAGGACCGCGTTCGACTTCGTAGCGAGTCAGGATTGCCGCAATGGCCGTTTTTCCACTCTTTTTGATCGTCGAGTAGACCTGGTTCCGCCAACGGGTACCGTCGGCCTTCGGCGACGCGAAGAGGAGGAGCAGGGCCTCCTGATGGGGCAGGAGGTCAATCGTCTCGTTGGGCCCCGATGTAGTAATGCTGCCGCGCCCACTGGACGACGTCGCTGTAGCGCCGGACGGCGGCCCGGTCCAGGGCCTCAGAAATCGAGCTGCCCAAACGCCCGAAGGCATCCTGCGGCGAAAGCCGCGGTCCGTTCTTCTGCACTGTCATGTTCATTCACTTCCATAAAGACGGTGGCGACGGTTTCGAGGACGCGCTGTACAAAGACGTCCTCGAGCGTGCCGAAGGAGTTGGTGGCGGCGGTCACCTCCAGGTGGGAGCCGACGGCGATCATCCGGATCAGATCCTGCGGTTTGAGCTTCTTCAGCCCCTCGCGATTACCCTCGCCATCGCGCTCAAAGAGCTGACTGAGGCCGGCAAGGCCGAGCGACTGAAGGCGACGGCCGTGGTCGGCCAGGCGGCCAACCCAGTCGGCCTGAACCTGGAGGGCGTCCTCGGCTCTTCGTCGCGCCTGGTCGGCGTCGAAGGCCTGGGTGCGGGAGACCCACTGATAGCGCGAGGAGTACCGTTCGATCAGGGAGGGTGACCGGCCGAGCCGCAGCGCTACGACCCGCAAACTCCTCTCGGCGGCGGGTTGTTCGCGATACTGCACGAACCCGGCATAGGAGGTCCCTGGTTCTTTTGGCATCGGATCCCAGGGCCGGCGAGCAGAGTCATCAGCGATCTCCGGCACGTCGGCCCTCCCGTTCCAAATAGCTCTCGGCGAGTAGCCGCAGGCTCTGGCCGCGCCGGTTTGTTCCCTCAAGCCCTGACATGGCAAGGTCGAGCGCCGCTTCAACGACCGCAGCCTCATCTCGGGGGACGGCAAAGCTGAAGAGCACGGGGAGCTCGTCTTCTGCACGCTGCGCTTGCTCGGCAAGGCGGGAAATCTCTGCCTCGAGGTCGAATCCCACGTTGGTGAGCTGCTGCTCAAGTTCAGCCTCCTCCTCGGGTAAGAGGCGAGCAAGTTCGGCAAGCGACTCGTACGCGCTCAGTTCGCTGAGCAACTGTGCCCGCCGTCCCGGCACGTCATCGCCCTGGAGGCGGTTGAGCGTCGCCAGGAGGATCAGGGCGTCCTCATCGCTGCAGGGCCAGACAAGGCACCAGGCACTCGTCTCGCCGAGGTCTCTGAGGACGTAGCACCGCTGCTCGCCATCGAGGAGCTGATAGCGCCCGGGCGACAGCGGACGCACGACCGGTGGTGGATAGCGACCCGAACGGGAGATGTTCTCGGCCAGCTTGTCGCGGAGCGGCTGACTCATCAGGTTGGGGTTGCTGGGATGCGGTTCGATCTGGCTGAGGGGAATGTTGACGAGCTTCTCGTCTGTCTTCATCGTCGCGCCTCGTTTGAGGAGAGGATGAGGAACTCGCAATTGGTCGCGTTCTTTCGCTCGGAGGCCACGGCGGCGTAGTGCCGGTAGGGTACGGCGATGCTCTTGAGGACCCTCCGGTGTCGCCCCACCAGCGCCGCCCAGCCCTCCTCGTCCATCTGGGCATTGCCCGCACAGAGGACGACGAGCGGAATGTGTCGACAGGCGTCGAGGAGTTCGTCGATCGGCGGTGAGGAGCCCGAGTAGGGATTGGTCTCTCCCGGGGGATCGCCCAAATAGTCGTCGAGCAATCGGAAGGCCCGCTCGTACGACTGGGTGCCGGGATACGGTGGATCGAGAACGGCCACGTCCGCATCAGCAGCGAGCAGATCGAGGGCGCTGCCCTTGGTGAACGTCGCCCGTCCGGCAAAGACGGAGGCGTTCACCGCGGCGCAGGTTCGGACGATCACCTCGGCCGTGACTGGGGCGTGACGGAGATAGTGGCTGGTGCGGGCAGAAGTGAGCCTGTCGTAGTCGCCGGCCACAACGTGTCCGGCATCGCTGGCGTTGGGGAGTGAAAGAGGGAAACTTCGGAGGATGAGCTTGATGGCCACGATCGCGAGCAGGTCTCGATCCAGCCCCGCGTCCCGCTGATCGCTCAGGGCGAGCCAGGCAGCGCGGGCGAACGCGCGCCGTGGTCCCAGGAGCTGACGGAGAATGGCAGGTTCCGCGACCAGGTGGTCCGTCTTCGCGCTCTCGAGGAACCGCAGTGGGTGCCGTGGGTCGAGGCGATGCCTGGAATTGGCCACGAGGCCCCGGCCAACGATGGCCGAACGCTCGGCGATGTCACCCGCCCGGACCTGGAATCCGGCCGCTTTGGCGGCGATCGAAACCGCCCCGCCACCGAAGAACGGGTCAACAAATGTGGCATCCCGCCAGCACTCGTGGGGGAGCGCGTCGTTGATCAATGCAAGGATGAGACGGATCAACCGGCGCTTCCCACCCGGATAGGGTGGCAATCCGTCGAATACGCTCGTCGCAATACCTGTCATGGACTCTGGTCTCCTTATGCAAGATGCATGACATCTCCTCCTTCCTTGACCAAGTCCTGGCCCACGGTCCGCGCCAGTGATTTCTCTTCTGCGGAGGACCGAGCGCCCACGCAAGTCACCCAACGTATGCCTGAAGTCTTCAGCTTCTCCAGGACCTGTTGCAATAGCGATAAGGGGACAGTTCTCGGATCTCCGGAGAACTGTCCCCTTATCGCGTCAAGAGATGTCGCGTGGTCAGGTGCAGCTGAACAAATGCCTGGGTCTGTGGGCCGGGGGAATCGCCTGCAGAAGCGCATCAGGCGATCAGTGACGGTGTGATGTCGACGACGGACTCTTTGGGTACGAACTCCTACGCTAATGCCTCACTGCCCATGGTGTCGTAAACGCCACATCCTCGCGTTAGACTACGCATCGCTGTCGTCGGCCGAATGTGCGTGATGTCGGCGACTGCGTAAGGGGGCAACTTCATGGCGAAGTTCACAAAAATTCCAAAATCTCAAGCGCCGGTGCCGCTCCGACAATCCGGTCGGCTCCAGGCCCGAATGAAGCTCTACGAAGAACACATTGCTGCCGTTGGTAGTGGGGAAGTCGGTAGGCTCGTCCCGGACAAGGACGAGACGGCGCGCGGTCTGGCCCTCCGTATTGGTCGTGCTGCCCGTCGCACAAACAAGCCCGTCAAGACCTGGATCGATAAGGGAACCGTCTACTTCGAGCCCGTGTCCTAGGCGACGCTGTTCGCGAACTTCACGATGCCGGGCTCGGAGCTCATGCGGTGCCCGCAGTTCGGGCAACCTCCACGGCAGTTGTCCAGTCGTTTCGCCCGAGAGATCCGGCAGGGCTCGCCGGGCCGTACTACTGGGAACGGCTCACCACGGGCGCACCCGCTACCACCGGGGGTCGGTACGGACGGAGGAGTCCGCGCGGGTGTGCCCGTGAATGCAGCCTATGCCATTGAATGGCGTTCGGTTGGTGTCGTTTCTGATAGCTCGTCTGCCCAGCTATGCGTTGTCGCTATGTCCCTTCGAGCAGGCGGTTGGCACAACGCCCACCGGGCTCTCGAACGGTTCCTGGCAGGCCGAACAGTAGTACCGAACTGCATCGCCACTGGCACCCGTCTGGTTCTCCATCCGCTGGATCGTGCTGGCCGCTGCCCGACGTTTGCGAGCTGACGGGTTCTTCTTGGCCGTTGGCTTCCTGTCGCCGGCAATGCTCCAGAACCGCCAGCCGTTGCAGCTCACGCCACCCATCACGGCCTTACCGGCCGACGAGAGGCTCGTGAACTCACGACCGTCCTCCAGCCGGAACCGAAGGGCGCCGTCCTCGCCGATGACCTCGGCGGTGTAGGTCTGGCCCTTATGTGTCGCGGAGAGCCTGGTGCCGGGACTGAGGTTGCGGTTGGTGATCGTCATCGTCGGGGTCCTCCCTGCTCGTGGTGGTCCTGATGACTCACTCGACGAGGGCACGCAGTCAAGTCGGTGGGGGCGTTGATCGGACGCCGGGAGGTGGAGCGTTGCCACCGGGCTGAAGGTGGCGTGCGCTTCGGCGGCCTGTTCGGCGTCGTAGGTGCGGGTGTAGCGGCGGACCATCGCCGAGGTCGAGTGACCGAGGAGGTGCTGGACGTCGATCTCCCTCGCGGCGGAACGGATGGCCATCGTGGCAAAGCTGTGGCGGAACCGGTGGGCGTGGATGTGGGGGATGCCGGTGGTCTTAGAAAGGCGCTGGAAGAGGACGATGAGCCCCTCCGGGCGCATCCGCTGCCCCTGTCGCGTCTGGAAGAGGGGGCCGTTACCTTCGTTGCGCACCTGCAGGTAGTGGCCGATCGCTGCAGCGACGGTGGGTCCGAAGGCGATGACGCGTTGCTTCTTCCCTTTCCCGTGGAGGATCCTGGCGCGGCCGGTCTCGAGATCGACGTCGGCGACATCGAGGTTCGTGAGCTCGGAAGCTCTCAACCCGGCGTCGAGGAGGAGGAGGACGATCGCCCGGTTCCTTGCCCCAAGCGAGTGGTCTCGTCGTAGGCCGCCAGCATCACCGCCAGTTGTTCGGGGGAGAAGGGTTGGACGATCTTCTGTTCCAGGCGGATGAGGGGAACCTTCTGGAAGGGGTTCTCCCTGACCAGCTCCATCCGCTTGAGCCAGGAGAAGAAGCTCTTCATCTCGCGGTGCCGCCGGTGCTGGGTGGCGTCACAGACGCCGCGTCTGCGGATGGCGGCGATGTAGCGGTAGACGTCGGCGGGGACGAGCTGGTCGGCCTGTAAGGGGAGTCCTTCCGCTTTCGCTGTCGCTATATAGATGGAAAGGGACTCGTGGTAGGCCGATATGGTCCTGGGCGACTTGCCTTCGGTTGCGAGGGCGTCGAGGTAGAGGGCGGTGAGGGTCGGGATGGTGAGGTCGTGCTCCATGCACCATCACTCACTCTTCTTCCCAACGAAAGCAACTCAGTTGAGGAAGCCTGCCCCCGAAGCAGCCACCCACTCGTCGTAGGTCATGGTCTTTCGGGCTACGGCCTGGAGGGTCGCCAGGTCGGAGGTCGATTCGTAGGTGTAGCGGCCGTCGGTCGAATAGGTCCGCAGGAGGAGTCGGAACTCACCACCGGCGAGGATGGCGGCCGTTTCCGGTGTCCAGGTCTCGAAGAGGGCGGCGACGAGTCCGGTATAGGCATAGGAGATCGGGGGCTGGCGGTCGCGAGAGGCCCATTTGGTCCGCAGCTCGATCTCGAGTGTGCCCTCGATGAACCGGGCGACCTGGATGGCATCGAGGTCGTAGGAGGGCAACAGGTCGGGCTGGGTGAGGAAGTCGAGCACCTGCGTCCGCACATCGGCGACGGATGTCGTCGGCGTTGCCGTCGGTCCTGGCGTGGCGGTCGGTCGCGGTGTTGGCGTGCTGGTGGGTGTGGGCGTCAGCGTGACGGTGGCTGTCGCCGTTGGCGGAGCCGTGGTGGGTGTTGGTGTCGGATCTGGCTCGCTTCCACCGCAAGCAGTGAGAAGTAGGGCCAGGAGCAGGGCAGGGGTGATGACGGTGGGGATCGTGCGCGTGGGTGTGAACATGGTGATTGATACTTATAGTATGTAGACGCGGAGTCAGCAAGACGTAGCCTCGCGACCGTGGATCCGCGGCGCTCGTTCGGTGATCAGATTCGGCGTCTTCGTCTCGAACGCGGCCTCTCTCAGGAGGCGCTCGCTGAGGCCACTGGCCTCCATCGGACCTATGTCAGCAGTGTGGAACGTGGTGAGCGCAATGTTGCCCTGCTCAACATCTGTCGCTTTGCGGAAGCGCTCGGGGTGGCCCCGGCGGTCCTGTTGGAGGGTATCGAAGGTCTTGGGCCGAAGGGCTAGGCAGGAGGCTGGTCGGCCCGGGAGGCAAGCTCGTCGAGGAACTCGGCGAGTTCGGCAAGCTCAAGCCTGGTCAGACGGAGTTGGTGGCCCTGGCTGACGCGGAGTTCGAACCTGTCGCCGGTGAGGTGTCTGACCCGAAGCTGACTGCCATCCTCAAACGCCTTCCAGTGGTTGTCGCGGTTGGCTTCCATGCCGGCATCGACGCTCTCATTCGCCCTGAAGTCAAGGGCGCCATGTGGCTTGAGCCCGGCCCACCTGCGAATGCCAATCGTGTGTGACACGATCGCGACACGGGATAGGCGCTATCCCTGATGTATCTGGCCGCCCGGAGGGCGATAGTGAGTGTGAGTCTCCCCGCGAACTCACACCGTCGCACCTGGTGGGCTGGCTCGCTGACCGAGCCAGCTCACCTCTCCTGCTCGGTCCCCATGAGCGGGCGGGAAGCCAGGAAATCGGGTGGTACGCCAATGCGGCAGACTACGGCCCTCATCGATGAACTCGTCCGCCAATCCACGACGCTCGCAGACCGCAGTACTGCCCTGGAGGACCACCCCGCGCTCGTCTCCTATCCGGCCTTTCGCCAGCACCTCGGCAATGTCGCCACGGAGTACCTCGCCGAAGTGTTTGCCGCCGAATACTCCGTGCGCCAGGCAGCCTTCGCCTATCGCACCGAGTCGTCAATGCACTTGGGCAAGGCTCGCCAGATTCTGGGCGAGGTGAATCACCTGCTCGCGATCATCGATCGGCCTGAGGTCGCGAGCGACATCGCCCGGCTAAAGAATCTGCTCGGGGAGGTGCGCGCGCTTCTCCTCGCCCTGACGATGGCCCTGCGGGGTGACAGCGGCGCGCTCAACTGGCGGAGTGCCTAGCGCCTGCGGCTCTTCGACACGGGCACCGGAACGCAAGGGGCGGGTACTGAGCAAGACCAGGGCAGCCTCGCTACCGCGGGATGAACCAGCCTCGCGCCGTCAATCGGCAATCGTAAACGTTCCAATATCGCCGCGAAAGAACGTTCCGGCGCCGTAGCCCTGCGCATAGTAGATGTATTTGTGGATGCCGGCCGGCCGGCTAGATCCTCATAGGACATAGTGGCGCTGCTGCGTCACCACCGTAACCTTCACCCGCACAATCTCTCCGATCATTGCCTCAAAGACCGCGCTCAACTGGCACGTCAGCGACACGTGGTGACGCGTTGCATCCACGCGGCTGGTAGGGGCAGCTTGCCAGATGCATCATGTGGGCCCGGCGCACTCGGCCCAGAGGTTCACGAGACATGAAAGACCAGCATCTCCTGGCTGCCAAGTTCGCAGGTAGAGGCAAGCCCCCAGCCTATCATCCGCTGCTGTGTCACATGGTGGATGTTGCAGCGGTGGCCGAAGAACTGTGGGACGGGGTCCTCCCCGCATCGACACGAAGGTTGCTGACTGAGGGCCTCGGGTTGGATGAGGAGAATGCGCGCGAATGGGTTGCCTTTGTTGCTGGTGCCCACGACGTGGGAAAGGCCACACGTGAGTTCCAGGCAAAGGACGCACACCACAAGATACGCCTGGCGCCGGGCGGTCTCACTGCCCTGCCGGTAACGGATCCTGGCCACGGTGTGCGAACGGCAGCACTCTTGCCCGACCACCTTGCAACGCTGGGAGTGGCAATGCCGGTCGCCACGCAGTTGAGCATCATTGCGGGCGGCCATCACGGCCAATTCCACGCCCCTGACCGGCGCAAGGGGTCGACCGCCCGAGCGTTGAACGAGACCCCGCCCGAAGTACATAACGCATGGTCGGCTGCCCGGAAGAGGCTCTTCGACGACTACCAGGAGTTGTTCCACCTGGGCACGGTCCCGGCAGCGCGCCCGACCCCACCCGCCGGGTTGCTCCTGGCTGGGCTCATATCCGTTGCCGACTGGATCGGGTCGATCGAAGAGCGATTCGAATGGGACCCGGAAGGCACCCAAGACTTACGCGCGTACTTCGACAGGGTCAGAGCGGTTGCCCGTGCAGTACTCATCGACGATCGCTGGAGCAAGCCCCCGGCGATCTCTGGTGTGCCGTTCGCCGAGATGTTCCCGTTCGCGTCGCCACCGCGGCCTTTGCAACAGCAGGCCGAGAAACTAGGGGGCGAATTGATAGCACCGGCGCTCGTGGTGGTCGAGGCCCCGATGGGGGAGGGGAAGACCGAAGCCGCACTCTACATCGCCCACCAGTGGCAGGCTGGAGGTACTCGGGGGAGCTACATCGCCCTGCCGACGCAAGCGACGGCAAACCAGATGCACGGCCGAGTTGGCAGCCACCTGCCGCCGGATGCCAACCTCGTGCTGGCCCACGGAGGCGCCTGGCTACAAACACAACTGCAGCCCGCGGACGTCCATGGCGACGAATCCTCCGAGAGCACGGCGGCTGCTGCCGAGTGGTTCCTGAAGAGCAAGAAGCGCGCCCTGCTGGCGCCGTTCGGAGTCGGGACGGTCGACCAGGCGCTCATGGCTGTACTCCAGGTGCGCCATGTCTTCGTGCGGCTGTTTGGACTGGCGGGAAAGACCGTGGTGATCGACGAGGTCCACGCCTACGACACCTACATGACCGGGCTGCTGGAGCGCCTGCTGGAGTGGCTGGCGGCGCTGGGGTCGCCGGTGATCCTGCTGTCGGCAACGGTTCCGACGAACCGCCGGCAACGACTCGTCCAGGCGTATGCGAACGGGCTCGGGATGGCTCCGACCGAGCAGCCAGACGCGCCCTATCCACGCATTTCCTGGCTTGGCAGGGGATCGGCCGGTTCCGAGACCTTCGAGACGAGCGACCGGACCCGGCGCACGCTGCGGGTCGAGAGGATATCGGGGGCCGACGATGCGCTGGTCGCGAACCTGGAGGCTGCACTTGCAGAAGGCGGGTGCGCCGCCGTTATCTGCAACACCGTGGGGAGGGCCCAGCAGCTCTACACGCTCCTGTCCAACCGGTTCAGACCTGGGCACGAGTTAGGGCTCTTTCACGCTCGTTTCCTCATGAAGGACCGCAGGCAGAGCGAGGACCGATTCGTCGGCATGTTCGGACCGCCTTCCGATGCGCCCGCGGAACGGCCGGCACGGTACGTGCTGGTCGCGACGCAGGTGATCGAGCAGTCGCTGGACGTGGACTTCGACGTGATGTTCACAGAACTTGCACCGGTTGACCTGCTGCTGCAGCGTTCAGGCCGGCTTCAGCGGCACGAGCGAGCGGACCGGGGGGGCGGCGCACCGACATTGCGAATCCTCTGGCCACAAATCGGCCAGGATGGGCTGCCACTATTCGACCCGGGGAGCAAGGCCGTCTACGACGAACACATCCTTCTACGGACCTGGCACGCGCTCCAGGGTACGGACACTATCGAGGTCCCGGGAGATCTACAGCGCCTTGTGGACCTGGTGTACCGGGACGATGAGGCTACGCCCGTCGACGCATCGGCCGACCTGGCGGATGCGTGGCGGGGAACATGGCAGGCGATGAAGAAAAAGCAAGAGAGAGAGGAAGCGGAGGCGAAGTTGCGCCGCCTCGGGGCACCAACCGGGAAGCCCTCGATCGAACGAGTCCTGCAGCACCCCAGGGAGGAGGATGAAGACCTGCACCCTGCGCTTCAGGCAGTGACCCGGCTTGGGGATCCGACATTCAACCTCGTGCTCCTCGAAGCCGGGATGAATATCCCGGTGGTGCTGGACCGGGAGGCGATTGTGGCGCTCATCGACCGCAGTGTTTCTACCAGCCACAAAGGTCTCGTCGCCGCTCTCCAAGATATCGAACCGCTGCCCCAGTTCCAACGGCACGCCGCGTTGGGCAGGTACGGGCT
>JAGQGZ010000082.1 GCA_020432105.1 Dehalococcoidia bacterium | reverse complement strand
CCTGAACCTGACGCTGACACGGAGCAAGCTGGAGCAGCTGATAGGCGAGGGCCTGGAGGCGACGCTGGAGCCGGTGAAGAAGGCCCTGGAAGACGCGGGCAAGAAGCCGGGAGATGTGGACGAGGTGATCCTCGTTGGCGGGCAGACCCGCATGCCGGCGGTGCAGAAGCTGGTCGGCGAGTTCTTCGGGAAGGAACCGCACAAGGGTGTGAACCCGGACGAAGTTGTGGCCATTGGGGCAGCGATCCAGGCGGGTGTGCTTACGGGCGACGTGAAGGACGTGCTGCTGCTGGACGTGACGCCGCTGACGCTCGGAATCGAGACGCTGGGCGGGGTGAGCACACCGCTGATCACGAGGAACACGACGATCCCGACTTCGAAGAGCCAGACGTTCAGCACGGCGGCGGACAACCAGCCGAGCGTGGAGATCGTGGTGCTGCAGGGCGAACGGACGATGGCGGCGGACAACAAGCTGCTGGGCCGCTTCCAGCTGGACGGCATTTTGCCGGCGCCGCGTGGTGTGCCGCAGATCGAAGTGACATTCGACATTGATGCGAACGGTATTGTGAACGTTTCGGCAACGGACAAGGGTTCGGGGCGCGAACAGAAGATCACAATCCAGGGCAGCAGCGGTCTGACGCCGGAAGAGATCGAGAAGATGCAGCGCGATGCGGACCTGCACGCGGATGAGGACCGGAAGAAGCGTGAGGCTATCGAGCTGAAGAACGTAGCGGATAGTTCGGCCTACCAGGCGGAAAAGACGCTGCGGGACAACGCGGACAAGATCGACGACGAACTGAAGAAGGACGTCGAAGAGAAGGTTGCGGAGTTGCGGACGGCGCTGGAAAGCGACGATGCAGACGCGATCCGGACGAAGCTCGATGCCTTGAACACCTCGATGCAGCGCATTGGTGAAGCTGTCTATGGTGCGGCCGGTGCCGGCGCCGAGGGGATGGACCCCGGCGCCATGGGCGGCGGTGCCGAAGGCGAAGGTGCCGAGGAGGGCACTGTGGAGGGTGAGTTCCGGGAGGTGTAGTCGAAGGGAGCAGGGAGCGGGGACAAGCCCGGCCTCGAAGGGCCTCCTCGCATTGCCTGCGACGGTGCGCGGGTGGAAGGCTAGAAAGGGGCGGCCATGATGGCCGCCCCTTTTTCTTTGTGCTCGCAGGATGGTAAGGGCATAGCTACGGCCCCAGGCGTCGATCGATGACTATTAGAGATGTTGTTATGTAACCACAGTTTTGTGCCCGGAATGGAACACGTTGTGCTCGGCGTGCTAAATCGCAGTGGCCACGGAACTTAGCCGGAGCAGTTTTGCATCAACGATCAGCGTTCACCCGGAGTTTTGCGACGCCAGCTGTCGAGTTTGGTCGGAATACGAGGGGACATGTTGAAATGTGTTGACGTGGTGATAGTTAGGTGCAACGATGCTGTTGCTAGGGATTCCCCTAATTGCCACCCCGCCGTGAACAAAGGTCGGGTGGCCGACAGGCCAAGACCAGACGAGTCGCCGGAAACCTCATCGACAGGTGCCGTGCCGGCCACGTAGCCCAGCGCACGGTCGGCATCTACCCCGCAAGGTTTACGCGAAACGGTCCAGTGCCGTTGGCCGGGAAGTGACGGTGTTGGAACCAGGACGCTGAATTTCGAGAGTGCTATCTGATGTCGTCGTTTGAGCCGCACTGCGGCAGGAAGCCGACACGAACGTTGGTCGTTCGTGCCCGGCGGAAAAGGAGCTTTCCTTGTTTTCAAGAATTCTCAGTCGCCGGGTGGCAGTGCGCCGAACCGTCGTGGTCCCGGTTGCGGCACTCCTGATAGCGCTCGTCGCGCTAGGCACGCTGCTGTCGATGACGAACACGGCGAAGGCGGTGGGGAACACCGGGACCGTAGCGGTGTGCTTGAATGACAGCACCGGTACGAATCTCGTTCTGGACTCAGACAAGGCATGGTTCCAGGTGGACGGAGGGTCAATTAACTACGTGGGGGCCGTTGGCTCATCCGGGTGCCGCGAACAGACGGTAACGGGAACCAACGTGGCTGTTTGGGTGAAGTACAACGCGACCTACAGCGAGCACAACATGGTGCCGGTCCCGAACGGAGGAACGACGCGGGTCGACTTCTACACAACGAAAGTGACGCTGCAGTACTCAAACGGCATTGCGTTCGGTGGGTCGCTCGGTAACAGCAGATTCTTCAACAAGCCTTCAATGGAACTTTTGAATGATGGCGGTGGCGGCGTTCACTTCCGCCTCGACCAGACGGGCGGTGCATCGGGCCGCATGACGCTGAACTGGCCGTCAGCGACCGGACTCGGCGCCACGTATGAAGCGACGCTTGCAGCGGCTCGCGTGATCGACAGCGACGGGAATCCGCTGGCGGGAGTTGATGTGGATGGGTATTCAGGGGGTTGGTTTGACGCCGGAACCACCGGAGCCACTGGAGTCCTTGCCTTCTCCCATCCTGGGCTTGGTGCGATCACTTCCGTAGCGGCAATCTACGGCGGCACTCGCCAGCAGATAAATCAGAATTCCCTGACGAATTCGGTGTACCTGTTCCAAACCGAAGCGGTAGTTGTGCAATTGAGGGACGCCGATATGCAGCCCCTCGATACCGGGAACGTGTCCTATTACGCCAGTGGCTGGTATGCGGCTGGACCTACCAGCGGCGGTGAGGTCTCAATCGAAATGCTGCCAGGTAGCTACAGCTTTGTGATGGTTTACAACCACAGTCGGCAGCAGATCAACGGTATTGATATCAGTTCCACCAACCCTGTCGTCTTCCAGACGGGGAATGTCGATATCCATTACAGTGAGTCGGCGCAGTGGTACTACACCCCAACCGGGTATCATTCGTTTGCGACACCCCAGGAACTCTTGCCCGGCAACATCAGCGTCTACCTGTACGGAAGCCCGCTCGGCCGCTGCGAGGTGCCCATCACCGTGGCCAGCGGAGACCACCTGAGTTTGAGTGGCGTGGTCGCAACGCTCCGTGATTCAGCCGGTCAGGGTGCTGCTGGGGGTGTGGCAACTGCCTACGCCAGTGGGTGGAAGAGCATCGGTACGACTGATAGTGGCGGCCGGGCCTGCGCACTGTTTGACGGTACGCTCGGCAACACCAGCGTCCGGATGGTCTACAACGGCAGCAGCCAGAAGATCACCCAGCATCAGCCAACGAACTCGATCTATGCCTTCCAGACTGGCGACGTGACCCTCGAGCTGCGCAACAGTGGCAACGGGCTCATCGATACCGGCATGGCCTCGTACTACGCCAGTGGCTGGCACACGATCGGCAACACGTCGGGCGGGCAGGTACATGTGGACCTGCTACCGGGTTCGTACAGCTTCGCGATGAAGTACAACGGCACCCGCCAGCAGATGAACCATGTGGCTGTTGCCGACGGCAGCGTGGTGACCTTCCAAACGACGGGCGTCACCGTTGAGCTCCGCAATTCGAGTGGGGTTCTCTTCGATACGGGGAGTGCCTCTTACTACGCCTCGGGTTGGCATTCCATCGGCGACACCTCAGGTGGGACAGCGACGGTTGAGATGCTGCCGGGTTCGTATAGCTTCGCAATGAAGTACAACGGCACCCGCCAGCAGAAGAACGGCGTCAACATCACCTCCACCAACCCTGTCGTCTTCCAGACGGTCGCGGTTGAACTGCAGTTGCAGGACCACAGCGGTTCGGCGCTCGATACCGGCAGCCCTTCGTACTACGCGTCGGGCTGGCATTCGATCGCTGACACGGTGGGCGGGTCCTCGACCGTTGAGATGCTGCCGGGTTCCTACAGCTTCGCAATGAAGTACAACGGCACTCGCCAGCAAATGAATGGTGTCAACATCACCTCTACCAACCCTGTCGTCTTCCAGACAGGGCAGGTGACGTCCACCAGTGGGAATGCAACTGCGTACTACGCCAGCGGGTGGCAGCCGTTCAGCAACAGCGGCGAGCTTCTGCCCGGCAAGTACTGGTTTGCATTCAGTGACCAGGGCAATAGCTTCGAGACCGTGACGGGAGGGGTCTCGACGCCCATTCACTAGGCACTGGCACCGGAATTGATACTAAACAGGGGGCTCTCAGGGGCCCCCTGTTTGGTGTTGTGACGGTGGGAACGTGGATAGCTGGCGCACAGGGTGGGCGGCAGGTCGCGGGGGAGGCCGGTTCCCTCTGGTTTGACGAAGGGGGCGGGCGTAGCGTTCGGCTGATGGCAGGGGTGGGGCGACGGCCCCAGGCGTCGATACGGTCTCTTGGGCTATCGGTGTATTTGCCGACATTGCTGTTTGCGATCGGGCAGGGTGCGGTGATCCCGATCGTGGTGCTGGCGGCGAAGGACCTGGGGGCGACGGCGGCGGTGGCGGGGTTGATTGCCGCGATGCGGGGAATCGGTGTGCTGAGCTTCGATGTGCCGGCGGGGTGGCTGGTGGGGAGGTTCGGCGAAAAACGGGCGATGGTGGCGGGGACGCTGATCGTGGCGGCCTCGCTGGCGGGGTCGGCGCTGAGTCCTTCGCCGCTGGTGTTCGGTGTATTCACGCTGGTGATGGGCTGGGGCTGGAGTGTGTGGCTGCTGGCAAGGCTGACGTACGTGACCGACGTGATGCCGATCCATCAGCGGGGGCGGGCACTTTCGGCGCTGGGCGGGATCAACCGGGTGGGACACTTCATTGGGCCGCTGCTGTTTGCGGTGACGGAGCCGTGGCTGGATTTAGACGGGGCGTACTACATCCATTTCGCGACGGTGCTTGCGGCGACGGTGCTGCTCTGGGTGCTGATCAGGGATGGCGAACTGGGGGAGGTGCAGCACCAGTCGATCAATCTCTTCGGGGTGGTGAAGGAGCACCGGGCGGTCTTCCTGACGGCGGGGGTCGGGACGATGGCGATCCAGACGCTGCGGGCATCGCGGCAGATCCTGTTGCCGTTGTGGGCGGACAGTGTGGGATTAGGGGCAGCGGAAGTAGGGCTGATCTTCAGCATCTCGCTGGGGATGGAGATGGTGCTCTTCATGCCGGCGGGGGCGGTGATGGACCGGTTTGGGAGGAAGAAGGTGGCGATACCGTGCCTGGCGCTGATGGCGGTGGGGATGGCGATCTTGCCGCTGACGGGGGCGTTCTGGTCGATCTCTGCGGTGGGGCTGGTGATGGGGCTGGGGAACGGGCTGGGGAGCGGGATCAACATGACGCTGGGTGCGGACTTCTCGCCGGAGGTTGGGCGGGCGCAGTTCCTAGGGGCATGGAGGTTGTGCGGCGACCTGGGGACGGCCGGGGGACCGTTGTTGTTGGCGGGGATGACGGCTGCGCTAACCCTGGGCGGGGCGGCAATCGTGATGGGCGGGATCGGTGCGGCGGGAGCGGTGATGATCTTGCTCCGGGTGCCGGAGACGTTGAAGCGGGGAGAAGGAGGGGCCCGGGCGCCGGGTGCCGGTGGCTAACCGTGGCTACAGGTCGGCTGTTGGAGGTGGAAGTTTGCCCAGTTGCGAACCCAAGGAGGGTTGTAGAAGCGCACGGCACGGGTAGTATGCCTTCACTACCAATTCCATGGAGCAATATTGTGACAAGCGCAATCAACTATATTCGCAACGGACTGGCCTTCGCCCACCGGGCACTTGCGGATGCCCGCAACGGCACCGAGGAGCAACTGCACTTCGTGCCGGAGAACGGCAGCCACTCGATCGCGTGGTGTCTCTGGCACACCGCGCGAATCGAGGACCTGATCATCAACGTGCGTTCGCAGGGCAAGTCTCCGATCTGGAGCGAAGAGTGGGCGAGCAAGACGGGTCTCCCATTCGATGGATTCGGCACCAACATGCCGGACGAGGATGCACAGGCGATCCAGATCAAGGACATGGAGGCTTTCGGGAAGTACCAGGAGGCTGTCTGGGCGTCGACGGCGGAATTCCTCGACAACGTGACGGAGGCCGAGCTCGACCGTGAGTTGCCGACGCGTGATGGGGGTACGGAGACGGTTGGCGAGGGTATCCAGTTGCACATGCTGGGGCACTTCAACGGCCACCGGGGTGAGATCAATGCGCTGCGCGGTATGCAAGGGCTGCCAACGGTGCTGCAGCGTGAGGGCACGCACTAACCACCGGAACGAAGACGGCGTGCGCCCATTGGGGGAGTAGGACTCGCCGGCCGTGACAGAGCCAGCGGCAGGCGGGTTCCTGTAGAGTCCGTGGCGATGAAGAACCCGATGGTTGGGCTGCTGACGGACCTTGCGGACGAGCGAGCGGTGCTGATCGCGCGGCTGGAGCGGCTGCCGGAGGACACGTGGAACAGGCCAAGCCCGGCTGAGGGCTGGCTGTTACGGGATTGCGTTGCCCACCTGGCGGAGCTGGATGAGGTCGCGGCGCATGTGGCCGAGGGCCAGCCGTTCAGGGGCGCCCCCCGAAAGCAGCCGGTAGGAGCGATCCCGGAGGGCATCACGGCCTCGCAGCAATGGGGCCGCGAACAGGACGTCGCCACTGTATTGCGATGGTACCGGGAAGCCGGCGAACGGCTGGATATAGCACTGGCACCTCTGGATCCGAAGGCGAGGTTGCCCTGGGCGGGGCCACCGATGAGCGTGCGGTCGTTTACGACGGCAAGGCTGATGGAACACTGGTCGCACGGACTGGATATCCACGATGCGGCGGGTGTGGAGCCGGTGGACACCGACCGGCTGCGGCACATCGCACACCTCGGCTACATCACGCGGGATTTCGCGTATGTGAACCGGGGGATGGAAGCACCGCGGACGCAGCTGCGTGTTGAGCTTCGGAGCCCGAGCGGTGCCGAGTGGGTATGGGGACCGGAAGGCGCAGAGGATCATGTCAGGGGGCCTGCCGGGGACTGGTGCCGGGTGGTTACGCAGCGGGTCCATCCACTGGATACGGAGCTTGTGGCGAAAGGGCCGCATGCGGCGGAGTTCCTGGGGCTGGCGCAAGCATTTGCGGGACCGCCCGGTGCGGGCCGGCAGCCGTCGGGTACGGGATCATCTGACAGCAAGGAGTGATTGAGATGACGGACCACCTATTGACCGAGGTACGTGACGATGGAGTGATGGTGGCAACCCTGAACAGGCCGGAGACCCTGAATTCGTTGTCGGGTGAAATGGGTACGGCACTGATTGAGGCAGTGAAGTTTGCCTCGGAGAGCGACGAGGTGCGCGCGTTTGTGCTCACGGGAGCGGGGCGAGGTTTCTGCTCGGGGGCGGATACCCGGGCGATGATCTCGCGAGGAAGTGGAGAGGGCGGGCCGACCCGGCACCAGCGGATGGACCGGCGTGGCGGCTCGTTTTACCTGGCGGAGGCGATGGCAGAGTGCGATGTGCCAATTATCGGGGCTATCAATGGAGCAGCAGCGGGGGGCGGCTTTGGGATTGCGCTCTGCTGTGATGTGCGATTCGTGGCTGAATCGGCACGGATGGGAACGATTTTCATCCAGCGGGGCGTGGCAGCGGACTACGGGATGTCGTACTGGCTGCCACGGTTGTTGGGACCGGCGAAGGCGTTCGAGGTGGCCTACGAAGGGAACATGATGCAGCCCGACCGGCTGCTGGAACTGGGGCTGGCAAACCGGGTGTACGCAGACGAAGAGTTGATGGAAGCGACGCTGGCCTATGCAGCGAAGATCGCGGCGGGGCCGCCGCTGGCGTATACGGGGCTCCGGCGGTTGCTGATGCGTTCGGACAACATGCCGATGCACGACTTCCTGGAGTACGAGTGGACGGTGCAGCAGGACATCCTGCGGACGGAGGATTGCGCCGAAGGTTTCCGGGCTTTTGCCGAGCGCCGGACACCAAATTTTACCGGCCATTGATTCAGAGGTTCCCGAACGGCATTCGCCAAGATTGCTTCACCTAATTACCGGGAGTAGATTCCTCAAATCGGGGTATCGGCTGCGTGAATTGCAGGCATTGTCCCGGCACGTGAGGTCTGAGGAGGGAACCTGACAATGAATACAACGAATTACTGGAACCGGCGACTGAAGCGACGGCGCTTCGTGCAGGGAGCGAGCCTTGGCACAGCGGGGGTCGCGACGCTGGCCCTGGTTGGCTGTGGCGATGACGACGACGATGACACCGACGGTGGCGGCACCGCAACCGCGACGAGTGGCGGTGGCGGCGGTGACCCGACAACCGCTGCCACGTCGACGCCGGTGCCGGCGAACGAAATCATCCACGGTGGTGTCGGCGTTGTGCAGTCGGCGAACGTGTACGACTCAGTGGACGGCCACAGGAGTGTTGCCAGCCCGGCACTTTCGGTGCTGAATCGCGTGCAGTCGAAGCTCCTTCGCTTTGCGAACCCGAACACCGGTGAACTCGAAGCGGACCTTGCGGTCGATTGGGAACAGCCTTCACCGGATACGGTGATCCTCAACATTCGCGAGGGCGTGACCTGGCAGGAAGACGGCCCCGGTGCGGCAGACCCGAGCGCAAGCGGCGGACGGCCCCTGACCATGGACGACATCGTCTGGAATATAGAGCGGCAGAGAGCTGCCCTGCTGGCGGACGGGACAGAGACGGCGGACATGGGCCGCAACTCGTACTGGAGCAAAGTCGAGAGCATCGACGTTGCCGGGCAGAACATCACCCTGACCCTGACGCAGCCAGATGCAACATTCGTGCAGGGACTGGCGAACGAGTTCAACCTGATCGGCCAGCGCGAGCTGATTGAGGCGTACGAGGACACAAATACTGAGATCGAAGCCTACAAGGTGATCGGCACGGGACCCTTCATCGTGACGGAATGGATACCCGGGGAGTCCATTTCAATGGTGAAGAACCCTACCTACTACGAATCTGACAAGCCGTACCTGGATGCCTGGCGATTTGTGCAGACGTTCGAGGATCCGACGGCGTACCGCATCGCGTTCCAGCAGAAGGACGTTGACAGCTTCAGCGATCCGGACCCGACGACGACGTTGTCGATCGTGGAAGAGAACGCGGACAACATGCACGTACGCTACTCGGGAACGGCCAACACGGTGGCGATCTACCTGCCGCGGGCTCAAGCGCCGTGGAACAATGACATGCTGGTCAAAGCAATCCACCTGGCGGCGAATCGCCGCGAGTTGATCCAGCAGCTGCACAATGGCCTTGGCCGCGTGAGCGGGCCGGTGTCCTGGCTCCAGGAGGCCTGGGCGATACCGGACGAGGAGCTGGAGACAACGCCCGGTTACCGCATCGACAAGGACAAGGACATCACGGAAGCGCGCGCGCTCTGGGAAGCCGGAGGCGGCCCGGACATCGGCGATGTGACCTTCGTGGTGCCGGAAACGTGGGCCAGCCGAGCCGGATGGGGCGCAACCCCCGAGCTCGTCGCGGCGCAGTTCAACGAAGCGTTCGGGACGAGCCAGTTCAAAGGTGCGACGAAAGGCTACGGCGAGATCATCCCAGCCTGGGCATCGAAGAACTTCGACCCATTCTTCGGCTGGATCCCGAATGTGGAAATCCCGGACGCGCGAGCCGACCTGGTCGGTGCGTTCGACTCGGGCTCCCGGGGAAATATCTGGAACGTGAATGAGCCCGAACTGGTGGACGCGAAGCTTTCCCAGGCAATCCAGCTCACCGACCTTGATGAGGCGAACGTACTGCTCCGGGAGGTGCAGGACCTGGCGATTGAAAACGGCCAGTGGGGCCGGGTCATCATGTACAACTACATCGCCCCCACGGCGTACTGGAACTACAACAAGAGCGTCTGGCCGTCGCCCGAGGAAGGCTGGAACTTCCTGGCAACGGCTGTAACGGCCTTGAACTGGTGGAACGACACGAACGATCCATCGTACTCAGGCCGTTCCGAGCCATCGTACAAGCCGCTCTAAGTTCAGGAGGGTGAGGGCGCTCAACGCCCTCACCTTGCCAGGGCCGTTGTTTCGTGACCGATTACATTATCCGGCGCACACTCCTGAACGTCATCGTTCTCTGGATGGTCGCCACGCTCGTATTCTTTGCGCTCCGCGTGCTGCCCGGCAACTACGCGGTCAATCAGTTCGCAGCCTCCAACATCGGTGCTGTCACGCCGGAAGTGATTGCGCAGGCGGAGGCAGAGCTAGGGCTGGACAAACCGGTGTTGCAGCAGTACCGCGAATTCATGTGGGACACTGTCCGGCTTGACCTGGGTGACTCGTTCCGGTCGAAGCGCCCGGTTTGGGCGGAGATTCGCCGAGCGCTGCCGTACAGCATGGAGCTTGGCCTGCTCGTCGTACTTGTCGGGTTCTCGGTTGCCATACCCGTGGGGATCGTGAGTGCTGTGAAACAGGACTTATGGCCGGACTACCTCCTACGCGGTGTGGCAATCGGCGCCCTGGCTGCACCGGTGTTCTGGACGGCCTCGCTTGCTGTCATCGTTGTACTGAAATTCAGCCTGTTCCGCATTGATGTAATCGGACAACCGCATATCTGGGAGGAACCGCAGGCTGCCCTGCAGTGGTACCTCATCCCAATGGTTGCAGGCGGGCTCGCTTCGACGGCGAACACCATGCGTTTGCTGCGCTCCCAGATGCTTGAGGTGATGCGCGACGACTACGTGCGCACGGCGCGAGCGAAGGGGCTGCAGGAGCGCCAGGTGGTCATGCGGCACGCGTTGCGAAATGCGTTCCTACCGGTGATCACGGTGATGGGACTGACCGTTGCTACGATCATCAGCTCACAGATCGTCCTGGAGCAGATGTTCCTAATCCCGGGAGTAGGTCGCCTGCTCTTCCAGTCGATCTTCCTGCGTGACTATCCGCTGACGCAGGGCCTGGTACTGATCACGACGGTTGTGATCGTGTTTACAAACCTTGCGGTGGACATCCTGTACGGTGTGCTGGACCCGCGGGTGCGCCTGGCATGACCGTCGCAACTGAGGCACTAACCTACGACCTCCCGCAGCGCCCGACGGGAATTCGCGCCTTCGGGAAGAGCTGCACCCAGTTCATGGCACAGAAGCGGCTCGGCGCGGTCGGGCTCATTATCGTGGTTTTCTGGGTCCTCATCGCATTCATCGCAGCGCTCGTTCCGGGCGCAGTTCCGAAGCTGGTAGATGAAGACCGGGTGTTTGATGCGCCGAACCCTGACTATAAGGCGAACCCGACTATCCCCGAGCTTGCAAAGAACCCTGACATTGGGTCCCCGGTCATCGTAGCCCGCTACGAGGATCCGACGGGTGAGCACTGGTTCGGGACAGACAACGCGGGCCGCGACATCTATTCGCGGACGATCTACGGGGCGCGCCTGTCGCTCACCGTTGGATTTGGCGCTTCAGTCATCGCGGTCGGCCTGGGGATGGTCATCGGTGTGACTTCGGGTTTCTACAGGGGCTGGATCGATCTCATTTTCCAGCGATTCGTGGACGCGCTGCAGGCGTTCCCGGCACTCGTGCTGCTTTTGCTGCTGGTGCAGATTGCCGAACCATCGGTACGAAACACGGTGCTCGCCATGGGGTTCATCGGCATACCCATCGCAACCCGCCTGGTGCGGTCAGCTGTGTTCGCCACGGCAGCTACGGACTACGTTATGGCGGCGCGGGCGATGGGGGCCACGGACATGAGGGTGATGATGCGGCATGTGTTGCCCAACATCGCTGCGGTCCTCCTCGTCGCATTCTCGATCGGGATCGGCGCCTACATCCTCTTCGAAGCGACGATTTCGTTCCTCGGTGTTGGGCCGCGCGGCGTGGTCTCGTGGGGGAAGATGGTGGCCGACGGCCGGGCAAACATCGACGTCCACCCCTGGTTGTCGGTGTTCGCGGGTGCGGCGCTGGCCTCGCTGGTGGTGGGCTTCAACTTCCTCGGCGATGCGCTACGCGACGTGCTCGACCCGCGGTTGCGGGGGTCGCGCTAGGGGCGGTCGCGGAAGAAGGCGGCGTTGACCTCTTCGAAGCGCTCCTGCCCCGCGGGCATGTCGTAGGTGGAATAGATGGCGTCGACGGGGCAGACGTTGACGCAGGCGCTGCAATCGATGCAGGAGTCGGGGTCGATGTAGTACATCTCGGCCTCGTCGGCGGTGTGAATGCAGTCGACGGGGCAGACGTCGACGCAGGAGGCGTCTTTGACGCCGATGCATGGCTCCGTGATGACATATGGCATGGTTCGATTATCGGCCGCCAGCCGGGAGCAGTCACTGGCCTAACGGCCGGTGACCCTGCGGGTTGCTTCGCGGAAGCGAGCAGCCTGGCTATCAGTTCCGCGGAGCCCACGGTTGATCTCAGCCTCAAGGTCGACGGCATGCTCGTCGAGCGTGGCGGCATCGATGACGCGTTTTGACTGGCGGACGGCGTCCTGGTCGTGGCCGGCGATGAGGTTGGCCATGGCCATGGCTGCATCGAGGAGGGCGGTACGGGGATGGAGGGAGCTCACGAGGCCAGCATCGAGTGCTTCCTGAGCATCGAACTTACGGGCGGTGAAGATCCACTCTTTGGCCTTCGAAGAGCCGACCA
>JAGQGZ010000081.1 GCA_020432105.1 Dehalococcoidia bacterium | reverse complement strand
TACTGGAATGAGCCCGTTCGCCTCGGGCCGTTGAGCAGGGGCCCTGGGAATGCAACGCTAAGCCGAGCACGTACTTGTGAGGGTCGGATGACAATCCTGATGACGGTTGATGGCTCGGATCGATCCTGGAACGTGCTCCCGCATGCAGATGCCCTGGCGTGGGGGCTGAACGTGCCACTCCACATAGTCCGGGTTCTCCACCCCTTGCTGGATGCCGGGGATCCTGTCGGGGCGTCGCAATCAGAAGCGTTGCAACTGCTGTCGAATCGCTGGCTGGTGGAGCTGACACAACACGCGGTGGCGCAGGGAGTGGAAGCAGAGATCTCTGTCGAGATAGTCGGCCGTCACGAATCCGCCGAGGACGCGATCGTGCGCGTGGCGAAGGAGCGGGGAGCTGCAGCAATCGCAATGCACTCACGTGGTTCGGGCCGGACTCACCATGCCATTGCCGGCAGCACTGCCCTCGGGGTGCTGGGCAAGTGGTTGGCCCCAATGCTCCTTACGGGCCCGGCAACTCGGTCCGACCCTCGCGCAGATATCTACCGGCTCATGATCACGAACGATGGTTCGACGGACTCCGACCGCAGCGTCGTCGCATTTGCCCGGATGTTCACCGGCGTCCCTATCGAAATCGTACTCGCGGGGTTCGCACTCGGGAGCGACTTGCCGGGAGTGGAAGAGCATCTCGAGTCGCTCGTTCCCCACTTCCCGGAACCTGCCCGGGTAACCGTGCATGCCGCCAACGCGGGACATGACTCCGCCCTTGTGGACACGATCCTGGGCGTTGCCGAGGCTACCAAAGCCACCGCCATCGCGATGGGCAGCCATGGCCATAGCACCATCCGCCACCTGTTCGCGGGAAGTACGGCGATCGGCGTGCTCCGGAACTCACCGCGTCCGGTGCTGCTGGTCCCTGTCTAAGTCGGCCTATCGACGCTGATCTGTGACCCGGCAACCACCTGGATCGTCTGCGAGGCGAACTGGATCCGGCCCTCGCTGCCGTCGACCGCCTCCAGCATTCGGGTGGCAATCATGTCCTGCGTTTTTCGGCGCACACGATAGTCGACGATGTAGCGCAGGCGCATCTCGATCCAGTTGTCGGTCGGCAACATCGCAACCATCGGCTCGAGGGTGACGTTCTCGAGTTGATAGCGGCGAACAGCGGACTGCCAGGCGGCCATGGCCCGCTCACGATAGGGGTCGACCACCTCGTTGCCGATGGCGGTAAGAGTGTCGCGCGCCAGTTTCCAGTCTGAACCGTAGCGGATCGGGAACATGACCTCGTCCCAGAGAAAAGGAATGTCGCCGGAGTAGTTGAATACCGGCTCTTTGAAGACGAAGGAGTTAGCGATCCGCACCACGCGGCCGTTGTAGAGGTCGGCGGAAACCCACTCGCCGATTTCCATGACGGTGGTCCGCAGTAACCCGACATCGATGACGTCGCCCTTGATGCCGCCGAGCTGGACGCGGTCTCCGGGCTTGTAGAACCCCGCGAAGGAGATGGCGAACCAGCCCGCAACGCTCGTGATCACTTCCTGCAGTGCAAAGGCGATGCCAGCGCCCGCCACGCCCAGAGCGACGCCGAACCCACCGAGGCTTGGGCGCCAGACGATGGCGATGATGGCGACGGCCCCGGCATAGGCAGCAAACGAGATCGTCTTACGCACGCTATAGCGCAGGCTTGCCTGCTCGATGCGGAAGGTGGCCAGTCCCATCAGGACACGGCTGACGATTACGAGACCGACGATTGCCAGGGCGGCAACTGCCAGCCGGTCAACCGTGGTGTCTATTTGTCCGGGCCAAAGGGCATCCAATGCGCGAACCTCTCAAGCAAGTGCCGTGGTCCACCCCGGCGCGTCCGATTGTCAACGCACCACGACAGTCTGGCCAAGGGGCTCACGGACACCTTCCCAACGCCGAGGGGCCCCAACCCGGCGGTTCGGGCCCGGACCGCTACTCCCGGGGGAGGCCCAGGCCGCGGGTAGCGATCACGTTGCGCTGGATTTCGGCAGTGCCCGAGAGGATGGTGTAGGGAACGGCTTCGAGGTACTTGTGGGCGAGGAAGCCCTCGAGCGGTGTGCCGTCGTGCTCCCAGTTACCCCCCCACATGCCGATAGCCTTCATTCCGGTGGCAGCGATGCGCTGGTGCAGTTCGGCACTGAAGAGCTGATTGACGCTCGCCTCAACGTTCGGTACCTGGCCAGCCTCCTGCATGGATACCGTGCGCAGTGCGAGGCTGTTGAGCACTTCCACCTCGATCAATCGCTGGGCGATCTCGTGCCGGACGACGTCGCGGGCGTGGTGGCGGAGTCGCCCGCGAGAGGCCTCACGGTCGCGGATCCAGGCGACGAGATCTTCGAGGGTGCGACGGTACTTCACGGTGGCTCCGATGCCCGAACGCTCGAAGTCGAGGGTGGCCATGGCGACATACCAGCCGCGGTGCTCTTCGCCAACGCGGTTGGCAACCGGCACACGGACATCGTCGAAGAAGAGCTCGTTGAAGGGCACATCACCCCGCATGTCCTCGATCGGGGTGACGGTTACGCCGGGGGTTTTCGCATCGAGGAGGAACATGGAGATCCCCCGGTGCTTTGGCTCATCGGGATCGGTACGGGCGAGAATGAAGAGCCAGTCGGCGTACTGGGCGTGGGTGGTCCAGATCTTCTGGCCGTTGACGACGTAGACATCGCCTTCGCGCACGGCCTTCGTCTGGAGGGCGGCGAGGTCGGAACCGGCGCCGGGTTCGCTGAAGCCCTGGGCCCAGGTCACTTCGCCGCTGAGTATCTTCGGCAGGTGTTGCCTGCGCTGCTCTTCGCTGCCGTGAGCGATGAGCGTGGGCCCGAGAAGGTTGACGCCGATGCCATTGACCTGGGGTACGCGGGCACGCGCCATCTCTTCGGAAAGTATGTGCTCTTCGGCAACGGAGAGGCCTGCGCCGCCGTATTCCTTGGGCCAGTGTGGGGCAACCCAACCACGTTCGGCCAGCGCGCCCGCCCAGGCCATGGCGCCTTCGCGGCGGTCCGGGTCGCTGCTGCAGCGGTCGGCGACCCAGTTGTAGCCGAAGACATCCTCTGGTTCGAGGCTCTGGTGGCCGTGGATATCGGGGCTGTAGTTCTTTGGAAAACGCTCGCGGATGAAGGCTCGCACATCATCGCGAAAGGCGCGGTGTTCGGGGGAATCAGACCAGTCCATAGAGCCTCCCTCTCGCCCGGCATGGCCGCGGAAGGACCGTAAGAACCTGGACGCTGGCTGTCATTCGAGTCTAGCGGGGTCGATCGAGGGAGGCCAGTTCTCGACTTTCCCGGGTGCTGGTCTGTCCGGGCACTCACGCGCGTTCGACCAGCCGGACATAGTGCCTGCGTTCGCACGGCAGCGCGAATTGCTCTGCCACCGGCCCCCTCCAGGCGGTAGGCTGGCAGTGATGGAACGGGAGCTGCAGAATCGCCTGCGCTGGCTACCGCACGAGGCGCCGCCCAGCGCGAGGCGCGAATCTCGCCAGCGAATGGCCGCGGCGCTGCGCCGAGCGATCGCGGCGTTGATTGCCACGGATCCTGCCCCGGCCGACCTCGATGCCCTGTCCGAGCTGGCCGAGAAACTGGCCGACAGGCTGGAAAGTGGCCCGGAACGGGAGATCTCCTACGGATTCGCCGAGAGCGCGAACGCCGACACCCCGCGCTTCGAGTTCGACGCCAGCCCGCTGATGGGACCGGGGAACCCGATAGCCCCTCCCCTGCAGATGCAATGGAAGGACGATTGCGTTGTTGGGACGGCGGTATTCGGGCAGCAGTACGAAGGCCCACCGGGGCATGTGCATGGTGGATTTGTGGCCGCAGCGTTCGACGAGGTGCTGGGAATGGCGCAGTCGCTATCAGGCCAATCGGGAATGACGGGCAGGCTGGTGGTGCACTACCGGAAGCCCACGCCCCTGCACCGGGAACTCAGGTTCGAAGGCCGGGTGGAAAAGCGCGAGGGCCGGAAGATCTTCACGACGGCCACGCTCCATGACGGCGAGACACTGTGTGCCGAGGCAGAAGGGCTGTTCATCCAGGTCGACCTCGCACGGCTGGAGAGGTTCGCGCGGGGGGACTAAGGGGTATTCTCGCGCTCGGCCTCGACCAGTGCAGCCGATCACGCTGCGTCATAGACAACCTGGGCCTGGTGCAGCACCTCGTCGCGGAAGTACTTGCTCAAACCGTCGGGGGTCAACAGGTCTACCTTGCGCCCGAGCAGTGCCGCCAGCTCTTCCTGGATAGCAAAGTACCGGTAGCCAAGCCGGACACCTTCCTCAAACTCGACGAGCACATCGATGTCGCTCTCCGGCGTGAAGTCGTCGCGCAGGATGGACCCAAACAGCGACAGCTTCTTGATCCCCTTAGCACGGCAAAACGCGGCGAGTTCCTCGGCCGGGATTGCGATGGGATAGGAGCGAACCATGAGGCCATTATCGCACCGGTTACCAGCGCTCTTCCTCGTCCTCGGGTAACAGGGCATCCTTCGAGCCGAGTTCGGCGCCGATGAGGCGGAGTTCGCGGCCGAGCCTCGTGGTGCGTTCGGCGATGCCGGCAATCTCCACCCGACCATCCTGGATGCGAGCCCAGAGACGGCGCCTGGGCACGTAAAAGGTCATGGCGAGGCCGATAAGGGCGAGGATGACGGCGATGAAGATGAAGGTGTCTCCGGGGTCGCGCTTCACGTTGATGCCGGCGCCGTCAAGTTGGCCGATGAAGCGATAGGTGTACCCGGTGGAGGTGGTGGCAGCCTGGCCGGGGGCAAGAACAAGCGGCACGTCGTCGACACCGGCAAGGACCAGCTGGTGCTCTCCGCCTTCAACTTCGGGCATCTGGACCGTGACCACGTCACCGGTGGCGCCGGGCATATCGCGGAAGTCGATGGCCGGCACGGCCGCAACGCCGTCGAATCGGAGTTCGTAGGCGCCGGCAAGGATCGCCGCCCCCTCGCCCGCCTCGAGCGCCTGGAGACCACTCACTCCGTCGTCGACGTAAAGGATCATCCGGCCGTTGGCGTTCTGCCAGGCGACGGGGAAGGAGACCTCGACACCGCTACGGGCCGCGAATGTCAGGACCGACGTGGCAAGGTCACCCTCGCTGGCGAGTTGAGGGACGGCCTGCTCGAAGACGGGCACGCCCTCGCGGGTGACCGTAACGAATGGGGCAGGAGTTTGCCCGGCGTTGAAGTCGAGGACGTCGGCGTAGAGCAGGCGGCCGCCTGGCCCGGTGATCTCAATCCGGGCCAGGTCGGCGAAAAAGGCGGCCTGGTGGAAGCGATAGCCGAACGCCTCGCAGGGGTCGTTGACGGTAGCGACGCAGTTCACGACCTCGTCGCCGCGGCGAAGTTCGAGAAAGCTGCGGAAGTCGACGATATTCCCGTCGGCATCGATGCGGCGGACGGCGTCCTCCATGCCGATGAAGATCTGACCGGAACCGGGGGTGTCGAAAACCGGGGCGGCACCGCTGGTTTCGGCGAGGGCGAGCGTACGGTCGAAGCCCGCCATCGTGGTCAGCAAACCGCCCACGAGCACCATGATCAGGGCGAGGTGACTGACGAACGTGCCGTACTGGCTCCAGGGGTAGCGCTCGGCGAAGAGGCGTGTTTCAGCGGCGGAGTGGCTCAGGCGCTCGACCCGGTAGTGGCGCCTTCGGAGCGCTGTTTCCAGTTGCTCAACATCGCCGGGGAGATTGAAGCTGGCGCGGTGATGGGCCGACTGAAAGTAGCTGTTGGGAACATTGCGCTGAGGCCGGTGAATCGACCGGACGGTTGGCCGGATGCGGCTGACGGTACAAACCGTGACGGATGTGATGATCACGCCCCAGAGGGCGTAGAACCACCACTGGTGATAGACATCGAAGAGACCGAGGCGGTCCATGGGGCGGGTAAACCCACCGAAATCCTGTTCGCGCAAGGCGAACCAGGCGGATTGGGCAGCCGGGTTGCCCTTCATTTCGGCCGGAAGCTGAGGAATGACGACGCCGATCATCCCGACCAGGGCCGCGGTCGCCACGAGGACGAGGGCGAACTTGACGTTGGTGAGGAGCCGCCAGGTACTGCGGAAGGGGTCCAGGCCGCGGCCGCGGGCGGCAGGTTGTTCGATCGAGCCGGCGGTGGCCATCAGCCGCTCAGTTCCGCCTGGAGGGCGCGCATCTGTGCGAGGTCGAGCGGCCCTACGTGCACACGAAGGATGACGCCGGCGGGATCGAGGATGAAGGTGATAGGCAAACCGAGGCCGACGCGGTAGCCATTGGAGACCTCCCCGTCTTCATCGAGGAGTTGCGGGTAGGAGACGTCGAAAGGTTCGAGGAAGCCGGTAACCTGGGCCCGGCGTTCCTGCTGGTTGATGCCGACCACGAGCCACCCGGAATTGGCAGCTTCAGCATGGAAGGCCGCTAGGTCGGGGATCTCAGCACGGCAGGGCGGGCACCAGGTGGCCCAGAAATTGAGGAGCACGTAGCTGCCGCGAAAGTCCACGAGTTCCACCGCTTCGCCTTCAACGTCGGCCAGGCGAAAGCCCGGGGCTGCGCGGCCCTCCCGGGCGGCGGGTGATTGGCCCGTGGAGTTGGCGTCGTCCGGCAAAGAGATGATCCCGTAGTCCCCATTGAGACTGCTCGCAGGGGTCCCTTCACCGCGGAGTTCGAAGTACCAGATGGCAACGCCGACGGTGACGACGATGAGCAGGGCAAGCCCCAGCGTCGAACCGGCGCCGCTATACTCCCGGCGCCGTTGAGGGCGCTCGTCAGGCGTCTCCCCGCTCATCAACGTTACGGTAACATCCCCTTTGCTGGAGGCACGAAATCACGGTTTAGCCGGGGTTCTTTCGACCATAACTCCTTGCTATCATCGTGGCCGAATGCCTGCGACAGAGACCATCGAAACGTTATCCGGCGAAGTCGAAGGAGCCGGATCCGAGACACTGCCGGCGCCCGACGAGGCGATCCTCCGGATGCGCCAGGCTGTCACCGAAGGGCAACACTGGTTCGAGGCCTTGCTGGATGCGGTGGGCCGCTGGCGGATGGCCCGGGAGACGGTTCGGGACCGTGAATACAGCTACATCATCGGCGGTGACGCCTTTGACTGGCTGCTCCTGGCCGAGCGGATCATCGATGAGGTTGGCGATATCGTGCCGCCGCGAGAGGCGCATGCGCTGCTCTACTACGGCCGCTGGCCGATTGATATTGACGATGAGGAGTTTGCGGCGCGGCTGGGCCAGACGAAGTACAGCGCACACCTGAATTACCTGTACGGCGTGCTGGTGGAAGAAGCGCTACAGCTGTTTGTCGAGGAAGAGATCCACAAGGAGAGCCGGTCGCGCGCCTGGGGCCAGGACCCGCGCGAAGACCTGAGCATGTACGGGCGCGTTTACGGCAACTCACGCCAGGCCCTGCTGAGCAAATACTACGAGGACACCGGTGTGCTCCTCGGTGAGAAAGTGCCGTACGCCGACTGGAAGGCGTGGACATACTGGTTGTTCAAGCAGCGCCTGAAGCTGCAGGACAAGGCACGCGTAGCAAGCGACACGCGCAAGGGCCTCGCCCAGCTATCCCGGATGGAGCTGGCGGTGAGCACCCGGCGCAAGGGTGGCCAGCTGGGCGAAGAGGATTTCGCCGAACGCTTTAGTGCCTGAATGAGGGAACTCCGTTCGGATGCCCGGGCAGGCACACGGGTGGACCTTGCTCTAGAGTGAGCGAGAATTACATCGAGAGCGCCGGGGAGGCGTTTCTTAAAGGGGGAGCGTGGCGATGCCAGAGAACGAGTACGAGTACATCAGCGACGAGATGCTTGCGGCGGTAGGCAAAGAGGGGTCGCCCACGACCTTCGAAGTCGACAAGACGATGATCCGGATGTTTGCCCGGGCAGTCGGCTACACCGACCCGGTGTACTACGACGAAAAAGCGGCCCAGGCCGCCGGGTACCGCAGCCTGCCCTGCCCTCCCGGGTATCTCGGCACACCGGTGTTCAACCCCAAGCGGGAGTCGTCTGGGCCAGGTCCCATGTCGTTCGGGCCAGCGCCAAAGAAACCACTTACACGGCTGCTGAACGGCGGGACGCAACTCGAGTTCTTCGGCGATATCTGTGCCGGGGACGTGCTTACGTCGACAGGCCACCTCGCTGAGATCGCGGAGACCAAGGGCAGCCTCGGGACGATGGTGGTGATGACCAACAAGTCGGTCTACAAGAACCAGGACGGCGAGGTTGTCGCGATTTCGACAGGGACGGTGCTGCGCTACTAGCGCATGGGTCCCGGCTTCTTGCACCGGCCGTGCGGTATCGCGCGCCCGGTGCGTGAGCCAGTAGTCGCCGCACGATCCTGCTGCGTGCGCCGCCGGTTGCATCGGCTGGCCGCCAGTGCTGCCTCCGGTTCGGGCAGGCAAGATTGCTGGCGCGGAATTGGCACCATGATGTTTTTCAGGATGCGATAGTGGATGTCCTGGAGGCGGCGCGGCGCATGTATGCCGAGAACCGCCCGTTAGGAGCATCGCGGTGAACGAGGACCGAAATCACGGGTCACACCCGGCGTCAACCAATTCCGGCCACCAGCAACACCACGAACATGCGGGTGATGAGGGCGCCGCGGTGATGGGTGGCGCCGGCAGTTCGGGCGGTCACAGCGACCACGATAAACACGAGGGCCACGACCCGGAGGCTTTCCGGCGCCTCTTCTGGATTTCATTTCTGCTGACCATCCCCGTGGTGGTCTTCAGCCCGACGGTCCAGGAGTGGTTCGGCTACTCCCTGGACTCGATACCGGGCCACAGCCTTGTTTCACCCATCCTGGGCACATTGGTCTTCATCCACGGGGGACGGGTATTTCTCCAGGGAGGTTGGCACGAGGTGCTTGCCCGGCAGCCGGGCATGATGCTCCTCATCTCCCTTGCAATCACGGTGGCTTTCGGCGCCAGTGTGCTGGGCGAACTGGATCTGATCGACATCGAGCTCTGGTGGGAGCTTGCCGCCTTGATAACCGTGATGCAGTTGGGCCACTGGCAGGAGATGAAGGCGCTCGGCCAGACACGTGGCGCCCTGGCCGCGCTCGCCGATCTCCTGCCGGACGATGCGGAGGTCATCGTCGACGGGGGTACGGAGCGAGTTCCGGTCGGCAGCCTGCGAAATGGTGATGTTGTCCTGATTCGGCCCGGTGCACGCGTCCCTGGTGACGGAGAGGTGGTCGATGGGCAAGCCGACATGGATGAATCCCTGCTCACAGGGGAGTCGAGACCCGTTGCCCGCGGCACCGGCGACCGGGTGACGGCCGGCACGGTTGCGCATGGTTCCGCTATCCAGGTCCGCCTCACCGCGACGGGAGACTCGACGGCATTGGCCGGGATCCAGCGGTTGGTCGCGGAGGCACAATCGTCACGGTCGCGCGCCCAGGCCATTGCGGACAGGGCAGCGGCGGCGTTGTTCTTCATTGCCGTTGCGGCAGGAGCGCTGACGTTTACGGCATGGAGTCTCCTGGGCAACCCCGACGCCGCAATAGTCCGGACAGTGACGGTCCTGGTGATTGCCTGCCCCCACGCACTTGGCCTGGCAATCCCCCTGGTGGTCGCCTTCTCCACTGAGGTTGCAGCCCGGAACGGCATCCTCGTCAAAGACCGGCTATCGCTGGAACGGACCCGGACGGTCGACGTCGTGCTGTTCGACAAGACGGGAACACTAACCAGGGGAACTCCGGCCGTCACCGGCATCTGGGCTGCGGACGGCGATGAAGCAGCGCTGATCCGGCTGGCAGGAGCGGCGGAGAACGTATCGGAACACCCACTCGCGCGGGCGATCGTGACCCGGGCACTCGAATACGGAGAGCTTGCGCCGGCAACCGACTTCGCCGCAGATCCGGGTCGGGGAGTGGTTGCGACCGTTCAGGGGACGGAGGTGCGTGTCGGCGGCCCGCAGCTACTTCGCTTCCTTGGCATGGAGGAAGGAAGCGACAATCCCCGGTCGACTGAATGGACGACGCGGGGAGCGACAGTGCTCCATGTCGTCCGTGATGGAACCATCGTCGGCGCCCTGGCCCTGGAAGACGAAGTCCGGCCGGAGTCGCGGGCAGCGGTGAGGGATCTCCACCGGGCGGGACTGCGCGTGGCAATGGTCACCGGCGATGCGGAGAACGTCGCGAAGTCCGTAGCATCCGAGCTTGACATCGACGAGGTCTTTGCGGAGGTATTGCCGGAAGACAAAGAGAAGAAGGTGAGCGAGCTTCAACAACGAGGACTGCGGGTGGCGATGGTGGGTGATGGCGTGAACGACGCACCGGCCCTGGCCCGCGCCGATGTCGGCATAGCGATCGGAGCGGGCGCGGATGTGGCGATCGAATCAGCAGGGGTGGTACTGGCATCCGACGACCCGCGCAGTGTGCTGGGAGTCATCCGGCTCTCACGAGCGGCCTATCGAAAGATGGTCCAAAACCTGATCTGGGCGACCGGCTACAACGTGGTTGCGATTCCGCTGGCGGCCGGTGTTCTCGCGTTCGCCGGTATCGTGATGCCACCCGCCGGAGGGGCACTGCTGATGAGCCTCTCGACAATCGTCGTGGCCTTCAATGCCCAGACGCTCCGGCGTCTTGACCTCCGGCCCGCCGAATAGCGGACATACCCGGCAGGATCAGCTTCCCCCGCGGCGGGCGTTTGAGAAGCGCCACGCACACAGCCGTGAGTGCCGGTAGAGTCAGGTCAAGAATCAAACGTGCAGCAAAGGGAGGAAACGATGCGGAAGATTTCGTTGGGACAGGACGTACCGAAGAGCGTGGATGAGGTCTGGGCCGTCATCGGCGACTTCGCGGACATCCGCAAGTGGGCGCCGGTGGTGAAAGAGACGAAGACCGAGGACTCTCCCGAGGGGCCCGTCCGCGTGCTCACGATGCCGGACGACCGGGTCGTGCGGGAGACACAGGTAGACAGCGGCCCCCACCACTACACCTACACTCTCCAGCGCCCGGACATGAAGGCCTACTTCTCGACCGTCTCGGTGAAGCCGGGTGTCGACGAGGCCGCGATGATCGAGCTTGCTGTTCAGTTCGAGGTAGCTGAGGGCGGCAACGTGCGGGAAGCAACGGAAGGTATGCTGGCCTTTCTCGGCGGCAACATCCGGGCTATGCAAAAGGCACTCGGCGTCGCCTGACCCGGGTATTGCTCAGCGGCCGAAACAAACAGTGCCTGCGACGCCGGGTTCGCGTTCAGGGGAAGCGTGGGATTATCCCGGCGTCGCAGGTGCTCAAACATGCTCATCCCCGCCGGCGCACGGCCAGCGAAGAGATGGCAACGGAGAAGACGCTGAAGGCGGTGAGCGCGATAAGTGATCTCGTCAGGTGTGTATCCGGCAGATCGGTGAGCGTGGCCCGCATGGCATCGGCGGCGTAACCGGGAGGCAGCAGCCAGGAGGTCCACTGGAGGACGTCCGGAAGCTGTTCGATGGGAAGCAGGACAGGCGAGAAGAAGATGAAGTAGAAGATGAGGAGCTGGGTGATGGCGTTCACCAGCTGCATGTGCGGTATGAGGATGGCGAGGACCATGCCGGCGCCCGAGGTGGCGAGCATGGCGAGGATCGCCACCAGGATGATGGTGGGGTCGAACGAGAGCGAGAGGTCGTAGTGCCACCAGCCAAGGACTATGGCGAAGACGAACCCCGGGATCGCAAGGAACATTGACTCCACAAGAAACGCGAGGAGATAGGCCTCGCGGCTGATGGGCATGGCGAGGAAATATTCGACGCGGCCCTCGTTGCGCGCTTCGGCGAGCATCTGGGGGAGGCCGACCGCGGCGATGGTGATGACGGCCTGGGCCGCTGAGCCAATGGTGATGTAAGTGGCCGTCTCCTCGCTGATGTTGGGGATGAGGTAGCCCATGCCGAGGACGAAGCCGAGCGGGAACATGAGCATGACGATGCCCATCACGAAGATGAACCCGCGATGCATGAGGAGGTTCATACGGACGAGGACGGCGAGTTCGCGAGCTGCCTTCATGCGACACCTGCCCGCGGCCCTTCGGCCTTCGGTGATGACGCCACGGCGGCGGAGTAGATCTCCTCGAGCGTGGGTGGGCCGATGCGAAAATCGAGCACCGTCCCTTCGGCCCGAAGCCGTGTGAGCCAGGCGCTTACCGCTGAAAGCTCGCCTGAGTCGAAAAGGTACTGGAGGCTGCGACCGGGTTCGGGAGTGAGTGCCGGATGGGGGGCATAGCCGCCGTTCGCGGTGGTCACCTCGAGGCGAAGGCGGTCCGTCACTACCGCCCGGAGGCTGGCTGGCGTGCCTTCTCGGACGATTCGGCCGCGGTCGATGATTGCAAGCCGGTCGATGAAGCGCTCCGCCTCGACGAGGTTGTGCGTAACGAGCAGTACGGTCGTGCCGGTGTCGCGCTGCCGGTCGATGGATCGCCAGAGGAGCTGGCGGCGGATGGGGTCGATGTCGTTGGTGGGCTCATCGAGGACGAGAAGGCGGACGGGCGCCACTGCGGCGGCGGCGTAGCCTGTCAGCCTTCGGACCCCACCGCTGG
>JAGQGZ010000080.1 GCA_020432105.1 Dehalococcoidia bacterium | reverse complement strand
CCAGAGTGCAGTAGCTATCTCGTCATTCGTGGCGCCGGCCGCGACATGGGCGAGAATCTCGGCCTCGCGCGGTGTGATGGACCAGGATCAGTCCCGGACCGTGTTCGCCGTAGAACAGCGGGCGCTCTACGCCGATTGCATCGAACAACGCTTCCGCGTCGAGTGCGAGGTCTTCGGCGCGATATCCACCGGGGGAGAGTCGATCGGAAAGGCCGCTGTGCCTCGCATCAAAACGGATGATCCGGAAGCTCTTTGCCAGGCGAATGAACCAATCCCGCAACCGCGGGATTCGCCACTCGCGTTCCAGGTTGCCGTAGATAGTCCAGGGTGACAATAACAGTGGAGGACCGTTGCCAAGCGTCCAGTACGCGATGCGCACACCGTCGGTCGTTGTCGCGAACCGGACGGACGGCATATCCATAGCGTGGCGATTATGCCAGAAGTGGGGTCACTCCCACCGCACGGCCCCATCGATCCTCAGCGAGATCCCGCGCGGATAGCCCAGGGGCCGGCCCGCTTGCCACCCATTACAATTAGGTAAACGGGCCGGAGGATTTGCCATGAAGACCTGTCCCTGGTGCGGGCGGAAGAACCTGAATGTCTATGCCTACTGCATGAGCTGTGGACGGGGGTTCTCGGAGGAGATCCCGCCACGGTAAATCCCAGGGGGCCCGGGTTAGGGCTGTGATGCCAACCGGGCCCGCGCTATCTGTTCGCCTGTGTTCTCGCCGGGGGCGGCGGCGATCTCGATGTGATCGACCCATTTCACGCTCGTAAAACACTGTTCACCGGGCACCAGCAGGCGCCAGGGTGCACCCTGTTCGAGGGTGAGGGGTTGGCCATCAAGTGTGTCGCAGAGCACCGCTTTCGAGGCGTCCTCCATCGTGAACGGGACGACATAGTCGCCGGAGCCTACGCGGACATACTGCGCGGTGGTCTGGGGGCTGGCTTCGGCGAGGACATCGGCGAGGCGCACGCCCTGCCAGTGGAGGTCGGGGACGACCCAGCCCTCTTCGCAGGCGAAGTCGCCATCCCATGACTCCCGCGGCAGGTGGGCGAACTCGTCCGCGCTCAACGCATGGGGACGATCAACGAGGCCATCAACCACGAGGACCGGGTTGCGGGCGGCGAACCTGGCTTTGTCGGGGACGGGGTGAATGGGCAGACGCTCGAGTTCAGTCATAGAAACACTCCTCAGACTACGACCGTAGCAGTCCGAGGGGCCCGGCGGATGTAACTTTCGTCATTTCAATCGGCGAAGAAGGGCCGGAGTTCGGCGAGGAGTGCGTCCTTCTGGTCGTGATGGATCCAGTGGCCGGCGCCTTCGATCTGGACCCTGCGAACCTCGCGGAGGTGTGCCTCGGGGTTGGGGTGCTGACGGCCGGCGGCGGCGGACTCGGAGCCGGTGACGAGCAGCACAGGGCATTCAACCGCCTCCCAGAACTCGGGCAGTTCGTCGCGGCGCAGTTCCATGCTGCTACGGCCGTTCACCCAGAGGTCGTACTTCCACATATACCCGCCTTCGACGGGCCGGCTGGCGTAGGCGGCCAGGTGGGGCAGGAAGTCGGCAGGCAGCCGCGGGTTGGCCTCTCGCATGCGTGCTTCGGCGGCCTGGAGGCTGGGGTAAGGACGGCTCTCCTGGGTCTCGAATCCTCGCAGGCGCCGGGCCCAGTTTCGCATCCACTCCACGCCCACATGGTCCTGGTCGGGCGGGTTGAGGGAATGGGTGCCCTCCATCACCGCGAGCCTGGAAACCAGGGCCGGGAAGGTACCGGCGGTAACGAGCGATACGGAGCCCCCGTAGGAGTGGGCGAGGATGCGGGCGGGAGCACCCGATGATTCGATGACGGCAGCAACATCGAGCGCGTTGTCGGGGAGGCCGTAGTTGCCACCGATCGACCAGTCGGAGTCGCCGTGACCACGGAGGTCGAGGGCGACGACGTGGTAGTCGTCACGAAAGGCTTCAGCGATGCGATCCCAGGAGCGCGCATGGTCGCGGCCACCGTGTACGAGGAGCAGGGTGGGGGCTGACGGATTACCCCAGTCCCAGCACGAGATGCGGAGGCGCTGGGAGGTGACGAAGCGCTGAATCGGTGTCACGAGGGCAAAGAGTACCCGGTCGAAGCCCAAAGAGCGCGGGCCTGGTTGTGCCATACTTCGGGCCATGTCGATACCGGCGACGGGCTTTGGGCACTATCAGCGCGTGGGTGCGGGATATGCCGGTCGGCGCCGGCCCGACCCCCGGATCGCGGCACAGGTGCTGGCGGCATTAGAGGATGCTAAAACAGTGCTCAACGTGGGGGCAGGTACAGGCTCATATGAGCCAATGGACCGCATGGTCGTGGCCGTTGAGCCTTCCACCGTGATGCTCTCACAGCGGACGAACGGCCATCCCTGCGTGCGGGCGGTGGCAGGGGCGCTACCGTTTGCTAACGACAGATTCGATGCGGCGATGGGCGTTCTCACGATCCACCATTGGCCCGACTGGCGAGCGGGAGTGGCGGAACTGGCCCGCGTTGCGGGGCGCGTGGTGCTGCTGACCCACGACACCGACGCCGCACCCGACTTCTGGCTCATGGAGTATTTCCCCACCATGTTGGAGCGGGACCGGAAGCGGATGCCGCCGGTCGACCACGTCTGCGCTGCCCTCGGTGGCAGGGCGGAGACGGTACCGGTGCCCCATGACTGCACGGATGGCTTTCTCGGCGCCTACTGGCGGAAGCCTGCGGTCTATCTTGATGCCGAGGTCCGCAAGTCGATGTCGGGGTTCGGGCTGCTTTCGGAGGATGAGCTGACAACCGGCCTGCTGCGCCTCGAAGCCGATTTGCTCTCCGGTGAGTGGGACCGGCGCAACGGCCACCTGCGAGACCTGGACGCACTCGACATCGGCTACCGGCTGGTGGCCGGCTGACTGTGTCATCACGATCTTCGTAAGACGGCTCGCCCAACCGTCATAATGGGGCGGTCATGGATCGCCCGGCTCATCCAATCAAGCCTCTCGGCACCCTCGTCGAGCCCATTCTCGCGCGGCTCCGGGCGGTGTGTCTCGACTTTCCCGGGGCCGAGGAGAAGCTCGCCTGGGGCGAACCGACATTCCGGGCCGGCAAGATGTTCGCACAGTTCGACAACAACCATCACAACTCGGGCCACGTGGCCGTATGGGTGAAGGCTCCGCCGGGCGCACAGGATGTCCTGGTGGGGGCGAACCCGCGGCGGTTCTTCATCCCGCCTTACCAGGGGCCAGCCGGCTGGATCGGCATTCGCCTCGACGACGATGAGGTTGATTGGGACGAAGTAGCAGGCATCGTCGAAGACGGCTATCGCATGGTGGCCTCGAAGAAGCGGCTGGCAGAATTGGACGGACGGAGGGGGTCGTGAGCAGGGCGACCGTGGAGCGGTTCGAGTCACCGTACGGCGGTTCCTGGGAGCTGGCTTCGGCCGAACCCTGCAGCTCGCTGCGACCGTTCTTCGGGACCTACGGCGGCTACATCGAAACGAGTTCGGCGATAACGCGGCGGCTGGAGATGCCGTTTCCGCGAGCCGCCCTGATCCTGGGATTTGGTGAGGAGATCAGCGTCTCGCCGACGGGAGAGGAAGCGGACCTGGCGCCGGGGCACACCGGCTTCGTCGCGGGGTTGAGCAGAGGCCCGGCCCTGGTGGAGTCGAACGGTTCCCAGGCGGGGGTACAGGTGAACCTGACACCGCTTGGCGCCTATCACATTTTCGGCGTACCGATGTCGGAGATCACGAACCAGGTCGTGAAGCTCGACGACCTCCTGGGGCCGACGGGCCGGGAGTTGATCGAGCGCTTACGCGAGGCAGTGTCGTGGGATGAGCGGTTCGACCTGCTCGACGCCCTGTTCTCGCGAGCCCTCGCGGCGAACAGCCCGCCGACGGAGGCAATAGCCTGGGCATGGCGGGAGATTGCGCGGGAACCGGGAAGGGTAAGCATCCGTCAGCTCGCGAATGAGGTGGGCTGGAGCCACAAGCACCTCATCGAGCGCTTCCGCAGCGAGGTCGGGCTGGCGCCGAAGGTGGCAGGGCGGCTGGTCAGGTTCGACCGGGCGGTGCAGGCAATCTCGCCGGGAACGCGGCCCCACTGGAGCGATATCGCCGTGGCGGCCGGGTACTACGACCAGGCCCATATGTCGCGGGAGTTCCGGGAGTTTGCGCGCTGCACCCCCATGGAATTGTGGCGAAGGCGGCTGGACGACGGCGGGATCTACGGTGGCGAAATCGAGGAGTTGAGCCGGTAAATTCCGTCCAAGATCGCGCTTGCCAGGGCCGGTAGGGTTGCCAGCATGACCGCGATCAGGAGGGTCTGATGCAAATGGATGAGCGCGGAGGGACACAGGTGGTATACCCGTTCCTGCGCTACGCAGACGCACCGGCAGCCATTGACTGGCTGGTGACCGCGTTCGGGTTCGAAAAGCACGCGGTGCACGCCGACGAGGCAGGCGGCATTGCGCACGCCCAGCTGACACTGGGGACGGGAATGGTGTTTGTCTCGAGCGTGCGAGGCGACGCACGGGAGCGGCCCCCGGGGGACCTGGACTTCGACGGGGGCATTTCCATATATGTCGAGGACGCAGACGGCCACTTCGAGCGGGCGCAGGCGGCAGGAGCGGAGATCATCTCGGTGCCGGTGGATCAGCCCTACGGCGCCCGCGACTATGCCTGCCGGGACCCGGAGGGGAACCTCTGGAGTTTCGGCAACTACCATCCGTAGAAAGGGAAGATTCAATGGGCGAGACGGTTATCCATCCGATCCTCTTTTACCGGGATGCGCCGGCAGCCATGGAGTGGCTGCACAACGCGTTCGGATTCGAAGAGATGCTTCGTGTACCGGACGATGAGGGCCTGATCGTGCATGCAGAGATGCACCTCGACGGGGCAATCATCATGGTCAGCTCCACGGTAGGTGACCGGGGCTTCGCCAGTCCCCTCGACCTCGGCGGGCAGGGCACCGTTCACATCAACGTCTACGTCGCCGACCCCGATGCCCATCACGCGCGTGCCGTGGCCGCCGGTGCTGAGATTACCTTCCCTCTCGAGGACAAGGAGTACGGCGGACGCGGCTACAGCTGCAAGGACCTCGAAGGCCACGGTTGGAGCTTTGGCTCGTACCGGCCGGAGGCGCCGGGAGCGTAAGCCGGCCGGGCAGGGATGCGTAAGGCGCGGCTTCCCCTTGCCGTCCGACGTGCGATGATGGCGCGCAAATGAGCGAGGCGGAAGTTACGATCCCTGCCGCGGCCACCGCGGCCATGCCCGGCGAAGAGGCAGCGGCGGGGACACGAAACCCATTCACATCGCCGCGCTACCGGCAGTGGCTCACGGCTTCGATCATCTCGGCCGGGGGCGTCGGCATTACCAACGTCACGGTGCCCCTGTTCATCCGCGACCGGGTAAGCGAAGACCTCCGCGCCATCGCGATTGCAGCGGCCTTGATCTCCCTGACGCTGCCGGGGGCATTGCTAACGCTGGTCGGTGGCACGTTCGCCGACCGCATCGAGCGGCGCCGAATCCTGGTGAGGACGTACTCGGTGGCCGCGATGGTGTCCGTGGCCTACGTACTGCTCTCGGCGTTTGATGCGGGGTTCATCTGGCCGGTGTTCTTCCTTTCGGCCATCGTCGGGGCATGCAATGCCTTCGGGCAGCCGGCACGCCAGAGCATGCTTCCCCACATTGTGAGCAGGACCCAACTCCAGAACGGGGTCATCTTCGGAATGATGGGCTTCATGGCGATGCTCCAGTTCCTCGGGCCGACCATCGGGGGCCTGCTCGCCGACCTGGCAGGACTAACCACCGCGTTCTCCGTCGAAGTTGTCCTGCTCTTCATCGCGGCCTTTGTTTTCTCGCGGATCGTCACCGAACAACCGCCACCGACCGGGAGATCAGTGCTGAACGACCTGGTTGGCGGCCTGCGCTACGTCCGCAGCCACACGGCGATCCTTGGCCTGCTCTGTCTCGGCGCGATTCCCGGCATCTTCTTCATCGGGCCATTCGCCGTCACCATCCCACTCGTCGTGCCGGACATCCTTGAACGCAGCGACAAGTGGGTGGGAATCCTGGCCGGATGCTTCGGCGCGGGGGTGGTGATCGGATCGATCATCCTCGCCATTCGCCCGATTCCACGCCGGGGCCTCGCCATCCTCTACTCCTGTGTTGCAGGTGGCGCCGTCCTCGTCGTCTATGGCCTCAGTGACGCCCTTCTCCTGAGCATGGCAACGCTCTTCGTCTGGGGCCTGGGCGCCTCCGTCTTCATCAACTATGCAGCGACGCTTATCCAGGAAAACACGGACCCGGCAGTAATGGGCCGCGTGATGAGCATGTACTTCCTCTCTTTCCAGCTGTCTCTGCCAATCGGCTATGCCCTGAGCGGCGTGCTTGTCAGCGTCTTCGGCATCCGTGAAGCACTGATTGGCAATGGAGTGGTGGCGATCGTGATTGGCGCCCTCTGTCTCATCTTTCTGCGCGAAGTACGCGCAATCCGCTAGGAGGCTCTGAATGGCGGGAAGTGAAACTCGTCCGGTGCTGGACCAGGTGAACATCATCGGTAGCGACCTGGAAGCAACGCTGGCGTTCTACCGCATGCTGGGCCTGGAGATACGGGAAGAGCGTGTTTGGCGTACGGAAACCGGTGCGCACCATGCCAATGCCGAAGGTGAAGGTGTGGACCTCGACTTCGACAGCAGCCGTTTCGCACCGCATTTCAATGCCGCCTGGGCCGGGCACGAGGACCTCGCCGGGCGGGCGATCGTCGGCTTTCGCGTCTCTACCAGCGACGATGTCGATGCCCGCTACACAACGCTGACAGCGGCCGGCCACAGGGGGCTGCAGCCGCCCTTCGACGCATTCTGGGGCGCCAGGTATGCCATCGTGGAGGACCCGGATGGGTTGGCGGTTGGGATCATGGGGCCGGTAGAGTCGGCGAGGCGATCGCCGCCACCGGAGGTCTAGGCCGAATCGCCCGAGGCGTCGCCGTCGCCGTCCCAGCGTTCGATGCGCCGTGCCCGCCACTGTGTGGCGTAGAGCAGGAGGATGGCGAGGAAGCCACAGCCGGCCATGAAGGGGATGGAGACGAATCCAAACTCGTCGACCCACTGGACGTGACAGGGGGTGCCCAGGCCCGAACAGACCGTCGCCTGGTCGGGGTTGAGCTGGAGCTGGTAGTGGTAGATGGAGATCGCGAGGCCGGCGATGGCAAGCACCACCGGGAATCGCGCGGGCATCCGGGTTCGTGAAACCACGGCGACGAGCAAGACAACGGCCAGCGGGTACATAGCGATTCGCTGGTACCAGCAAAACTCACAGGGAATGAAATCGGCGATCTCCGAGTAGTAAAGGGAGGCAAGCATGGCCGTGGCAGCAACGGCCAGGGCGGGCACCTGGGCATGGCGAAGCATGAACAGCCGAACGGCTCCCCCGCGCGGGTCGGCAACGGCGCCGAACAACCCGATCGCGATGATCACCGAGAGGATGGCTGCCAATGCCAGCAGGGGTGAGATGGTTGATTCGCTCACGTCAGCACTCTACCGGGCAACTCTACCGGAGTGCGCGGCATGGCAAACGCCGGGGTAAGGAAAGGCCCGTGCCTCCCACGAGGATTTGTGGCGTTAGACATCCGGCCGTAATACTCGCACGCTATCCTCGGCATCGCTATGGAACCGTGGATCAACATCCGCCCGGCCACGCTCGACGATGTCGGTGCGATCAACGATCTCTACAACTACGAAATTGCCAACGGCGTCGCCAGCTTCGACGAGGTCGAGTGGCCCTACGAACGGCGATTGGACTGGTTCGAGAGACACCAGCGAGACGCACAGCCGGTTCTGGTGGCCGAAGACACTTCGGCGGGCGCGGTCATCGGCTTTGCTTCGCTGACCCTGATGAGTGACAAGACCGGCTACCGCTTCACCCGCGAGAACACCGTCATCCTTCGGCCCGATTACCACCGGATGGGCATCGGCCGGGCGCTGATGGAAGCCCTGCTGGCCGAAGCCCGGCGGGCAGGGCTTCGGCTCATCGTGGCGCTGGTCAGCAGCAGCAATGCCGCGAGCATCGAACTCCACAGGCAACTCGGGTACGAGGTGATGGGGACGCTGAAGAACGCCGGCTACAAATTCGGGCAGTGGCACAGCACCGTCTACTTGCAGTTGGACCTTCAAGAGGGCGAAGGCGGGTAAGAAACGCTGGCGAGTGCCGCCACGAAAGCGCTGCTGCTACCCGGCTGCCGGGACCGGCTCTGCCCCGATCGCACGATCGATCTCGCGCCTGATCCACACATAGCAGAGGGTGAAATAGACAAAGTTGAACGGCAGCCCCAGGACTCGACTGAGCACCACGTAGTTGTTGGTCGAAAGCTCGCCCAACATGTACCAGCGGATGAAGCCCGTGACGACATTGATACCGACAACAATCAGGGTGAGCCAGATGAACGTGCGGTGGTTCTCGGCCAGGAACGGGCGCACCGCCGGGACCAACTCCCGGGTGATCATGCCGACCAGGGGCCGCCCCGCGATGATCGTGCCGATGCCGAGGGGAACGGTGGAGAAGTCGCTGACAATATTCTGAGCGGCGAAGGCCTTGTCGCTGTCGAGCACGAGGCCAACCACGGCGGAGCCGGCCACGATGGTAAAGCTGACGGCGCTGAGGAAGCGGATAACACCGCTGTCGCTGTTGCGGATGAAGACGATTACGGCGGTAACGAAGCTCCCGGCGATAGCGATGCGCGGGTCGGCCACGAGATTCAACAGCCAGAAGACGATCACCGGGAGGGCGCCCTCAGCAATAGCCGGGTTGTAGCGGAAGTCGCGAAGTGTGAGGTTGCGGGCCGCGGCCGGGGAATCGGCTGTCATGGTATCGGGGCCCCGCACATGGGCCCATTCTATCGGGGGCGCGGGCCTACAGGTCTCGGGAGATTTACCGATGATGAGCCTATGGAAGATGAGTCCCGCTGGTCGGCAACCTCGGGTGCAGCGGTTGAAGTGCTGCCTCGCAGCGGCGGCAAGGCCTGGTGCGACGGTACCCTCGGCGTGGCCCGCGGCTTCGTCATCGAAGTGGCCATGCGGGGCGAGTGCCCGCTGGCGCCGGGTGACGACGTCATCCTCGCCGGTGGACCGACGGGTACCCGGATGGCGGCCCTGGCGCGCTTCAAGGAGATGAAGGGCAAAGTGGCCGTGTTCAAGCGAATGAGCCCCTGGCGGCCGGTCGACACGCGGTCGTTCACAAGGTTCCCGGTGGAGTTGCGCGCGGTGGTGGTGGGCGAACACGAAGACAGCCCACGGCACGGCCGGACGCTGGACATCTCGCGGGGCGGGCTCGCGGTGCTGATCGATGATGGGAGCCTGGAGTCGGAATCGCTGGAAGTGGCACTGGGCAACCCGGACACGCCGTACATCCCCTGCCGGGTGGTGGACCAGCGAACGGTGGCCGAAGGCACCATCCTCCACCTCGCTTTCACGGAGATGGGCGCCACCGAACAGCGCTGCATCGACGCACTCGTGGACGAGCTGAGCGCTGCACTGGAGCTGGCCGCGGCAAGCTGAGGGTTCTCGTACGCCCGGACGCAACGAGGATTGCCGGCTACTCCGGGTCCTCCTCCACGCCGGTCATGTCCTCCCTTCGCCGATTCCGGATGGGTCTCAAGCGACTCAGGCAACCACCCGAGCACGTCACGGAGGAACACAGCAACTCCCGGAGGGGTCTAATTCAAGACGTATACGCCGAGCTCCGCCAAGTAGTCCAAGGCCATGAATGTGCAGTAACCACCGCCGGAATTGCCAGAATGTTGAATTCCATAGGCGACATGACCTACATAGTACGGCCCACCGCTATCGCCGCCGGCGCAGTCGCTCCCGCTATCAACCTTGATGAACGATGCAGCGCAGAGGCTGCTAAAGCTAGGGCCGCAGATATATCCGGGAGAGTAATAGATGCCGGCCATATATCCACAGCTCGCACCGGATGATTCTCCATAATGACACACTAGATCGTCTACTGAGAAGGTGGATCGGGACTTAATTGAGCCTAACATCTACCAAGGAAGAACCGTTGTAGTAGTCGTCATACTCCGTACCATACACCGAATGCCACTGCACATCGTGTGTTGAATCAAGTTGCTCGTCCACGAATTGCATAGAGTAGCCATGCGTTGATGTTTCCCAGTACAGGGGCATGTTGTTGGAGCAATGGCCTGCCGTCACTAGACCCGTCGCCCCTTCGTAGTTCGCCACTGTGAAGCCACTTGTGCATTCAAGTGTGCTATACGTTGTGTAGTGTGAGAGGCGTTTGCCGCCGTAGGTGGACATGAGCGAGTCTGGCTCAGCCAGCAACCTCACTACGACGGGAACGTCATAGGCTGCAGAGAGGGTGCCAGCCAGAGCGTCAGCATCGTCCTGGTCGTCTCCGACTACGTTTACGTAGACTTGGTTCGCTTTTACATCCACTCCTCCACCGGCATACTGATCGCCGAGATTGGTAGCAATAGCCGTCTGAGCCTCCAGCAGGTGGTCGAGCGAGTGCGCTGCACCGGGTTGTATGGATATCGTCATCGGCGCCCTGGCAGCTTCGACAAAGGCGACATCGAGTCCATCATCCGAACCGGTGAAACGGATGACCAGCCTGAACTCCGGCTCGTGTTCGACCCACATGCCAGCGTACCGCCCGGGATAAGCTGCGAGGATGCGCTGGACGAACGGATCTGAAGCATGCCGGACTTCGAGCCGATGGGCCGCTTCTTGGAGCGGGATGTCTTGAGACTCAGCGTACCACTGCACGTCGACATTTGACGGTTCAAAAACAGCCGGTGCCGTCTGAGCTGACAATGCGCCCACCAAGGCGATTGAGCCTACCGCAGACACCATCAGCACCAACGCAAGGCTCCATCGATTCCGGAAGGCGAATAAGCGCTTTGACATCGAGCTGCACCTCCACGGGCAAGCTCTGAGATTCATGCGACCATGTATGTCGAGGGTACAACCAGACGTTGTGCCGTATCAAGGCCGCCCCTAAAACAACTTCTTCGCCAGCGACAGCGCGCCCTGCTTCCAGGGGACGCGGTGGGTGACGCCTGAGGCGTGCTCGAAGGCGGCGAGGTTGGCGACGTACCAGTCATAGTTGCGGATGAGGGCTTCCTTGTTGGAGTAGCGGGGCTCCCAGCCGAGGACGTGCTCGGCTTTGTCGATGGAGACGAAGGAGTCCTTCACGGCGGTTTCGTAGACCCAGGGGTAGAGGGGGGAGAGGTGGAGGCGGTCGAGGATGCGCAGGGCCCAGAGCGCGGGCGCCACGGGGATCGAGACAACGCGCTTGCCGTGGCCGGCGTGGTCGAGCACGGCCTGGAAGTCGCCCTTGAAGGTGCCGAACTCCTTGGCGCCGATGTTGAAGGTATCGTTGACGAGGCCCTTATCGAGGGTGGCGCAGAGGTAGATGGCGTCGCAGAGATCGTCGACGTCGAGGTACTGGTAGAGGTTGTCACCGCGCCCGGGGATGGGGAAGTTCCGGCCGTCCTTCGCCCAGTCGTAGAGGAGGGCGAAGACGCCGAGGCGTTCGGGGCCGATGAACGACTTGGGGCGGATGACGGTGACGCTCATACCCTTGCCGCGAAAGGCCATGCAGGTCTCCTCGGCCTTGATCTTGGAGATGCCGTAGGGGCCAACGCCGACGAGCTCGTCGGTCTCATAGATGGGGTGATGTTCGGGCACGCCATAGACGGCCGTGCTGGAGATGTGGATGAAGCGCTCGACGCCCGCCGCGTGGGCAGCGGCGATGACGTTACGGCTGCCGTCAATGTCGGTGGAGAAGATGTCGGCCTTCTTATAGAGGGGAAGGGCGGCGGCGGTGTGGATGACGACATCCGTGCCGGGCATCGCCGCATCCAGTGCGGCGCGGTCGCGGATGTCGCCCTGGACCTCGGTCACCCGGTCGCGTTCGGGGTAGTCGAAGGGGAGGAGGTCGAAGGTGGTGACACTGTGGCCGCGAGCCAGGAGATGCCGGACCAGGTTGATGCCGAGGAAGCCGGCGCCGCCGGTGATAAGGAAGGAGGACAATCGCTAGCTCCAGCGCCGGTGGGCGGGAGTTCCAGTGTAGTAGGCGCGAAACGCATGGGTGACAGATTGTGGCCAGGGCCTCTGGGTGAACGCGGAACCCAGGAGGAGATGCTACCCTAGGACTGCCGCTGACCGGGGCCGGGACGGCGGGAGCGATACCCTATGCCATTGCTTCCCAGAGGCGAAGTGGTGGGCGAAGGCGATGCCGAGCTAGCCGCTCACCATGTACACGAACTAAGCTGGATCGCGGAACGCGCAGCTGCCGTGTGCGCCATGAACCTCGACGACGAGACGTTGGCAGAAGCCCTAGCGGTGACCGTGAACACGGTGCGGGGACAGAGATTCCGGGCCGCGCACAAGATCCTGGAACTGACGAGTGCGCCAACTGACCGCGTACACCTGGGTCGCTGGTGCAAGTTCCATTGGGACTGCTGCCTGGTCCGTGTTGCGAAGCGGATCGAGGATGGAACGTGGTTGGTAGCGTGAGATAGAACGGGGCGTTTGGGAGATGCAACGATCCGTTG